>JAZNJS010000042.1:0-3394 GCA_045578185.1 Clostridia bacterium
CAGCGTAATTTGTAAAATTATTGTAGACGGCTGCCGACTATCCCTGTCATTGCGAGGAGCGAAGCGACGTGGCAATCTCAAGTATGCAGTTGGTTTTGGAGATTGCCACACCAGTGTGCGCACTGGTTCGCAATGACAACAAAGGACGGTAGCGCGTCGAGTATCGTAAAAGGAGATAGAAATATGAAAGCAACTGGCATTGTCAGAAGAGTGGAGGAATGCGTTATAATAGGGCAAACCGCCTGAAACCTGCATAAACACTGGGTTTTTCGCCAGTTTGCCCTATTGAACACAAGGGTGCCAAAATAGGGTTTTCGGCGGTTTTTAGAAAGGAGGGCTTGTTTCTAAGAACACGCATCAGAAATACATACTCTGAGTAGCCAAAATTAAATATTCATACTATCACAAAGCCGGATGAGCGTTAAAGCTTGTTCGGCTTTAGTTTTCAAAAAGGTGTTGCATTATGCGGAAAAACGCAGTATAATAGAGAAAATCAATATGCGGAAATCCGCATATTACGAGAATAGGAAAAGGGTGCAACTATGAAAATGATTACAGCACAGCAAGCGGCACAAAAATGGGATACATCAACAAGGAATGTGCAGGACCTGTGTCGGAGAGGACGCGTTCCCGGTGCTCAGCGTTGGGGCGTTGCCTGGATGATTCCCGATAACGCTTCACGTCCTGCAGATGCAAGACGTAAAGAAAATAAAGCAAGTGGTAAAATCGGTAATGTACCGCTTGTTCGCAAGAGTCCGTTTTTGGACATGACCGACCTGTATAATACTCCCGGCACAGCAGATGCGGTTATAGAATCACTTGCCTATCATCCCGAAGCGCAGCAACTGTTTGCCGCAGAAATTGCCTATAGCCGCGGTGAAATTGATAAGGTTTACGAGCACGCCACCTATTTTTTGCAGCAGCACAGCGGCTTTTATGCCACACTTTCCGGCGGTATGCTTTTAGGATTGGTTGCTATGTGGAAGGGGGATGTGAGGCTTTGGCAGGAGGCAAAAAAGCATATGTACGAGGCGCCGTGGAAGGATGAAAACGATCGTGATATTATCTTGCTTTCCATTGCCTCCACAGATCTTTCCATCCGAAATACCAAGGATTTCCCAGACTGGTTTTATCGAGGACGCTTTGAGCACCTGCCTACCGATGCGCACCCTGCAGCACGAGTGTTTTATATAAAATATCTATTGGTATTTGCTCAAGAACTTGCGGCAGGACGCTTTCATTTGGAAGATGTAACAGGTCTTGGTCTTATGCGTTCCCATCCCTTTATTATGGAGCCGATGATCGCACAGGCGACAGCCGAGAAAACCGTAATGTCCGAAATCTATCTGAGACTATTGTGCTCGATCACCTATCATCAAACGGGTGATGATACCAATGCCGCTTTTCATTTAGACAGAGCAATTAACCTCTGCCTCGCAGACGGGCTATACGGCCCGCTTGTTGAGCACCGCCGACAACTTGGTCTATTCTTGGATGAAAGGCTTCTTTTAATTGACCCTGATGCCGCTAAAAAGGTCAAGGAGCTTCATAAGGTTTTACATGAAGGCTGGGTTAAACTCCATAATGCTGTCACCGAGAACAACATCACTTCAAAGCTTTCTGACCGCGAGCGTGAGATTGCGCGTCTGGCAGCCTTCAATCTGTCCGACGAACAAATAGCCAACCACCTGCATATATCAAAATCTACTGTTAAATCTATGATACAAACAGCGCGAAACAAGACAGGAATCATTGACCGAAGTGAGTTCGGCGCTTACATATAAATCATTCTTTTTTCGCCTTTTCGGTAGGATGTTTTTTTAGAATAAATCCTTTATACTGTTATTGTAAGCAGTGTAAAGGATTTTTCTTTTGCAAAGGAGGGTGCCATGGTTAAGTTAGGTACACCCCCAAAAGAGGGTGATCTTTATAAAAGAATAACTATTGGACAGCACATCTTCGAACTCAGATATGGCTATTATACCGAATCGGACAGAGCTTTCGGTGAGCCGGCTGTCATCTTTCCGGAGCTTTCAGAGGAAAAGCTATATAATGAGGTCGGCTACCGAATTGTTACAGCCGTTCAAGATCCTTGTGAGTTTTACGAAGCTTCGGGGCGAAAAACAAAAGATGAAAGCTGCATAGGGTGCATTCATTATTCACCCCCCAGCGATGATATAGGGATATGTAAATGTATACATAATATGAAATAAAGGATGACAAAGGAGGTGCAACATGGGCTTTTTAGAGAGGGCAATCAGACGAGGTGTAAGTGATGCTGTCGGCAAAGCCGTAGGTAATGCAGTTCGTCAGGCGGTTGAACCCGCAGCAACCAATCTTGTAAATCAGGCAACTCAGTCTATCGACAAAGCAACTCAAAATTCACAGCAACAGACACAGCGTTCTACAGGTCTTGAAGGGGCTATGTCAAACCTTGAAAGCAAACTGCAAGGATATGCCACCGAAGCGGCAAAGAATACAAAGGTTTGTCCTAACTGTGGCAAACCAAACGGTGCGGACAAGAAATTCTGTGCCGACTGCGGTACTAAGCTACCCGAACAGACACTTGCAGAAGGCGCTGTATGCGTGAACTGTGGCACACAGAACAACATAGGCACGAAGTTCTGCCAGAACTGCGGTGCAAAGCTTCCTGCAACTATTCAGGAAGAACAAGCCAAAGCCGAGCGTGATGCGGCAATTATGGCAGAATGGGATGAAAAACTTCCGCAGTATCCCAAATGGAACTGCGGTGGCGCAAACTTTGAAATTAACGAATACGAGGTCGGCTTCTATGGGTTCTCTGCGGATTTTGCAGGTAATCATTTAGCCGCCAGTCAGGCAGTTGAAAACTACAGGCAGTTGCTTTTACAAAACGGATTCCGTCAGGCAGGTCAGTATCCGAGTATGAATCATCTGTATAAGATGATCGGTGGTGTTTGTTATCACGTAGATACCGAGCATTGTTTCGAGGGTGATCCCGACTGTCCTAATATTGGTTTTGATAAATCAGAGCCTTACGGTGGTTTCAACTATGTCAAACCCGAACCTAAGAAAGCCACAAGTTTGAAAGACTTGTTTGGACTTTAATAAATTGAAAAAGGGGGAACAACACCATGAAGAAATTATTAGCAATTTTTATTGCGGTCATGATGCTGCTCTCACTGGCAGCGTGTGGGTTAAACGGTGAAACTCAGGGCGGCAACGACATCGGCGGATCTCAGGTGGAAAACCAAGATTCCGGCGGCATTAACGAAGAAAGCGATGCACCGAAGGTAGACCAGTCAAGAACACTGGATTTGTATAAGGAATATTTTAGCGGCCCTTATACTCTGCGAGTGGAAAACTATGTAAAGGATTTCCGAGATCCTGATACCAAGACATTAAGCAGCAAAAC
>JAZNJS010000043.1:0-3078 GCA_045578185.1 Clostridia bacterium
ATCAGATAATCACCATTTATTATCAAACTTCCGCCGCCAATATTTATTGTGCCGCTAGGTTGAATTAAATCACCATACACATGCATAGTATGACCATTTAAATTAACTGTTCCGCTCTGTAAAATTACATTATTATAAGTAACATCATTTTCAAGTGTCATATTTGAGGTTATAACAATATCTTCATATTGGGAGGATATATCAATTGAAAAAGTTTTTGCTTCACTAAGTGGCTTGAGATTTTCCGTATTCCACACAAAAATTTTACCGTAAATTCCGGTTTTGTCTTTGGGTACAGAAATTTCAGCAAAAATATTTCCGTTTGTTCCTGCTGAGATGGTTTTATTTGCTGTTTCAATGCTAAATAGTTGATTCCTTTCAGTATAGATAGCAATATATGGATTGAATTCCGTGTCAAATTCTGTATTATTTATTATATCAAACTTTACAGTTGCAGTTGTACTATCTTCACTTCCTGTAACAGCTGACACATTATCTATCGTCGCATCATAAGCCAATGCATTTACAGATAAAAATGTACATGCAAAAATAACCGATAGCATAATCCCCAAAAACAATTTCTTTTTCATAAAACATCCTCACAATTCTTATGTAATACATATAATATTTGAGCTATAAAAAATGCGCCAGACAGAGCTGGCGCACGAAAAACATACAAGCCCTGACGATAAGGTTGCTAGACGCTTACTCACTACTTCCCATTACAAAGTATGATTAGTCAGAGTGTACGCTTTTACCTTATTAGCGTACACTTTGTAACAGGAAATATACTTCACCCACTATAGTGAGTATAGTCTAGCATAAAGAATCATAACATAGTTTTCCAACATTTACAATAGATTTTGCTTAATTTCAGCATTTTTACATAAAGAAAAATACAGCTGCTTTCGTAACTGTACTTTTGAGGTGGTGCGGGCGAGGAGACTTGAACTCCTATGCTCTTGCGAGCACATGGACCTGAACCATGCGCGTCTGCCAATTCCGCCACGTCCGCATATATTAAATTTTAAGTTATTAGCATTTACACAAGCCGTTTTTTATTTACTCCCTTAAAAAGGGTTCACGGACTTGAACCTGCACGGTGTTGCCACCAGAACCTAATGCTTATATAGCATATGTGAAAGAATTATTTTCTTTTGCATATGCTATTTTTTAGCCAATATCAAAAAGGGTAATATGCAAATGCAATATTCTTATTTTAAAATATATGTTAGTCTTTTTTGTCTTAATGCAATCTTAATGCGGATATTCAACCGTTAATGCCATCTTAAAATATATTATGATACAATGATAATAGAAAAAAGATACACTTGATTGGCGGTTTTGATTATGGATGCAAAAATAAGGAAGCATTTGTCTTCTTCTCAGATAATAATATTCGGTTTTGCAGGAGCAATAATATTAGGCACAATTCTTTTAATGCTCCCGATATCGTCAGCAAGCGGAAATATTACACCCTTTTCAGACGCACTCTTTACATCAACATCTGCGGTGTGTGTAACAGGGCTTGTGGTACATGACACAGCAACGCACTGGTCAATGTTCGGGCAGTTTATAATCCTTTTGCTTATTCAGGTTGGAGGTCTTGGAATTGTAACCTTGTCTGTTGCAATGGCGATGCTTGCAGGAAGAAAAATAAGTCTTATGCAAAGAAGCACATTGCAGGATGCAATATCCGCACCAAAGGTCGGCGGAATTGTAAGGCTCACAGGATTTATTCTTAAAACAACATTCTTAATTGAGATTATAGGTGCAATTTTACTTTCAACAGTATTTTGCAAAGAGTTTGGGTTAAAAGGTGTATGGCTCGGAATATTCCACTCTGTTTCGGCATTTTGTAATGCAGGCTTTGACTTGATGGGTGCAAAATCACCGTTCTCATCGCTGACATCCTACTCCGCACAGCCTTTAATAAATGCAGTTATAATGCTTCTCATTATCATAGGCGGCATTGGTTTCCTTGTATGGGAAGATGTAAAAACAAACAAGCATCATATAAAAAAATACCGTATGCAGACAAAGGTTGTATTATCGTCAACACTGTTTTTAATAATCGCACCTGCAATATATTTTTACTTTGCAGAGTTTAACGGATTACCACTAAACGAAAGAATATTAAATTCTATGTTTCAGTCGGTAACACCGAGGACAGCAGGCTTTAATACGGCGGACTTAACTCAATTAACAGGAAAAGGTCAGATAATTACAATTATTTTAATGCTGATTGGCGGTTCTCCCGGCTCGACTGCCGGAGGTATGAAAACAACAACTGCTGCAGTGCTTATCTTCTCTATGATATCTGTATTCAGAAAGAAGGACGATGTTGAGTGCTTTGGCAGACGGATAGAAGATTCAACACTTAAAACTGCATCAGCAATACTGTTAATGTATTTTATTCTGTTTTTAACAGGCGGACTTATTATAAGCGGGGTTGAAAAGTTTCCTCTTATGGAGTGCTTGTTTGAAACAGCATCGGCAATAGGCACGGTAGGTCTTACACTTGGCATTACACCTACTCTCGGAACTGTATCAAGAATCGTTTTAATAGGTCTTATGTTCTTTGGAAGAGTTGGCGGACTTACCCTTATATTTGCAGCACTATCAAAAAAACAGCAGAATATATCAAAAAAACCACAGGAAAGAATTACCGTAGGTTAAGGAGGAATTTAATATGAAATCTGTATTGCTTATAGGTCTTGGACGTTTTGGCAGACATATAGTTAAAAAATTAAATGAGCTTGGCCACGAAGTAATGGCAATAGATAAAAAAGAAGAGCTTGTAAATGAGGTTCTTCCGTATGTAACAAATGCACAGATTGGGGACAGTACAAATGAAGAATTTTTAACTTCCTTGGGTGTGGGAAATTTCGATATTTGCTTTGTTGCAATCAGCGGAGATTTTCAAAGTTCTCTGGAAACAACCTCACTTCTTAAAGAACTTGGTGCAAGGTTCGTGGTCTCAAGAGCAGAACGGGATGTTCAGGAAAAGTTTCTGCTCCGTAATGGTGCAGATCAGGTCGTGTACCCCGAAAAGCAGGTGGCTTCGTGGGCGGCAAT
>JAZNJS010000044.1:0-8309 GCA_045578185.1 Clostridia bacterium
CGTACTGGGTAATTGTTCCCGTAACAGAACCGGAAGATGGATTCGGTCCATTTTCAGCATCCATTGTCAGTGCCATTGTGGTTGCGGGCAGTGCACCGAATACAGTGGCAGGGCAAAGGCTCAGAATCAGCATAAGTCCAAGCATCATTGCCAAAATTTTTCTAGACATAATTTTTCCACTCCTTACATAATAGATTTTTTATACTCCTGTTCCTACGAAAATAAAATTCAGGCAGACAGATAACCCTATCTGCCTAAATTTTATCAAACACACTGTTTAATTTTTCTGTTCGAGTACAACCTGATATGCAATATCAGAAAGTGAATTAAGGCGTTCAATATGCTCTGCTGCGGTTATTCCGTTAGGTGCCTTTACAACAGGATTTGCCTCTGTTCCGACAGGTGCTTTTTTACCCGTCAATGTTCCGTACCAAACTGCATCAGCCAGATAGCAGCCATAGTAGCTTGCGTGACCGGCATCTCTCAATAATCCTGCTGAACGATCCATATCCGATATAATGGCCGCATCCCCTGTTGAAGTATCACTTTCATCCTTTGCAGTCGGCAGCGTACCACACCAGTCATACAGATTATCCGCCAGGTAAAACGCCTTACCTGCAGTAACCATCTTCATTGGTCCGCCATTTAATGAAATATTCTCTACATTTTTTCCCACATATTCTGCCCATTTTTTAGCAGTTGGTTCAAGAGCAGAAATAAACTCATAGTTTCTTTCCTCTCTACTACCCAGTCTGGGAACCCATTTTTGATAAAGAACTATCTCTGCGTTGGGCTGAAGTTTTCGAATTTCTGCTACAAGATAAGGAAGAGCTTCAAAATCAGAATCCGGGTAAGTGTCAAACTGTTGCAAGGAAATTATATCATACTGTTTCTCCTTTAAGGCATGTGTAAGCAGTAGGGTTTCAGCGCTACCATTCCGCAGTTCACCATTTACATAAGTAAAGTAAAATGGATACTTAATCTCGCCTGCTTCCCACTGTTCAAGAGCCTTTTCCGCTGTTCTTCCGGCAAGCTCAGCTCTCAAATTATCTGCATGGTCAGTAAGTGTTGATCCGCCTAAACCCTTAACGGTAAGATTAAGGTCAAGGCCTCCTGCTACAGCCATATCATGCATATAATAGCCCGTATCCTGAGTAAGACTGTTACCAATCATCAAAACATCAATGGTACCGGATGCAGGAATCTCATAAACTCTTGACAGGGGTACAAGTGTATTAAGTCCATTCCAGACATAAAACTTAATATAGTCTGCAGTATGTTCCTTTGTAAGCGTAAGCTGTACCGGTGTAATTCCGTTTACAGCAGAAACCTCCATCCGTTCTACGCCTGTAAGCGTATCTGCATAACTGCGTTCATAAAAGCCTACAATAACTGTAGCCTGAGAAGCTTCTTTCGAATAAAGATTAAAGGAAACCTTGTCGTTTATATTAAGACCTGTGCATGAAATATCACCTGTGATTGACATTGCATTCGGGTCAGCCTCCGTGCTGAAGGAAAGTGTTGCCTCTGCAGTATCCGCACCTAAACCTGCACCGCTGGCCGCCTTTACTCTCGAATAATCAAGAGTGTAGTCTGTCATATACTGAAGATTTGAGAAGGACACCTCCTGTGTGCAGAAATCCGTCCAGCGGACATTAGCGGTTGAGTATGCAAGCTCATTCTTGGATGTATCCTTATAAAGCTCAAACATTGCAGAATCTGCCATAACAGGCTGATTGAAGGTCATAGTAATGCTGTTGTTGTTTTCATCATCTTTATCAAGCACAGCACCGCTGTCTGATGATGTCAAAACAAGCTTCTGGGATTCTAAATCAGGTAAAATGCTCCATACTGCAAAATCATCAACAACAATAGCTGTGCTGATATTAATCTTATTGCTTTTGTTATCTAAATGATGCATATAAGCAGGATAGAATGTTACCTTGCTGCCATTGCCTACATCAGAGTTTACACCTGTATCGCCCCAGGCTTTGTTTCTCTGATAAACAACTGCACCTTTATCGGCACCTTCTGCATCGATAAAGGAGAATTTATATCCATCTTCATCCATTACCCATACAACATTATACCAGTGATTTTCTAAAACGCTTCTATAGGAAATAGCAGCATCCCAAGCATTACCAATCTGAAGCGCACTGCCGCTCGGAATCAGTTTTGCAGGTGCGGTATTGTCAGAGAGACCACCTAACTGAATTAAAGCATTGCTACCCCGAGCTTCAACCTTAATTCTGTAGCTTACAACAAGGCTTCCTTTTTTCGATACGCCGTCACCATCATACACGGGAAGGCCGTAAGATTTGGTTGTCATTAAATGTGTCGGATAATCTTGCGTCTCACCGTAAGAGAGTTTTAATGCCTGTGTGCCTGCTTCGTATCCTGTAACCAATTCGGTTTTCAGGCCATAGTAGCCATCCTTTTTTAATACAGCCGATCTTGATGCATATTTATTTCTGGAGCCTGTAACATCCGGATTGGTATCGGCTTCAAAGGTTTCTCTGTCAACTATTATACCCGCATCTTCAGTTTTAAAGGCGATGGTATCAGCACAACCCAGGCTCTTGTTTGAAAAACCGTTAAGTGCTAAGGTGTACTCTGTTTCAGCCGCAAGAGCAGGCAAGGTAATGATATAAGTATGTTCTTTCTTACCAACACCGCTGACAAATGTTGCTGTGCAGTCTACTGCAGAACCGCCTGCAGGTGTAAGCGTTGCTTTTGCTGCGGTTAAAGGCTGGTCAAAGGTTACGGTAACCTCTTTGGTTGCAGTGGAAACATTTTTAGCATTATTTGCTAAAGAAGAACTTACAAGACTCGGTGCAAAAGCACTTGCCTGATAGGCTGAAATTTCAGCATTGTCAATGTACATAACGGATTTGTTATTGCTACTGATTTCAACGGTCGGCTCTTTGTAGGTGTTAATCCATGTATTGGATGCGCCCTCGGTTACAGCCCAACCGTTTGTGTAGCCGCTACCGGAAGAGGAAGCTCTTGTTGCCTGACAGTAAACAATGTTGCCATCAGTATCTAAAAATGCCGTTCTGCTCTTTTGATTTGCATCAATTTCAACCACATAACGATACCATGTTTTTTCCTTAATAAAGGATTTTAAACGACCGTATGTAACACCATTGGAGATCAAACCGTTAAAGCAAACATCATATGTATTAGTATCGGCTCTTGAATTATCAAAGGTTTCAAAATAGATATCAAAGGCAAATCTTGTGATCTGACCTGCCGGAAGAGGCAATTTCCAAACATACAGACGCGCTTCATCATAGGTTGCATCCATCTTCAACATTTTGCTTGTGTTTCCATCTTTGCCGGTTGCCTCAATAACAGCAAAATCATGCTGTGTATTTTGTGTTGAGGCAGGAACAAAAACATTACTTGTTTGATTTTTACTTGCATCCGGGTACACATTAAATGTGGTAGCAGATGGGGTTAAATGTTCAAAATCATCCACATTTTTGCCGTACTGGGTAATTGTTCCCGTAACAGAACCGGAAGATGGATTCGGTCCATTTTCAGCATCCATTGTCAGTGCCATTGTGGTTGCGGGCAGTGCACCGAATACAGTGGCAGGGCAAAGGCTCAGAATCATCACGAGTCCAAGTATCATTGCCATAATTTTTTTAGACATAAATTTTCCACTCCTTACATAATAGATTTTTTATATTATAATCTTTAACCGGTTGCAGGGAGAGCTTTTATAAAACTCTCCCCCGCAAGGATTAAAAATTATTGTACCTCTGTTGTACCCATAGCCAGGGGCACAGCACCGGTATCTACATCTAAAAGGATAATATCAAGGGTTGCACCTTGAGGAAGCGTTCCCAGGTTTACGGTTTTGGTAATAGCCTGGGTGGTATCTTCGTTTGTAAGCACCACCATATCAACCCCGATTAATGAGCCATTTTTATAAGCTGCTACCAGCATGCTGCCTGTAAAGAGAGGATATTCAAGCTCATCAGATACAGTAAAGGAGACGCTCATTGCACCGCTGCCTGCTGACACAGGAGAAATTTCTACATCATTCCACAGATGCAGGTCCTCTGTTGTAAATGTAATCGGCTCTGTTCCGCAGGCAAGGGTGCCGTTTGTTACATTTTCAAAGGATATTTCATATTCTGTGCCTTTTGCGAGAAGTCCTGTCCAGCTGAGCTTTAACTTGTCTGCTCCGAGGGGTGTTGTTGTGGTCGTAACTGTATTACCACTTACTTTTTCCTTTAAGATAATCGTTCCTGAAACAGGCTGAGAGAAGCCGAAGGTAAATGTTGCGTTTCTTGCAACCTCTTCCGCCTCTACATCCTCTGAGCGAACCTCAGGTGCCGTTATTGTCGGGTTATACACCCTTAAAGTGACATTATCATAGGCAATGGTAGTTTTTCTATAATGATGTGCCGCTTCGCCTCCAGCATTGGTGCACCGCTCCATACGGCTGATGTCAAAGTTAAAGCTGGTAGAGCTGGAGTAGCTGCTAACGGTTTCAGTAAACAGTGCTTCGCCTGTCTCAAGATCATAGACAGTGCCTTCACGCTTACCGTCTGAATACTGCCTTACAACCAAGTGAAGCCACTTTGTTTTCTGAGCCGTATCAGTACCAGTTCCGACAACAACCCAGGAAGCGGGGAAATAGCTGCCGCTGGCATCAGGCGAACCATCGGTACTAAGCGAAAGCGTGGGAACAGCCGCCGTTCTTGTGCCGTCAGCACTTACGAATTTCCAGTCGCCGCCAACATAAGAAACACTGATGAGTGCTGTTCCGTTTGTTGTCCCAAGATAAAACTTACCTTCCGTTGTTGTCCCTGATGTAAATTTATTCGCCATAAAGCTGTCAGAAGGCAGCAGGGCACAAAAATCATAAGAAAATTCAATAACGCCACCACTGGGTACTGTAACGCTATTGGTTTTAATCAGAGTTTGTTTACCGTCATTACCGAAAGCCGTAAGCACAATTGCACCAGTGCCGTTCACACCGCCATCAGCATCATAGGCCACCGGGCCGGCACTCTGATTCGCCACGTATGTAGCAACGACACCATCGCTTTTGCTAGATAAGCCAAGACCTAAATCATAATCCGTTCTGGAACTGGCAAAGTTGAAATCTGATGTTCTCACTTCGTCGAAGGTGGCAAAATGATATTCAATATCGGTATCATCGGCAAATGCTACAGGCATAAAGCTGATTAAAAGCACAAGGCTCAAAAGCAGTGCCACTTTCTTTTTCATACTTTTCAATATATTTCTCCTCCTTTCCGTCATCTTTATTCAAATACATAGAAGATATGTTCCAGTCCTAAACCGCCATAAAAACGGGAGAACATGCGAACCTCAGAACCTGTTGCTGCAGAGGGAATCTGCGAGGCAGGAACCATGGTTGTTTTTCCTGTTTTCACATTATAGACAGAGAAGGAGGAATACTGATCTCTGAACATTAAGAGACGCTTGGTATCTGTACCCTCTGTATAAACAACGTAGTTACCGTCTATGCTTTCAACCTTTACATAGCCATAGAACTGGTTGTCGCTGTAGCTAGTATCCGTATTTTTAATAACCGGTACTACGCCCTGCTGGTTAGGAGCACCCTGAACGCTGTAATCAAAGATTCTTTCCAGATAGTTCAGCTCACCTGCAGAGTTTTTGCTGAAACGAACCACATCGCCTATGCCAATTACGCTCTCAAGCTGGTCTGATTCATAAGGCGTTATGGGCATATAATAGCTACCCCAGGTTTCGTCAGGCTCAATTGCAGTCAGGGTGAGGTTTTCAGGGTCAATCACATAATCAGACATTGTGCTGTTACCGGCAAGGGTCAGAACCCAGACAGGACCACCCTCTTCGTTGACAGCACGCTTAATTTCTGCAACCATGTGGCCATTATAATCGTAATAACCAAACTTACTCTTTTGCTGAACTGTAGTGTTTGTTGCCTGATATTCATAAACAACGACCACGGAAAGCAAGCCGGTTTCATCTGCGTTGTAGCCTGCGATATAGCGTTCGCCGGAAAGAGATGAGGGCTTTGACACCGAGAATTTCTTCTCTGTGGGGTCTGTCACACGATTGCCGCTTTCGTCAACAATGCGTTCTCTGTCATAAAAGACAATAAAGCCGGGCTTAAATCCAAACCTGTAACCAAAAACGTTGTTTGAAATTTTACTTCTTGACTGACCTGTTGAATAGGGGTCAAAGGAGGTTTCTTTACACAAAGTTGACTGTGCATCCTCAAGCCCCGGACGAATTGCCTCGGTATCCAGTTTTTTCAAGATACCATCTTTAGCCGCATATCTGACAAGCTGACGTTTTGAAAAGTCTACCGTTTTGTCTCCTACAGGATAGGTAAGAGAGCCGGCAGCTACCTTTTCGCCATCTAACACGAAACTTGTGTCTGTGCTCAGCAGATTGACCTGTCCCGCTGTGTCCATAATTTTAAACACATTTTTTCTGTCAATCGCGCCGTTTTCTACACCACCTGCCATCATATACCCATACTGCATTTCAGAGTTCAGTGTATTGACTTCATAGTAAACAATTTCGCCTAATACATCCTGATACGCTACAATATAGTCACCTAATTTAATATCTGAAAATTTTCCGCCATTAACAAATTTCTTATATGCATCACTGAAAGTGAGCGTCATAGAACCGAGCTTCACTGTGTTACCAGTATAAGAGCTTACCTTGCCCTCAGCCGTTGCTATTGTCGCATATAATTTTATATTTTTTGCCTGCGTGTAGTCAAAAGTAATTTCTCCTGCTGTTAATGTCCATGAATCACAAGCAATACCTACAACCATACTACGTCTTAATGCATCAAATTCAACTGCTTCATCATCTAAATAAATTTGATAATCAACATCCTTTAAGGCAACCGTTTTGTTGTCAAAACGGGTGAAAAAGGCTTCAGTATCATAATTGATAGCGTCAATGATGCTCTGTTTCAGAATCGTCATATGAGCAATATCGTAAATACCGTCGCCATCTGAATCTACAAATGTGACCATACCGCTTTTTAAAGCGCGGAACAACGAAATATCAGGTGTAACAGTTTTGCCATTTACCACCGCATAACCATTTTTTGATAATTCAATTTTCTTATCTTTATTGTCAGTAATAACGATTACGCCGCTTTTATTTTCGACAGTATCAATCTCACTTGACTCAAGGGTTACGGTTTCTTCATTTGTAAGATAAAAAATGCTGATAATTTCTACACCATAATCTCCCTGTTTAGTGTAGAAAACAACATCGCTGCCTACCGCTTCATCTTTAACCAGAAGCTTAGTGTAGTACTCTTTTCCATCAATGTTGATATAATTGCGTCTAGTCTTATCGATTACCAAGCCGAGATTTTGGTTGGCTAAAATTTTTCCCTGAGATTTTGCAATCCCTAATTTATCCCACAGGCAATTTCCATTTACATTCGTAATGCTATCTTCTAAAACCGCAATGCCCATGGCATTAGCAAGCATAGCACCAATTTCCTGTACGGTAAGCTTTTCTGTGTCTTTAATTGTAATGCGCCTTAAAAGGCCAATCTTAGAAGCTACCGCCAGGTAGTCACCTTCATGACCACCCTTGTCCTGTGCCAGGGATTTATAACCCAAGGCACTCACAAAAGCGTACACGGCTTCAGCGTAGGTAATATCTGCCGAAGGTCTGAATTGTCCGCTGCTATTGGTTTTCATATAGCCAAGCTTAAGCATCGTCACAATGGCATTGTAATTTGCGTGCTTGTCAATGTCCTCAGCATAGCGAACTCCCGCCTCGACATACCACGAAGGACTCTTGTTATCAAACAAGGCAGCACACATGGTTACTGCGAAATCAGCACGGGTAAAGCCTTTAGGAAAGAAGCCTGTCTTTTCTGTTAAATCAATAATTCCTAAATCCTGAAGCAAATTCATATCACTATCGGTTGCTGCAAAAGCAGGCAAAGCGGATACAGATAGTAGAAAAACCAAACAAAATGCCAATATTCGTTTCAACATTATTTTACCTCCTCTACTATATCTGCCAGTCTTGATAAAACAGCACAAGCCTCTGCTCTTGATAAGCCTGCTTTGGGATTAAATTTTCCCTGACCATCGCCGGTGAAGATTCCGATAGCTGCAACTCTTGCCACTGCATCCTTTGCATATCCTGCTACAAGGTCACTATCCGCAAACTGTTTTGCATCATTTTTAACCGGAATATTATATTTAGT
Organism: Clostridia bacterium; assembly: GCA_045578185.1. Taxonomy (GTDB): domain Bacteria; phylum Bacillota; class Clostridia; order UBA1381; family UBA9506; genus RGIG1666. The sequence continues at coordinate 8,225 of JAZNJS010000044.1, forward strand.
AATAACTCTGTCAATTAAAACTGCAACATCTTCTCTGCTGATGTTACTGCCAACATTGAAATTACCATTACCTGTACCGGCTACA
>JAZNJS010000045.1:0-7482 GCA_045578185.1 Clostridia bacterium
ATTTTCCACAATAGCACTGATTTGAGCTGCATTAATCTCCATTTTTCAAACACCTCATATAATTATTTTTGTCTCTTATATTGCACAAGATATTTTTTTATGTTATACTATAACTAACTAAATTTTAAGGAGCTGTTATTATGTCAAAATTAACCGACTACAAAAACAACTACATTGCAGCCAATTATGACCGCATTAATCTCACCGTTCCTAAAGGCGTTAAAGCTCTTATTGAAGAAAGAGCAAAGGCTGAAGGAAAAAGCACAAATGGCTTTATCGGTGAATTGATTCGTCAGGCATTAGACGGAACTCTTCCCTCTCCAGCGCCCGTTAAAGTTGAAACTAAAAAGGCTGCTCCGGCGGAGAAAAAATCTTCTGCACCTGCACCAAAAGCTGCTTCTAAAAAGGATATGGATACTTTCCTTCTTTAATTACCAAATGGCAATCTTTCGCAAGATATGCTCAATATCCTTTGCAGTAACCGGAATTGGATTTGTCTGAGTGCAAGTATCTTTTAATGCACTTTCGATAATGTCCTGTTTTACTGCTTCATATTCATCCCGGCTGACTTTGGCTTCGACTAAGGTTGCCGGGATTTTCATCATTTTCTGCATATATTTAAGTTCTTCTATAAAGCTCGTTACGGCAACTCTGATGTTTTCAGACGGCAAATGAATTCGTCTCGCAATTTCCGCAATTCTACGCGCCGCTCTTGAGTATTCAGTCGCACCGAAGTTATGCTTCAAGTCCGCATTAAATTCCATAACATGCGGCAAGAGCATTGCATTTGCTCGACCGTGAGGAATATGGAACTTAGCACCTAGCGCGTGTGCGATTGAGTGATTTATTCCTAAACCAACCTCGTTGAATGACATTCCCGCAAGACAGGAAGCACTATGCATTTTTTCTCTCGCTTCAATATTTGAGCCGTCTTTGTATGCTATCGGCAAATATTCAAACGCAATTGTAAGTGCCTTTTCAGCGAGTGCATCTGCAGCGTCATTCCACTTTGTTGAAATATAAGCTTCAAGTGCATGTGTTATAACATCCATACCGGTATCAGCCGTAACTGACGGCGGTGCGCTTACAACTAACTGCGGGTCCAAAATAGCCATATCAGGAATCAGTTTTTCATCAACCAGCGGATATTTTGTTCCTGCGGCATTATCTGTAACAACAGCAAACTGCGTTACCTCAGAACCTGTACCGCTAGTAGTCGGGATTGCAATCAGCTTAATATCACTTTTGCCTGCTACCTGCTCCATCAAAAGTACCATAAGCTTAGCTGCATCGATGGATGAGCCGCCACCGAGACCGATTACTACATCAGCACCACACTCTTTTAAGAACGTAACACCTTCTGTGACCAATTCTATTGTCGGGTCGGGTTTAACATCACTAAATATTGAAACGCTTTTACAGTATGCAAGCTTTTTTGCAATCTTTTCCGCAGTTCCCGAGGATACCATAAACGGGTCTGTGATAATAGCCGCATTGATATCTTTGAATTCCATTAAAGTATCAATCGCATTGTCGCTGAAGCGGACTTCTGTTTTTATCTTAAATTTAAGCACTAAAAATCACCACTTCTGCTTAGAAAATATTCTTCCACAACTTTTTATCAGGATTCGGGATAACTGCGCTATCTAAATATGCGCCGTTTTCGCCGACAGACTCTTTCGCTTTTTCAATAGCCGCAGTTACCGCTGCAACATCACCTGTGAGAAGGAGATAACCCTTGCCACTCATGCCACGAGCGATTCTGAGCTCAATTAACTCAACCTGTGCAGTTTTTGCAGCGTTATCAGCTGCAACAATGATTGACGCTGCTGAAAAAGTCTCTAAAATTCCAAGTGCTTTCGGCTCTTCTACGGTTGTTACGCCATAGATAGCCGGGAAGATTGATTCGTGCGGATTACCGAGAACAAAGCTGTCCACGAGTTTTGCGCCGCACTGAACCTTAGATGCCTCAATAGCTGCCTTGACAGCACTTAATTCGCCACTGATTAATACAATGTATTTACCCGGGCAAACAGTCTGTGCCTGCAAAACATCTACTTCAGCTGTTTTGATTAATGTATCAGCAGCCAGAATTCCCGAAGGAACTGACATATACTCAACCATTCCGATTGCTTTACTCATCTATGAAACTCCCTTTCCTAAATCTGCATGTAATTAAGCTTTTATCGTTATATACTTATCGTTTACATCGATAACCGTTCCGGAGATAGATGCGTGTACCGAAACGCTAAGCTTGTCATCAGCTCCAACACCGATAACCTGACCTGCCTTAACCTTGTCTTTTACTTTTACAACAGCTTCAGCCGGTGCGCCGATATGCTGACTCAAGAGAATTTTTACCTGCTTTGCTGGAATATCTGTTTCAATAAGCGGCGCAGGGAAATTGTATTTTGAAAGTCCAAGTCTCTCTGTTAAGCGAGCCTTAGGCACTGCGCGATATGCACGGTCTTTTGAAACAGGTTCAAATTCCGCATCCTTAGGAATCGGGACGCCTTTACTTCTTAATCCAGCCTTGTATGCACCGATTAATGTTCTCGGAGATAAATCCTGGAAACAAGCATACATTTCGCACAAACCACACTGCGAACAGAACATTGTGTCTAAAAGCGGTTTAACATCATTTACAACTCCACTTGATGCAGCACGCATAAACATATGTGGCTGAATCGGGTGTCCTAAAAGATTTCTTGAACACAAGTCTGTACAAAGCTGACACTGACAGCAAACACTCATCGCTCTGTTCATGTCAACAGTAACTTTTGTCATTCTCTTTGTTACAATATAATGGTCTTTTGGCATAACCAAAATTGCATTTGTAGTTTTGGTTACCGGGTCAAACGGATTAGTAATTCGACCAGTCATCGGACCACCGTTAATATAAACAGGGTCAGCAATTGTTACTCCGCCTGCCATATCAACAACCTCCTGCATTGTAACGCCAAGAGGCACTTTAAGTGTAACAGGATTTTTAACTTCACCGGTTACGGTAATGTATTTATAAATAACCGGCTCGTTTTTATGTATTGCATTATATACGTTAAGAATTGTCTCAACGTTGAAAACAGTAACACCAACCGTTATTGGAATATTTCCCGGTGGTACTACCCTTTTTGTCGTCTCATAAATTAAAACTACTTCGTCACCTGCAGGATAAATCTCCGGCAGGAAACCAATTCTTGTTTTCTTAAACGAAGGCAAAACTGCCTCAACTGCTAAAACAGCTTTTTTATACGATGGTTTTATTCCAATAATTACATCTTTTGCTTCAACTACATCTGCAATCATCTCTAATGTGCTGATGATTTCATATGCATATTTCTCAAGCACCTGACGGTGAAGTTTAAGAAGCGGTTCACATTCTGCGCAGTTCAAAATGATGGTATCTGCTTTTTTATCAAGCTTTGCGTATGTGGGGAAACCCGCACCGCCTGCGCCTGCAACACCACTTTTCTTCAATATAGAAGTAAGTTCGTTTAATTCCATAAAAATCACTACTCCAGTCCAATTGCATCATCGATAATACCAACAATTGCGGCATCAATAGGAGAATCTGCTAAATTGCATCCAATACGGGCCGCGCTGCCCTGTGCCACAAGAACGATTTCGCCAATGCCTGCACCAACATTATCAATTGCTACAAGACGATTTTTATCGCTCATTGTTTCAAGAGGTTCTACGATTAAAAATTTACTGCCTACCAAATTTTCATTTTTACGCGTCGCAACTACGCTGCCCACAATTTTTCCTACAACCATTTAAATTCACCTACTTTTTCGCTTAATTGACAACTTTTACATAAGAGCAGTTTTTTCCCGGGCGCCTAAAAGGCGCCCGGTAATAACTGTTTAATTTGACTGCAAGCTTATTTTAAAGACGGAAGAATTTTCTCAACGTCATCATGCGGTCTCGGGATTACATGAGTAGCAATCAATTCTCCCAAACGTGATGCGCAAGAGGAACCAGCCTCTACAGCGGATTTAACCGCACCTACATCACCGCGAACCATAACGCTTACCAAGCCAGAACCGATTTTTTCTGTTCCAACGAGAACAACGTTAGCAGCTTTAAGCATTGCATCAGCAGCCTCAATTGCAGCTACTAAACCTCTTGTTTCTACCATACCTAATGCTTCCTGTGCCATTACCTTTTCCTCCTTAACAATACTTTTTGTTGTTTTTATTTCTTCCGGCACTGCCGGAGTTGCAGGCTTTGTTGCAGCCTGCGGTTTTTTCGCACGGCTAGTTTTTGATGAAGTTGACTTTGCCGTGCTGTTTTTCTTAGTTTCAGCCATACTTATCACCGCCTAAATATAATTCGTAAAGAATTAAAGTGTCGGCAGGATTTTCTCAACGTCTGAATGCGGTCTCGGGATTACATGTACAGCAACAAGTTCGCCGAGTTTCTGAGCAGCACTGCCGCCAACCTCTGTTGCAGCTTTAACAGCACCAACATCACCGCGAACCATAACGCTTACCAAACCAGAACCGATTTTTTCTGTTCCGATAAGAACAACTTCTGCAGCTTTTACCATTGCGTCAGCAGCTTCAATAGCAGCTACTAAACCTCTTGTTTCTACCATACCTAATGCTTCCTGTGCCATTTTTGAATTCCTCCTCATATAATTTAGAAAAATTTATTTTTTATTATTACTTACTCGTTAATAATCGCAATCTTAAGACCTTCCATCTTCAGATTGGTGATGTGTGCCTCGTTAATCTGAGACAACGGATATCTGTGTGTAATCAGCTTCTCAAGAGGAAGTCCGATTCCCTTTGCTCTCTTTAAGAAATCAAATGTTGTAGCGTAGTCACGGAGTGTATATACCCATGAACCAACTGTTGTGATTTCTTTAGAGCAGATATCAAAGTGCGGGTTGATTGTTGCGTCTCCACCGTTGATGAAGAAGCCAAGCTCACAAAGACCGCCGCCTTTTCTGATGAACTTGTAGATGTTAGCGTGAGCAACCGGTGAACCTGTGCACTGGAATGCGAAGTCTGCCGGATATCCGCCGAATGCTTTTTCAACAGCTGCTGTGAGCGCTTCAATGCCGTTGTGGTCTTTGAAGTTAACAGTCTGTGTAGCACCCATCTCCTTAGCAAAGCCAAGGCGTTTCTCTTCGCCGTCAATTGCAACAATGTTTTCAATACCCATTGTACGCAAGATTGCAATACAGATAAGACCGATAGGTCCGCAACCCTGTACTGCTACGCGGCTGTTAAATCTAAGAATTCCTGTTGTCTTTGCACGCTCAACCGCATGGATTAAAACTGCGCAAGGCTCAATCAAAATTCTCATATCAAGGTCCAAATCGCTTACGTTAAATACTGTTGAACCTTTGCGAATAACTATGTAATCAGCAAACCATCCGTTTAAATGAATGTCATCGTCCGGAATAAGACCATAAACATCAGCGCCATCGCCTACATTCTGTTTGTTAAGGTCGAACATTGTTACGTTCGGGTCATCCTTAAAAATCATACATGTAACAACTTTGTCGCCAACGCCAAGTGGTTTGCCTGCGCTGTCTTTTTTAACGTTCTTACCGATTTTGACAACTTCACCTGTGCCCTCGTGACCGAGAACTACCGGAATAAGACCGAACGGGTCACGCTTGAATTCGTGAGCGTCTGTACCGCACACGCCGCAACCTTCAACCTTAACTAAGATGTCATCATCGCCAATTTCCGGAATCGGAAATTCTTTGATGTCGTAATGCTCAAGAGCTGTGAGCATTGCAACACGGCTTGTCTTGGGAATAGCACCGACTTGAGCTGACGCACTTGGTGCAACAGCGGCAGCAGACATTCCCTGAAGGACTTCTTTTACAATTTTTTCAATGTTTGCAGAATTAATGTCCATTTTCCTTCTCCTATCCTCAAAAATTTCAACATTATCTATACTTTTAATTTGTTTTCTGTCAAGCAGCCATTTTTGAACTTGCGCAGCATCATCTTCATTTTTAATTCTGATTACACTAACGCAAGGCAGGCGACTCTCACTTGCTATGAACGGACTTCCTTTTGCAACATCAGCAACAAGGAAATTCCTGTCTTCTCCGCATTTTTTCAAGATGCTTTCTGCACTTTCTGCATTGTTTTGCGTAAGCTCTATCATTTTGCGAGTTGACAACAAATATCCGTTCCTTTCAATAAGCTCAAATATCAGCTCATCAGCTTTCTCCTCTGGCCAGATAATTACCGGATTTATACCGTCTGATATAAACTGGGATGCTGCTAAAGCACAATCAGAGCTCATTATATCGGCGTTAACTGTGTATCCCGGTCGATATATTATAGACACGAGATTACCTCCTCAAGCACCGACGCACCGTATTCGGCAAGATATGTATCCTGCTCTTCCGAACCGCCGGAAACGCCAAGGCCGCCAATTATTTTACCATTATATTTAAGTGGTACGCCACCGCCGAATATAACAATCTTTCCGCCGTTTGTAAGCTCTAATCCATAGAGCGAACCACCAGGCTGGCAAAGCTGTTTAAGCTCAGTAGTTGCCATCTTAATCGCAACAACGGTAAATGCTTTGTTAAGCGCTACATCGTAGCTTGCTATGTAAGAGTCATCCATGCATTCAACGGCGACAGGACGAGCTGCTGTGTTAGAAACTGCAACAACTGCGTTTACTCCCATTTCCGCCGCCTTTTCTTCAACCTTTGCAATAAGCGCCTTTGCTAAATCAAGTGTCATATTATCAGCAACTTTTTTAGCAGATGTAGGATTTTGCTTGTTGTAAAGGTCTGAAATCGCTGCTTTTACCAAAGATGCGATTTCTTTATCGTTCACTGATACCACCTCAGCAAAAAATTATTTATTAAGCTGGTCCATTACCTTACGGGTAATTTCAGCAATCAAATCGCTGTTGCCTGATGTTGAACCGCCGCCGCATGTACAAGAACCACCGCAAGAATGGCAGCTCGGAAGACCTGCTTTAACGTTCGGGCATACATCAGCCGGGTGCTTACCTTTAAGACCAAACTGTCTGCGGATTTCGTAAAGTCTCTCAACCTGTGAGTTAGAAAGCTCTTTCGGACCGCCAAGCTGTCTGGATAAGAACAGAAGCTGTGCATAGAACTCTAATGATTCCATTTTGTGATATGCAGCAAGCAGAGAATCAGAATATGCAAGTGCACCGTGGTTCTCTAAGAGTACTGCATCATAGTACTGGAGATACTTAGAAATTGCATCCGGAATCTCCTCTGTTGACGGTGTGCCGTACTCAGCAATCGGAACGCATCCAAGAGCAATAACAGCCTCAGGCATAATGGGCTGAGTAAGCGGAATTCCTGCAATCGCAAAGCTTGTTGCATAGATAGGATGAGCGTGAACAACTGCTTTAACATCAGGTCTTTCTCTATATACTCTCATGTGCATTTTGATTTCTGAAGAAGGCTTAAAGCTTCCGTTTGCCTGGATAACATTTCCTTTAGCATCAACCTTGCATATG
>JAZNJS010000046.1:0-7924 GCA_045578185.1 Clostridia bacterium
ATGTAATCGCATCCGGTGAAGACATCAACATCTTTGTTGTTGATACCGAAGTTTACTCCAACACCGGTGGTCAGTCTTCTAAATCTACTCCGACTGCTGCAGTTGCTAAATTTGCTGCTGCCGGAAAGAGAACCAAGAAGAAAGACCTTGGTATGATTGCTACAACCTATGGCTATGTATATGTTGCTCAGATTGCTCTTGGTGCTAATATGGCTCAAGCTATCAAGGCAATCAAAGAAGCTGAAGCATATCCGGGTCCGTCACTCGTTATCGCTTACGCACCGTGTATCAACCATGGTATTAAGTCCGGTATGGCTAACACAATCGCTGAAGAGAAGAAAGCGGTTGAGGCTGGTTACTGGCACCTCTGGAGATACAATCCTGAGCTTAAAGCCGAGGGCAAGAATCCGTTTATTCTGGATTCTAAAGAGCCGACAGGCAACGTTCGCGACTTTATGCAGGGAGAGAACCGTTATCTCCTCCTTCAGAGAGCATTCCCTGCCGTTGCAGAGCAGCTCTTTGACAAGGCTGAAAAAGACCTTCTCGAAAGATACGAAAACTACAAGAGAATGGCAAGAGACTAATAACAAAAACTTAGGAATCCGCAAAATGCGGATTCCTTTTTTTGATAAAACTAAAGGTCGGTGCAAATTGCACCGACCTTTAGTCTATATTTAATTTGCGTGTGCCAAATGTTCTGCATACGTTTTTGAAAAGTAATGTTTACCATCTCTTCCTAAAACAAAGAATAGGTAATCTGTATTATCGGGTTCAAGCGCCGCAACAACTGCATCCGCACCAGGAGATGCAATAGGACCAATTGGTAATCCGCTGTATTTATAAGTATTATACGGTGAATCTATTTTAGTATCTGCCTCAGTAAGCACACTCTTTCTTTCTTTTAAAATATACTGCACTGTCGCACACGACTGCAGATAAGGAAATTCACTGCTTTTTAAACGGTTATGAAAAACACTTGACACCTTATTTCTGTCAACATCACCAACAGCCTCACGCTCAATAACAGACGAAAGAGTTATAACCTCATCCATGGTCATACCAAGCTTTTTAGCTTTTGCAATGTTTTCCTGTGTATAAATGACTTCATCAAATCTTTTAAGCATCACGTCAATTATATCGTGCTCTGTCATATCTTTGGTAAACTGATATGTGTCAGGGAAAAGATATCCCTCAAGCCTGTTTTCGCGCTTAGGAATTTTTCTGATAAATTCATAACTGAAAACTCCGTTTTCTACCTCGCGATAAAAAGCATCTGTTTCAATCAGGCCCTTTTCTTTTAAGCGCTCGGCAATCTGCCAGAGTTCAAATCCCTCGGGAATAGTAACCTTTATTGTTTCAATGTGTGCGTTTGCCGCATTTGTAAGAGTTTTAAAAACTCTGTTATAACCCGCATTTTCTTTGATATTATATGTGCCCTGCTTATAGTTTCCGTCATTACCCGAAAGTTTTGACATCATCCTGAAAAATGTGGTAAACTTAATTATATTTTTATTTTTAAGTTCTTGCGCAATATCATTTGTAGATGCGCCTTGCGCTACCACTACTGTTCTTTGATTAGCAGCACTGTTTCCCGCCGTTCCGGTATAGTCGCTCATAAGTACTGTTCCGACTATGACAATCCCAATAATTAGCAAAAGTCCAGCTGCTCTCACTGCCTTTGGCGCTCTTTTGTATTTCTTCATCAAACGGTTTCCTCCCGTCCTTAAATTACAACTTTAAATTTGCAACTGCATTTAATGAACTATCCGCAAGCTCACCGCTTAAAAATTTATAATAACCGGCACACGCTATCATCGCTGCGTTGTCTGTGCACAAAATTGGACTTGGATAATAAAGTTTTAGTCCGTTTTTATCTGCTGCACTCTCAAAAGAACTTCTAAGCGCTCCGTTAGCGCTTACTCCACCGGCTAAAACCACCTTGTTTGTGCCCTTTGCCTTTGCCGCACCAATGGTATGCTCAGTTAAAACATTTACAACCGCATACTGAAAGCTCGCTGCAATATCTGCCGCATTATAGCTTTCTCCTCGTTGCTCGAGCTTATGCAGATGATTTATCACCGCAGTCTTAACTCCCGAAAAACTAAAATCAAAGCAATTATCCGGAAATTCTACCTGTGGAAATTTCACTGCCCCGCTCTTGCCCTCTTGCGCAAGTTTTTCAACTTTTGGACCACCCGGATAACCGAGGCCAAGTACCCTTGCAATTTTATCAAACGCTTCGCCTGCCGCATCGTCCCTTGTTCTTCCTAAAATCTCAAACTCCATATAGTCCTTTACATAGACAATATGACTGTGTCCGCCAGATGCCACAAGGCAAACAAATGGCGGCTCAAGCTCGGGATGCTGTATATAGTTTGCGGCAATATGTCCGTGAATATGGTTAACTGCAACAAGTGGCAATCCGCGCGCGACGCTGATGGCCTTTGCCGCAGAAACACCTACTAAAAGCGCACCGATAAGACCGGGACCATAGGTCACTGCAATAGCATCCAAATCATCAAAGGTCTTTCCCGCCTCCGAAAGTGCTCCGCCGATAACCTGAGAAATATTTAAAATATGGTTGCGAGACGCAATCTCCGGCACAACACCGCCATATTTCTTATGTATATCTATCTGAGATGAAATGACATTAGAAAGCACCGTTCTGCCGTTTAAAACAACAGACGCCGCCGTTTCATCACAAGAGGATTCAATCCCCAAAATCAGCTTTTCCATCTCACTACTCACCTCTTTAAAAGTATCTTGTCATCAAAATAGCATCTTCTGTATTGTTATAATATTTAGGCCTTACGCCCACACTTACAAATCCGTTTTGCTCATATAGCTTGATAGCACCCAGATTTGATTTTCTTACCTCAAGCGTCAAAAGTGCAAGTTTGCGTTCTTGCGCAAGTTTTACATATTCTGCAATAAGTGCATTTGCAATGCCCTGTCTTCTGTATTCCGTCAGCACTGCCACATTGGTTATGTTACCCTCATCAAGAGTTTGATACATTCCCATATATCCAACGATTCTTCCGTCAACAACGGCTACCCTATACTCTGTTATATCCTGCGACAACTCACTTAAAAACATTCCATATGTCCAGGGGTCAGAAAAGCAGGCATTTTCAATTTCTAAAACTCTCTCTATATCATCTTTCGCCATTTTGCGGACTAACATTTTATAATATTACCTCCCGCCGCCTTGTATATGCGGTTTCGAATTGCGGGCTCAATACCCTTTTCGCCAAACGGAAGCTCTGCAAATATAACTTCTGCTCCAAATAGGTCAAACTCTCTTAAAGCATCAAACAAATTTGCCGCATAAGAAGCCGCATCACCTCCAAGGTTACGGACAAAATCTGCTTTGTAGTCTTTTTCGCCGCAGGTGAGAACACCCGTCTTTTTACCATCTATACGTGATTTTCCTAAAAGTTCATTTATGGTTTTATAAATCTCTTTTCCCTCAACAATAGTCATTTCTGCCTTCGGGGCATAATGCTTATATTTCATTCCAGGACTTTTCGGTGCAACTCCCTCTTGCGTAAGACCAGGGTCGTATATTACCTTGCCAAGTATTTCTTCAAGCTCCTCCAATCCTATGCCACCGGGACGAAGTATCTGTGCAGGCGTAGTTGTAGTATCAAGTACTGTTGACTCAAGGCCAACATTACAGTATCCGCCGTCAATTATATAGTCAACCTTGCCATCTAAATCCTCTAAAACGTGCTCAGCTTTGGTTGGGCTGGGTCTCCCAGATGTATTAGCACTGGGCGCAGCAACCGGAACTTTAGCAAGGCGAAGTAGTTCTTTGGCAACGGGGTGCTCCGGATAGCGCACCGCCACCGTATCAAGTCCTGCTGTAACACAGTCAGGAACATTCTCTGCTCGCGGCATAACAAGCGTAATCGGACCAGGCCATAGTGCGTCCATAACCTTGCGCGCTCCGTCCGGAATGGATTTTGTTACATCTTCTGCCTGATTTTTAGATGCGACGTGCACAATCAGCGGATTATCAGAAGGTCTTCCCTTTGCCTCAAAAATTTTTCTTACGCTTTCTTCTTTTAGCGCATTTGCACCAAGCCCGTACACCGTTTCTGTCGGAAAAACAACCAGACCGCCCTCTTTTAAGCATTTCGCCGGCTCTTTTAATAAATAAAAATCTGACTCTGATGAAATTTTTATTACCTTAGTTCTCATATTTTTCACCTAAGTTGTTAAAAATAATATTATAAACAATATATACGCATTTTATATTATAACATATTTACATCATATTGTAAAACATTTTAATTTTTGGAGGATTATTATGTCGGATAAAATCAAAAAAATAGGTGTAATGACGGGTGGTGGAGACTGCCCCGGACTAAACCCCGTTATCCGTGCGGTTGTGCGTACCGCAATTTTGAAATACGGTCTAAGCGTCGTAGGATTTATGCACGGCTATAACGGTCTATATCATAATGAGGCAATTGAACTTAATTTAGATACAGTATCAGGAATTTTGCCAATAGGAGGTACAATTTTAAACAGTTCTAACAAGGACAACCTTTTTAAGTATCCGTTTACAGAAAACGGTGAGACTGTATATCGCGATGTGTCGGATGTTGGAATTGAAAATATCGAGAAAAACGGAATTGACGCCATGGTAATTATCGGCGGAGACGGCACACTCACAAGCGCAAGAGATTTTGCAAGAAAAGGTGTACGTGTCGTCGGTGTGCCAAAAACAATCGACAATGACCTAGCGTGCACGGACTACACCTTCGGCTTTGATACCGCAGTTGGCGTTGCAAGCGAGGCCTTAGACCGCCTGCATACAACAGCAGCTTCGCATAATAGGGTGATGGTGCTAGAGGTAATGGGACGATACGCTGGCTGGATAGCTCTTGCCGCGGGCATATCAGGCGGTGCCGATGCAATTTTAATTCCGGAAATTCCCTATGATATAAATAAAGTTGCCAAATCTTTAATCGATCGTAAGAAAGCAGGGCGCAAATTCAGCGTCGTTGTCGTTGCTGAAGGTGCAAAAAGCGTGGGCGGCGACATATATGTAAGCAAAATGATTGCTGATAGTCCCGACCCGATACGTCTTGGTGGCATAGGCACAAAGGTTGCAGATGAGCTTGAAAGTCTTGTAGGACTTGAATCACGTGCAACTATTTTAGGACATATTCAGCGTGGCGGAACGCCAACATCACACGACAGAATCCTTTCAACGCGTTACGGTTATGCTGCGGTTGAACTTATAATGAGCGGAAAGTTTGGAAACATGGTAACCTTAAAAGGTGATGAGATGAAATATGAATCTTTAGAAGATGTAATCGGCAAAAATAAAGGTGTTGACCCTGGCTGTGAATTGGTACGGATGGCTAAGAGTATTGGTATTTGCTTTGGAGATTGATACGCTAAAAAAACAAATGGGCATATGCGCAACCAAGCACATATGCCCATTTATTTATCTTATTGAACGATTTCAACAACGACTTTTTTGTTCTCGTGATTTGCAGCCGCTTTCATAACGGTACGAATAGATTTTGCAATCCTTCCCTGCTTTCCGATAACCTTACCCATGTCGCCATCAGCTACACGCAGCTCTAAAATAACGGCATGTTCGCCCTCTTTTTCGCTTACGCTGACTGCGCTCGGTTCGTCAACAAGAGATTTTGCGATAACTTCCAATAATTCTTTCACTGCATGTACCTCCACACGCTGTTATTAGTCGATAATACCGCTCTTTTTCAAAAGACCTTTTACAGTATCAGTCGGCTGTGCGCCGTTGCCCAACCATTTCTTAGCTTTATCAGCGTCAATTTTAATCTCGGACGGCTGTGTGAGCGGATTGTAAGTTCCGATTTCCTCGATGAATCTACCGTCTCTCGGGTATCTGGAATCAGCAACTACTACTCTGTAAAAAGGAGCTTTCTTAGCACCCATTCTTCTAAGTCTCATTTTAACTGCCATTTATTTCACCTCCATATCATCAAAGCGCTTTGCGCTATGTTCTTTCATTAATATAAATAAGCCTTGTGGCTATTTACCTACTTATGTTTTTTCTTCTTTTTCGTGGCTTTTTTGCCGTGTCTACCAAAGCCACCGCCCGAGATTTTTTTCATCATCTGCTGCATCTGCTCAAACTGCTTTAACAGATTATTTACAGCATTTACATCATTACCACTTCCTGCCGCAATTCTTCTTTTACGGCTTGCGTTAATAATTGATGGGTCAGAGCGCTCCGCGTCAGTCATTGACGTGATAATTGCCTCAATTCTTAATACTTTTCTATCATCTAAATCAGCATTTTCAAGTGCTTTGGCATTTACGCCGGGAATCATCTTCACGAGTTGCGAAAGAGGTCCCATTTTTTTCATCTGCTGCATCTGCGCCAGAAAATCGTTTAAATCAAACTCATTCTTTCTTAACTTTTCTTCAAGCTTAGCGGCTTCCTTTTCGTCAATTGCCTGCTCTGCTCTTTCTATTAACGAAAGTACGTCGCCGCTTCCCAATATTCTTGAAGCCATTCTCTCAGGATGAAATTCCTCGATGTCAGAAAGCTTCTCGCCTGTGCTGGCAAACTTTATAGGCTTGCCTGTTACTGCTTTTACAGAGAGAGCTGCGCCGCCTCGGGTATCTCCGTCAAGTTTGGTCATAACAACGCCGGTAATCTCAAGCTGACTGTTAAAACTTTCAGCAACATTAACAGCATCCTGACCGGTCATCGCATCTATGACAAGCAAAATTTCTGTAGGCTCTACAGCATCTTTTATGTCGCTAAGCTCCTGCATAAGTTCATCGTCAATGTGAAGTCGACCCGCAGTATCTATAATTACAAAGTCATTACCATGTGCCTTTGCGTGCTCGACTGCTGCTTTTGCAATCGCTACTGCGCCCGGCTCTGTTCCCATTGAGAAAACAGGAATATCAAGCTGTTTTCCTACCACCTCAAGCTGCTTTATAGCAGCGGGACGATAAATATCACAAGCGACTAAAAGAGGACGCTTATTATGCTTTTTTCTCATATATCCCGCAAGTTTTGCGGAAAAAGTAGTTTTACCTGCACCCTGAAGACCTGCCATCATAACGACAGTCGGAGAGGCTTTACCAAATTCAATTCTTGCATTTTCTCCGCCCATCAGCTCTGTCAGCTCATCGTTTACAATCTTTACAATCTGCTGACCGGGAGTCAAACTCTCTAAAACATCTGCGCCCTGCGCGCGCTCGGATACTTTTGCAATAAAATCTTTTACAACCTTGAAGTTAACATCCGCTTCCAAAAGAGCCAGCTTTATCTCGCGCATTGACTCTTTAATATCTTTATCTGTAACTACGCCCTTGCCGCGAAGCTTTTTAAACGCCTGCGTTAGTTTTTCTGATAAATTTTCAAACGCCACAGCCTGCTCCTCCTTCATAGACTAAAAAAACAAATTTAAAGCTCCTCGCGGATTTTACTTATACGCTCAGATAGCTCTTTCATCGCAACAGAAAGTTTATGCGAATGAACATACATGCTCTCATACTGGCGCATAGTACCAAGTAGCGTGGAAACATCATCGAGCTTCTCACCTATTTTCATAAATCTTTTAACAAGGCCAAGCTTTTCCTCAAGCTCGAAAAGTTGCTTTTCTCCGCGTTTAATATTGTCACGCACGCCCTGTCTGCTGATTCCTAGTGGTTCGGCAATTTCCGCCAAAGACAAGTCTTCATTATAATAAAGCTCAATCGCTTCTGCTTGCTTTTCTGTCAGCATATCACCGTAAAAATCATACAACATTGCAACAGTCATATCTTTGCTCACGAAAATCACGCTCCTTTTGCACGAGTGTAAAGGCATAAGCCTAAACACCTGTATTATTTTAACGTATATTTTATAAAATGTCAAGTGCTTTTTAAAGATAATTGCAAATTTTCTTGTTAAATATAT
>JAZNJS010000047.1:0-33258 GCA_045578185.1 Clostridia bacterium
AAAAAAGATAACCTCAACATTTTTTATAAAAGTTGAGGTTATATTTTTTGGCGGAGATGCAGAGATTTGAACTCTGGCGCCGGTTTGGGCCGACCTACTGAATTTCGAGTGCACACCCTTCAACCACTTGGGTACATCTCCAGGTATTTTTGAACTCCGATTTGACGGAGAAAAAACTGAGCAAATTATAAAATTTTGTTAGAAAAATGTTAGAAATGGCTAGAAAAACCGCTAGATAAGGGTGTAAAAACAAGGTTTGAACCTCGCTTAAACCCGCGTGGTTAAGCCATTTGTATGGGTACAGCTACAGTGTAACCGAGGGGATTTCGAGTCGCGCTCGTTATGACGGCTTCGATATCGCTATGTATATAGGTGTTTAACGGTTGGGGATTTCAATACTTTTCAATGTGATATTTACACGAAATCAAAATACCAAAAGCCAATTTAACACTTCGTTATTATACCACTTAAGCATAAATTTTGCAAGCAAAAATTAATATTTTATTGCGTTCTTAGACGGGACGTATTTTTTGTTGTAAAAATATGAAAAAAATCATCGATTTTTAGCTTTGCGCTCAAAAATAATGTTGTAATTAAAAAACGAAAAAATATTGCAATTTTAACAAAAATGTGCTATAATAAATTATAAGGGCAATTTTGAACGAATTTCGGCAAATGGAATAATTTTGTGCTAAAAATCAGGAGGCAATAGCATGGATGAAATTGTAAAAACAACGTATGACGAAACGCAAATTCAAGTCTTGGAAGGGTTAGAGGCTGTGCGCAAGCGTCCGGGCATGTACATAGGCTCGACGTCAACGCAGGGTCTGCATCATTTGGTTTATGAAATCGTTGACAATGCAATAGACGAGGCGTTAGCCGGCTATTGTACGCAGATTGAGGTTACATTAAACGAGGATGATTCTGTTACCGTAAAGGATAACGGCCGTGGTATTCCGCACGGCATCCACCCGAAAATGGGTATTTCTACGATAGATGTCGTATTTACTGTGCTTCACGCAGGCGGTAAGTTTGGCGGCGGTGGATACAAGGTGTCCGGCGGTCTTCACGGCGTTGGCGCGTCAGTTGTTAATGCACTTTCCACTCATCTTGAGGTTTGCGTACACGACGGAGAGAAAATCTGGCACCAGAGCTATAAGCGTGGCGTGCCGGATGGTGAAGTTCACACAATTGGTGATACCGACAGAACGGGAACGGAAATCACGTTCTGGGCGGATGGTGACATCTTTGAAGAAACCGTTTATGACTATAATGTGCTGTTAAAGAGATTAAGAGAGCAGGCGTTCTTAAATGCCGGCCTGAAAATCATATTCAAAGATAATCGTGAGGATAAAAAAGAGGAAGTTCTTTATTATGAGGGCGGTATCAAAAACTTCGTGTCTTACCTTTTCGGCGAGAAAAAGGCAAGAAAAGATTCTTTAGAGGTCGTAAACGACGAAGTAATTTATGTAAGAGGCGAAAAGGACGGAAGTCTTGCCGAGGTGGCTCTTCAGTGGTACACAGGCTATGACGAAAAGACCGAGTCCTTTGCAAATAATATTGCCACAACTGAAGGCGGTATGCACGTTACCGGCTTTAAAGCTGCGCTCAAAAAGGTTTTTGTCGACTATGGAAAGAAATTTAAACTCATTAAGGACAACGAGGAGCTAGAGGGCGAAGACATAAGAGAGGGTCTTATCGCCGTTATTTCCGTTAAACTTGAAGAGCCACAGTTTGAGGGCCAGACAAAGACAAAACTCGGAAACTCTGTTATGCGTACATTTGTTGAGCAGATGATTAAGGAAAAGCTCGCAGACTACATGGAGGAAAATCCGGTTGTTGCAAGAGCTATCCTTGAAAAAGCGCTTATGGCATCCCGCGCGAGAATAGCGGCAAGAAAAGCAAGAGAAGCTAACAGAAAATCGCCGCTTGGCTCAAGTGCGCTTCCGGGCAAACTTACGGACTGTATCGTAAAAGACCCGACAAAAACTGAAATATATATTGTCGAGGGAGATTCTGCGGGCGGTTCGGCGAAAAATGGCCGTGACAGTAAATATCAGGCTATTTTGCCGCTTTGGGGTAAAATGCTAAACGTTGAAAAGGCGAGAGCTGACAAGGTTTACGGAAACGATAAATTAACACCTGTAATTCAGGCGCTCGGAACTGGTATTGCAGACGAGTTTAATTTAGAAAAACTGCGTTATGATAAGATTGTAATTATGGCCGATGCCGACGTTGACGGAGCGCATATCCAGACGCTTCTTCTAACGTTCTTCTTCCGCTTTATGAGACCGCTTATCGAGACAGGACATATTTATCTTGCAAAACCCCCGCTATATAAGCTGTCGAGAGGAAAGAAAACACAGGTTGCGTTTAGCGATGACGAGCGTGATATGATAAGCGAACAGTTAAAGGGCGGAGACCCGAATGCCAAGGTTGACATCAGTCGCTACAAAGGTCTTGGTGAGATGAACCCTGAGGAGCTTTGGGAGACCACTATGGACCCGAAAAACAGAATTCTTTTAAAGGTTACTTTAGAGGATGCTGAAAAGGCAGACGAAATCTTTACCATTTTGATGGGGGATGAGGTCGAGCCGAGAAGGGTATTCATTGAAGAAAATGCTCAGTATGTAACAAACCTTGACGTATAGGCTGATAGAGGATGGTGATTTAAATGGCTAAGAATAAAAAGTATGAGGATTCACATTTTGAAGAATACTTAGAAACTCAAAAAATAGTAAATGTTGATATAGAACAAAGAATGCGAGAGGCATTCATTGATTATGCGATGAGCGTTATCGTAAGCCGTGCTTTGCCTGATGTCCGCGACGGTTTAAAGCCGGTTCACAGACGTATCTTATATTCAATGTATGAGGAGCACTTAACCTATGACAAGCCGTTCTTTAAATCGGCTACAACAGTAGGTAATGTTATCGGTAGATACCATCCGCACGGTGATGCATCTGTTTATGATGCTATGGTGCGCTTGGCGCAGGACTTTTCAATGCGCTATATGTTAATTGACGGTCACGGAAACTTTGGTTCAGTCGACGGCGATCCCCCGGCTGCATACCGTTATACAGAGGCAAGAATGAGCAAGCTTGCGAATGCAATGCTTGAAAATATTGATAAAAATACCGTTGATTTTCTGCCCAACTTTGATGAAAAGAGAGTTGAGCCGACAGTACTTCCGACAAGAATTCCGACTCTTTTGGTAAACGGAAGTTCGGGTATTGCCGTTGGTATGGCGACTAACATTCCGCCGCATAACTTAACAGAGGTTTTAGACGGTGTTATCGCTAAAATTGACAATCCCGAGATTACACTTGACGAGATGATGGAATATATTAAAGGTCCTGACTTCCCGACGAGAGCGTTCATCATGGGTAAGCGCGGAATCCGCAGCGCATATGAGACGGGTAGAGGCAAGATTGTTATTAGAGCGAAGACTGAGATTGAAGAGCACAGCGACGGAACTTCATCTATTATCATTACCGAGCTTCCGTATCAGGTTAATAAAAAGGTGCTCGTTGAGTCTATTGCAGAGCTCGTTAAGGATAAGAGAATTGAGGGTCTTTCAGATATTGACGACCATTCTTCTGACCGTGTTGGAATCCGTGTTGATATCTCATTAAAGCGTGATGCAAATCCACACGTTGTATTAAATCAGCTTTATAAATATACAAGACTTCAGGACAGTTTCTCGGTTAACCTGCTTGCTATTTGTGACGGCAAACCGAAGACTATGGGACTTATGGAAGTGCTTGACCACTTCATCAATTTCCAGGAGGAGATTGTAACACGCCGCATTAAGTTTGACCTTGAAAAAGCTCAGGCAAGAATGCATATCTTAGATGGTCTTTTGATTGCGCTCGCAAACATTGATGAGATTATAAATATAATCAGAAATTCTTATGACGATGCAAAAGAAAAACTCATGGCTCGCTTTGATATGTCAGATGTTCAGGCACAGAGCGTACTTGATATGCGCCTGGCACAGCTGCAGAGATTGAACGGCGAGAAGATTGAAACTGAGTATAATGAGCTTGCAGAAAAAATTAAAGAGTATAATATCCTGCTTTCTGATAAGAGTAAACTTATGGAACAGATTAAAGATGAGCTCATTGAAATCCGTGACAAATACGGCGATGAGAGAAAAACAGAGCTTTTAGACTCCGTAGACGAGATTGATATTGAAGACTTAATTGAAGAAGAAGATGTGGTTATCACGCTTACTCATTTCGGTTATATCAAGCGGCTGCCTGTTGACACATATAAGTCACAGCGCCGTGGAGGTAAGGGTATTACGGGCATAACAACCCGCGAGGAAGACTTTGTTGAAAGACTGTTTATTACAAGCACACATAACCACGTTCTGTTCTTTACCTCAAAGGGCAAGATGTATCGCTTAAAGGCATACCAGATTCCTGAGGTTGGCAGACACGCAAAAGGCACAGCCATAGTAAACCTTTTGCAGCTTGATGAGGATGAAAAGGTAACGGCAGCGATTCCGGTTAAGGAGTTCGAGGAGGGAAAATACCTGTTCTTCGGCACTAAAAAAGGTGTTGTTAAAAAGACTGACTTTATGGCTTATGACACCGCAAGAAAAGGCGGACTGGCTGCGATTGTGCTTGACGATGATGATGAGCTTATAAATGTTTCCTTAACAGACGGAACAAACGATATTATTTTAAGCACCTACCACGGTATGTGCATCCGCTTTAATGAAGAGGATGTTCGACCGATGGGAAGAGTATCTCACGGCGTGCGTGGCATTAAGCTTTCTGGCGATGATTATGTTGTTGGTATGAGTATGGCAACAGAGGGCGGGGATCTTTTAGTTGTAACCGAAAAAGGTTACGGCAAGAAAACATCGCTTGATGAGTATAAGACCCAGACAAGAGGCGGTAAGGGCGTCAACACATACCGCTTATCGGGTTCAACCGGTAATATCGCCGGTATTAAGGTTGTTCTAGAGACCGATGATGTAATGCTTATCACTTCTGATGGTATGGTTATCAGAATGAAAACAAGCGAAATCAGCAGAATTGGTCGTCTTACAAAGGGAGTAAGACTTATGCGCCTTGATGACGATGTTATAGTTATGAGTCTTGCCATCACAGAAGAGCAGGAAGAGCCCGATGAAGAGATTGAGGCTACCGGTGATGAAAACCTAGAGGCAAATGAATCGCAGACGGAAAGCGAGGAATAATTAACGGATGAAGAAGAAAGAATACGGTAACGAAAGTATATCCTCCTTAAAAGGCGCAGACAGAGTTCGTCTGCGCCCGGGAGTTATATTTGGCTCTGATGGCTTAGAGGGCTGTGAGCATTCGTTCTTTGAGATTCTGTCAAATTCAATAGATGAAGCGCGTGAAGGCTATGGAAAAGAGATAGAAATTACACGCTTTATGGACAAGTCCATTGAGGTAAAAGACCACGGCCGTGGTATCCCTATGGGTTTTAACGAAAAAGAGCAACGCTTTAACTGGGAGCTGGTTTTCTGCGAAATGTATGCAGGCGGAAAATATCAAAATAACAGCGGCGAAAACTATGAATACAGCCTTGGTCTTAATGGTCTTGGAACCTGTGCGACGCAGTATTCCTCGTCATATATGGATGTCGAGGTTGTGCGTGATAACAAAAAATATAAAATGCATTTTGAAAAAGGCGAGCCTGTCGGCGAGTTGATAGAAGAGGACACACGCTCAAAACAGACAGGAACGACAATCCGTTGGCGCCCTGATATGGAGGTTTTTACCGACATAAACATACCGCTTGAGTATTATCAGGATGTTCTTAAAAAGCAGGCGGTGGTAAATGCGGGTCTTAAATTTATTTTATATAATCAGACATCTGACGGCTGGGATATGACAGAGTATCTCTACGAAAACGGCATTACGGATTATATAAAAGAAATCTCGGCAGAAAAAGAGATAACACCAATCCGTTACTTCGAGGCTGAGAGAAAAGGCCGTGACCGCGAGGATAAGCCTGAATATAAAGTTAAAATGCAGGTGTCGTTCTGCTTTAACAATGAGATTAATATGCTCGAGTATTATCACAATTCAAGCTTCTTAGAGCATGGCGGCTCACCTGACAGAGCGGTAAAAAATGCGTTTGTCTATGAGATTGACCAGTATCTTAAAAATAATGGAAAATATAATAAAAATGAAAGTAAGATTAGCTTTGTTGATGTTTCTGACAGCTTGATTTTGGTAACAAACTCATTTTCGACGCTTACAAGCTATGAGAACCAGACGAAGAAATCTATTACGAACAAGTTTATTCAAGAAGCGATGACAGAAGTGCTTCGTCAGCAGCTTGAGATCTACTTTATTGAGAATAAGCAGGATGCCGACAAGATTGCAGAGCAGGTTTTAATCAATAAAAGAAGCCGTGAAAAAGCAGAAAAAACCCGTATAAACGTTAAAAACACCTTGTCGGGCAAGGTTGATATAACAAACCGCATCAACAAATTTGTTGATTGCAGAACGAAAGATGTTGACCGCCGTGAGATTTATATAGTAGAGGGTGACTCGGCGCTCGGTTCGTGTAAGACGGGCAGAGATTCAGAGTTTCAGGCAATCATCCCTGTGCGCGGTAAGATTTTAAACTGCCTTAAGGCAGATTACGACAAGATATTTAAAAATGATATAATTGTCGATTTGATAAAGGTGCTGGGTTGCGGCGTTGAGGTTAAGCATAAAAACAGTAAGGATTTGAGCACGTTTGATATTAACAATCTGCGTTGGAATAAGATTATAATCTGTACAGATGCCGATGTTGACGGATTCCAGATAAGAACGCTTATTTTAACTATGGTTTATGTGCTAATGCCGACACTTATCGAAGAGGGTAAGATGTTTATAGCGGAGTCTCCACTCTTTGAAATCAACTGCGGCAAGGATACATTCTTTGCTTATAACGAGAAGGAAAAGCAGGAGATTTTAGAGAAATTAGAGGGCAAAAAATACACCATTCAGCGCTCGAAAGGTCTTGGTGAGAATGAGCCTGAGATGATGTGGCAGACAACAATGAACCCTGAAACACGCAGACTTATCAAGGTTACCGCAGAAGATGCAGAGGAAACATTTAAAATGTTTGATATGCTCCTAGGTGATAATTTGCAGGCAAGAAAAGATTTTATTGCCGAGTTCGGTCACCGCTATCTTGATATGACAGATGTAAGCTAAGATTAGATATAAAAAAAGATGCGACTAAAGTCGCATCTTTTTTTATTTATGATAGCTTTCGTTGGCGTTGATTTTAAAGGCGCGGTAAACTTGCTCTAAGAGCACAACCCGCATAAGCTGGTGCGGAAAAGTCATTTCAGAAAATGAAAGCCTTAGCGCACATCTTTCTTTAACTTTTTCCCAAAGTCCCAAAGAACCGCCTATTATAAAAACAAGATTACTTTTTCCGCGCAGAGCACAGTCACTTATATATTGCGCAAGATTTGGCGAACTCATTTGCTTGCCCTCAACGCATAAGGCAATGACGGTGTCGTTTGGCGACAGAAGTGAAAGAATTTTTTCACCCTCTTTTTTTATAACCACTTCTTCCTCTGCGGCGGAGGCTTTCTCCGGTATAGGCTCGTCGGAAAGCTCGGTAATTTTAATTTTTGCAAAGCGAGAAAGGCGTTTTTTATATTCTTCGCATGCATCCTTAAAATATTTTTCTTTAAGCTTTCCAACGCAAATTATATGTATGTTCATATTTCCTCCTTAAGCCAGTACTGTGGCAAAACGCCAAGACCAATATCTGCGCCGACATTTATTCCCTCGTTATTTAAGACGGATTTTACCGTTTCAAGCGCAAGAGATGGTGTGTTGTTTTCCCTTGAAAGATGCCCAAGCCAGAATGATTTAGTACCTTTCTCGGCAAGCATAAGGCAAAGTCTTGCTGATGTATCGTTTGCCAAGTGACCACGCTCGCCTGCTATTCTGCGTTTTAGATGGTAAGGGTATCTGCCTGTTCTCAGCATTTCGGGGTCGTGGTTAGCTTCTATAATGATTGAATCGCATCCTGAAAGCTCATCTGCCAGCTCGTCGCTTATATGGCCAATGTCGGTTGCTATACAGAGGCTTGAGCCCTCTTCAAAAATGCGGTAACCAACCGGCTCATTTGCGTCGTGGGGGATGGGAAATGGGAGTATGTTAAGCGTACCTATCGTAATTTTTTCACCTAAAACTATATATTGCGCAAGATGATTCCCGAAATCTCCTGTTATGTTTTTCATGCCCTCAAAAGTGCCGCGCGTTGCGAAAATAGGGATATTGTATTTGCGAGCCATAATTCCCACTCCTGAGACGTGGTCACGGTGCTCGTGAGTAACCAAAATAGCGTCAATTTTATCAGCCGATAGTCCTAAACGACCAAGACACGCAGTTATATATTTTCCCGATGCACCGCAGTCAACCAAAATATGCGTTTCATCGTTTGTAACATATGTGCAATTTCCTGAAGAACCGCTTAAAAAAGATTGAAATTTTATCAAGTAAATCAGTCTCCGTTTAATAAAGAATACATATTAAGTATACCATATTTTTTTTGCTATTACAAACATTTTAAGATGAAAAATTGTGGATTAAAGACCGTAATGTGTAGTTGAAAAAGACGTGAATATGTTGTATAATTGATGCATAAAGAACTTATTTCATAAAATTCTTAAGAGCTGTTCTCTTTTGTGCTCTTTGGAGCACGGCATCAATTGACGGCGTAGCAAAAATGCCCTTGCAAGCAAGCATTTTTACTCCTGGTAAAATAATTACTTGCATCTACATTGCGCGTTAATTTTATAATAAATCAATATGATATTTTCGGGAGGAAGAATTATGCTTGTAAATGTTTGTATAGGCAGTTCGTGCCACTTAAAAGGTTCATATGAAATTATAAATACGCTTAAAAACTTAATCAGTGAGCACAATCTGGAAGATAAGGTTGAGCTTGCTGCGGCTTTTTGTCTTGGTAAGTGCCTAAACGGCGTAACTGTAAAAATAGATGGCGAGCTGGTGCTCGGCGTCAGTCCCGATAATGTTAATGAAATTTTTAATGAGCGCATACTAAAAGTGATAAGCCTGAAAGGAGTGGGTGTAAATGAATAGTATTTTAAGCCTTAAAAAAGCTAACTGCAAAAGCTGTCATAAATGCATAAGAGAGTGTCCTGTAAAATCCATTCAATTTTCAGACCATCAGGCAAATATTCTGCCCGAAGAGTGTATTCTTTGCGGTCGCTGCGTTGTGGCTTGCCCGCAAAATGCAAAGGATGTGCGCCGTGATGTTGATAAGGTAAAAGAAGCAATCCGCACAGGAAAACGTGTTGTTGCAAGTGTTGCGCCGTCTTTCATAGTTGATTTTGATGCACGGAGTTTAGGCGAGATGGAAATCTGGCTAGGTGAACTTGGTTTTGCCTGCGCTCGTGAAACGGCAGAGGGCGCATATATCGTAAAAAAGGAATACGAGCGCCTTATAAAGTCAAAAGAGCAGAGAGTTTTAATCTCTACTTGTTGTTATTCAACAGTGCTTTTGGTTGAAAAATACTATCCTGAAGCAATAAAATATCTTGCTCCGGTGCTTTCTCCGATGCTTGCGCACGCAAAGCTGATTAAAGAAGAAGACCCCGAGTCATATGTTGTATTTATTGGTCCGTGCATATCCAAAAAGGATGAGGCAGATAAAAATCCGGGTCTTGTGGACTGCGTGCTTACATATGAAGAGTTGCGTGAGTGGTTTGCTGACGAAAAGGTAGAACTTACCCCGAGTGAGAGTGCAAGAAATGATGTTAGAATTTCTCGGTTCTTCCCCGAAACAGGCGGTATCATAAAGTCAATGGATACCGAAGAGGGCGAGTATAGATATATTGCAGTTGACGGCGTTAAGGACTGTATTGCCGCGCTTAAAAGCATAATTAGCGGCAAAACGACAGATTGCTTTGTTGAGATGAGCATCTGCCGCGGCAGTTGCATTAATGGTCCTATGGTTCGCCGCTACCGTGAGGAGATGCTTGATTGTACGGTTAAATTAAGAGACTTCGCAAAGCCAAGGGGTAAGGCAGAAAGAGAAGATTTTGATATTAAGACAAATATTGATATTGAGCAGAAATTTGCGCCACTTACTGTAGAGCATTTAAAACCGAGCGCGGAAGAAATTAATAAGATATTAGAAAGCATAGGCAAAACCAAACCTGAGCACGAGCTAAACTGCGGCTACTGTGGTTATGCGACCTGCAGAGAAAAGGCAACGGCGGTATTCTTAGGAAAGGCAGAGCCGAGTATGTGCCTGCCGTTTATGATGGAAAAAGCGGAATCTTTCTCTGATAAAATAATTATGATGACGCCGAATGCAATAATGGTTTTAGATGATGAACTTAATATTCAGCAAATGAACCGTTCGGCAAAGAGACTCTTTAATCTGCAGGCGTCACTTAACGTCAAAGGAATGCCGGCTAAAGAGGTTATTGATACCAAACCATATGCGGCGATACTTGCAAGTAGTCAGGTGCGCCTCGAGCAGCGCAGATATCTTGCTGAGTACGATAAGTATGTAAAAGAGTCGATTCTGTATGACAAAGAGCACAAAATCATAATCTGCATTATGAAAGACATAACCGATGAACAGGTGGAAAACCGCAGAGTTAATGAAATCAGACGCCAGACAGTTAATACTGCCGACAAGGTTATAGAAAAGCAGATGAGGGTTGTTCAGGAAATAGCATCTTTGTTGGGCGAGACAACTGCGGAGACGAAAATAGCACTGACAAAACTTAAAGAGGCTATCTCTGTGGAGGGTAGTGTCGATGAATGATATGTTTGTTGAAAGCGGATACATAAGTCTTAATAAGTTTGGTGAGCAACTCTGTGGGGACAGGGTTGAGACCATCAGTATGGGGGATGACTTCATAATGGTTCTGGCAGACGGTCTCGGAAGCGGAGTTAAGGCAAATATTTTATCCACGCTTACGTCAAAGATTATTGCA
The DNA here is from genome assembly GCA_045578185.1 of Clostridia bacterium. Lineage (GTDB taxonomy): Bacteria > Bacillota > Clostridia > UBA1381 > UBA9506 > RGIG1666. The sequence goes on from JAZNJS010000047.1 coordinate 10,979, forward strand.
ACGATGATGGCAAATGGTCTTCCTGTAGAAGAATGTGTTGCCACAATTGCCGGCACACTTCCGGTTTGTCAGGTACGCGGGGTGGCATACTCAACCTTTACCATATTAAGAATACATAAGGAGAAACATGCGTATCTTGTGCAGTTTGATAACCCGAATGTAATTTTTCTAAGAAACGGCAAAAGCACAGAATATAATATGGAACAGAAGACAATCTGCGGTAAAAAGATTTTTGAGTCACGTATAAGCTGTGAACTGGGCGATGTATTTGTTCTTATGAGTGACGGCGTAATTCACGCAGGAATAGAGCGCACATTAAACTATGGGTGGCAGCTTCCCGAGGTAACCGAATTTGCAGAGGCAAGCTATCGTTATGATATGTCGCCTCAGACACTTTCAAGTAAAGTTGCCGAGGCGTGCAAGGGTCTTTATATGGACAGACCTGGCGACGACACGACAGTTGCGGCGGTTAAAATAAGGTCCCGTCAGCCGGTAAATCTTATAATCGGACCACCGGTAAACCCGGAAGACGATGAAAAAGTAATGCAGCTTTATTTCTCTAAAGAGGGCAAGAAAATTGTGTGCGGCGGAACAACATCAAACATCGTAAGTCGCTATCTTGATAAGCCTATTAAAACGGAGCTTGATTACTTTGACCCGTCCGTGCCACCGATAGCACACATTGATGGCGTTGACCTTGTAACAGAGGGAGTCTTAACTTTAGGAAAGGTCCTGGAAATTGCTGAAGGCTTTTCAAGCAGTGAGGATTTGTATACTCAATTCCGCGATAAAAAAGACGGAGCCTCCTTAATTTCTAAAATTCTGTTTGAAGAGGCAACCGATATAAACTTTTTCGTGGGACGTGCCAAAAATGCTGCGCATCAGAACCCGAATATGCCGCTAAACTTCAGTCTTAAATTAAAACTTATAGAAGAGCTTTCGGGTTTTTTGGAGAAGATGGGCAAGAATGTCAAGGTAATGTATTTTTAAAAGTCTTTGGCGGAATATTATTAAAAAATGTACTTAATTTATAAGGAGACAATATGATTTTACTTGAGCTTTTTTTGACCTTTTTTAAAATAGGTCTTTTCACCTTTGGTGGCGGATACGCTATGATATCCATAATTGAGAATGCATGTGTTGAAAAGAAAAAATGGATAACTCACGACGATATGTTAAACGTAACGGTTATTGCCGAGTCCACACCAGGACCGATTGCAATTAACTGCGCAACCTTTGTGGGCTACAAAAAGGGCAAAATATTGGGCTCAATTTGTGCTACATTGGGCGTGGTTTTACCGTCGTTTATTATCATCTACATTATCTCTAAATTTTTAGAGAATTTCCTTGAAATAAAAATTATTGCTAATGCCTTTGGAGGCATTAAGGTTGCTGTTGCAATACTGATTGTGCGTGTGGCGCTCGGCTTATTTGCAAAGCTTCCCAAAAAGATACTGCCGAAAATTATTGCGGCGACGGCATTTTTAATAATGCTACTTTCAGATATATGCTCTCTGGGAATTTCTACTATATGGTTGCTTATCACTGCAGGAGCCATAGGCTTTGCAGCGTATTTCGCACACGAGAAGTTAGGCAGAGGGGAGGGCGCTAAAAAATGATTTTACTCGAACTGTTTTTGGGCTTTTTATATGTAGGCTGTTTTTCCTTTGGCGGTGCATACAGCGCCATTCCGCTGATAAGAGAGGTTGTTGTAAGTGGTGGATGGATAAGCGATGAAGCACTAAGCTATATGATAGCGGTCAGCGAAAGTACACCCGGACCGATTATGGTCAATCTTGCTACTTATGTTGGCAGTAGTCAGGCGGGAATTTTAGGCTCGATGGTTGCAACTTTTGCAGTTGTTCTCCCCGCATTTATCATCATTCTGTTGGTTATGGTTGTTCTGAGTAAGACACTCGAGCACAGATACACGCAGGCGGTTTTAGACGGACTAAAGCCGTGCATTACGGGCATCATTTTAGCCATCGGCGCATATATGCTTTGGGAAAATCTTGTACATTTTACAGGCGGTTTTTCTGTTAATATTCGTGCGGTTATAATAGCGCTTTTACTTATCGGAGCGCTTGTCATTTCCAAAAAGGTATTTAAGAAAAAAATGTCGCCAATTATGCTTATTTGTATTTCGGCGGTGTTGGGAATAATAGTTTACGCCATATAAAAAAGTCGGTGGACAACCACCGACTTTTTTATTGAACTTCTTCCATTTCGCTTATTAGAGCCGTCTGATATTTTTCTAAAATACCTCGCTCTAATTTATCGCGCATTTCTATGTTAATCGGATGTGCAATATCCTTAAATTCTCCCTCAGGAGTTTTCCTGCTGGGCATTGCTACAAATAACTTTTCTGCACCTTCGATAACTTTGATATCGTGTATAACGAGACAGTTATCAAAGGTGACGGAGACGATTGCCTTCATTTTTGCGTCCGGGTTGATTTTTCTGATTCTGATATCTGTGATTTCCATTTGTCATGCTCCTTTTCGTTGTACAGTATTGGTTAACTATATCTTTTGTGAAAAAAATAGAAATATACGGGAAATTTTTTCAAAAAAGGCTTTTATTTTAATGCATAATACAATATAATAAATATAATAGGAAAAAACTTTATGCGGGGGAAAAAATATGAACCGATTTAATATTGACTGCGTAGATAAGTCAAAAGATATATTTTTTATCGGCATTGGCGGAATCAGTATGAGTGCACTTGCCCTTATTTTAAAAAATGACGGATACAGTGTACGCGGATCGGATTTTAAGGCAAGCTCGATGACTGAGGAATTAGAGAGTAAGGGAATCAGTGTTGCTATCGGCCATAATGCTGAAAATGTTTCGGGAGCAGGTCTCGTTGTTTATACTGCGGCAATATCAAACGACAATCCTGAGCTTGTTCGTGCGCGTGAGCTTGGCGTAACAACCATTGAGCGTGCAACACTTTTAGGTGCGCTTATGAAGCGTTATAAAAACCCGATTGCAGTAAGCGGCACACACGGAAAAACGACAACTACCTCTATGATGTCCCACGTTTTGCTCCAGGCGAACGTTGACCCGACAATTTTGGTCGGTGGAGTTCTTCCTGCCATCGGCTCTAATATGCGTGACGGAGCTAAAGACTATCTGGTTATGGAAGCCTGCGAATACAGCGGAAGTTTTTTGAAATTTTTCCCACGTTACAGCATAATTTTAAATATCGAAGAGGACCATTTAGATTACTTTAAAGATATAAATGATATAGTTTGTTGCTTTAAAAGCTTTGTTGATTTGGTGCCCGAGGACGGAAAAATCATTGCAAACTTTGATGATGAAGAGGTGCGCCTTGCAACCGAAAATGCAGCCGCAGAGGTTGTAAGCTATGGTATAAAAAGCGCTGATAGTGCTTTTCGTGCACAAAATATCAGGTTTGATGATATGGGTTATGGCTCTTTTGATGTTGTTTATAACAATGAGTTTTTTGCGGAGATTAAACTTTCGGTACCTGGAATGCATAATGTCAGTAATAGCTTAGCAGTAACTGCGTGTGCACATCTTTTGGGGATAAACTGCGAAGACATTAAAAAAGGTCTTGCTTCATTTACAGGAACAAACCGCCGTTTTGAGAAAAAAGGAACTGTAAATGGTGCGCTTATCATAGATGACTATGCACATCATCCGACGGAAATCCGTGCAACCTTATCTGCTGCCCGTGCTGCAACGAAAAACGGTGAGGTATGGTGCGTATTTCAGCCGCATACCTATACCCGTGCGTATAAGCTTAAAGACGAGTTCGCAAAAAGTTTTTCTGATTGCGAACATGTAATATTAAGTGATATTTATGCTGCCCGAGAAAAGGATACAGGTCTTATTCATTCTATTGAGTTGGCTGAAGCGATAGCCGAGGAGAGTAATAATGCAATTTATATCAAGGGTTTTGACGCAATTGCAGAGTATTTAAGACAAAATGTTAAAGAAGGCGACATCATCCTTACAATGGGAGCAGGAGACGTATTTAAAATAGGAGAGACATTGGCTGAATAAAAAAAGCTGCGACTTTAGTCGCAGCTTTTTTTATATTATGTAGTTAATTTTAATAACCGAAGAAATCAGACAATGAGTCATCATTTTCAATCCACTGACCAACATTTATTATACGATATTCGTTCGGTGTGTCACGGACGATGACCTCTTTAATACCTGCGTTTATTATCATTCGTTTGCACATTGCGCAGCTTGTGGCATTTTCAACGAGTTCGCCGCTTTTTGCATCCAAGCCGACCATATACATTGTAGAGCCAATCATATCACGGCGGGCAGCACTTATGATGCAGTTTGCTTCGGAATGTACAGAGCGACAAAGCTCATAGCGCTGACCTCGTGGGATGTTGAGCTTTTCACGCTGACAATAGCCTAAATCAATACAATTTTTTCTGGCACGGGGAGCACCTGTGTAACCGGTGGAAATGATTTCGTCATTCTTTACGAGTATTGCACCGTAATTGCGACGCAAGCAGGTTCCACGACCTGCAACAGTTTGTGCAATATCAAGATAATAGTTAATTTTGTCACGTCTTTGCATGGGAATTCCTCCTAAATTTAAATTTTTATGCCAAACTTCGGCATGGGGGAATTTATTATTTTGTACCGAACATCCTGTCGCCTGCGTCGCCAAAGCCCGGAACAATATAACCTTGTTCATTAAGACCTTTGTCAATGCAGCAGACATAAACTTTGACATCGGGATGTTTTTCTGAAATAAGTTTGACACCTTCGGGTGCAGCAAGCAGACCCATAACCTTTATAGATTTTGCACCACGTGCTTTTAAAAGGTCGATTGCGGCGCACATAGAACCGCCTGTTGCAATCATAGGCTCTAAAACAACAGTCTCGGAACTTTCTATATCCGCAGGGAGCTTGCAGTAATAATCCTTAGGAGCTAAAGTGTCTGTATCACGGTAAAGACCGATATGACCGATTTTGATTGATGGCATAATACTCTCGATTCCCTCAGCCATCGCAAGACCAGAGCGCAAAACCGGAACAAGTGCTAGCTTTATTCCGCTTATGATGCTAGACTGTGCAGTAGCAAGGGGGGTCTCAATTGTGATTTTTTTTAATGGGAGATCTCGAGTTACCTCATACCACATAAGCGTAGAAATTTCTTTAACGAGTTCACGAAATTCCTTTGTGTTTGTCTGGCTGTCACGCAGCATTGTTATTTTATGCTGTACAAGCGGATGGGAAATTTCAAATATATTATTCATATTATTACCTTACCTTTCTATTTCTCTAATGCGTGAATCTTATCAACTCTGCCTGCATGGCGTCCACCCTCAAATTCGGCGCTTAAATATGCTTTAAGTATTGAGATTGCAAGTTCACTTCCGGTTACCCTGCCGCCAAAAGCGATAAAGTTTGAGTTGTTGTGACGTTTAGTCATTTCTGCCGCATACTCAGTTCCTACCAGAGCGCAACGGATGCCGTCGATTTTATTTGCGGCAATCGATATACCGATACCTGTTCCGCAGATTAAGATACCAAACTCATAATCGCCTTTTAAAAACTCCTTGCATGTTTTTTCGGCGATGTCGGGATAATCAACAGAATCGGTGCTGTATGTTCCACAGTCACAGACCTCCTTGCCGACAGATTTAAGATAGTCCATAATGGTCTGTTTAAGTTCGTAGCCGCCGTGGTCACATCCGATTACAATCATTGTTTTTCTCCTTTTTCTTTTTCTTGATATTCTCGCTCCGCCTGCGATACTCGAAGGTAGAGCGGTGAAATTTCGTCATATTTTTTTGTATTTCCGCATGCTGCACGCTGAGCACATAAAAGTGTCATATTTGCTGCGGAAATAATGTTTTGTCTTTCTCCGGCAAATACTGCGTTTTCACCCAAAGTCTTTTCAATCAGTTCTTTGTGGAGTACTGCGCCATCACCGACAAACAGACATTTTGTGTGAGGAAGTTTTCCCAAAAGTTCTGAAATTGTCATTACAGATGGCGGAGTAACGGTTTTCAAACCGCCGTTTGCAGAATTATATACTGCACAAAAAATTTCATCAACTCTTGCAAAAATTGCAGACACTATAAGACCGTCAAAGGCAGTTAGCCCATAAGCTAAGGTCTCTAGACTGTCCGCCGTAACAACGGGCTTATCAAGCGCCTGCGCAAAGCCTTTTACGGTGGTTACGCCAATGCGCACACCGGTAAATGAACCGGGTCCCACGCCACTGGCAAAGCAATCTATGTCTGAAAAAGCAAATCCGGCTGCGGCAAGCATCTGCTCTATCATTGGCAGAAGATGCGCCGAATGAGTCTTTTTCTGGTTCAACATATATTCGCTGACAATTACTCCATCCTGCACCAGGGCTGCACTTGCAGCCTGTGAGGAGGTGTCTATTCCAAGCAAAAGCATATTATATGTGCTCCTCTACGGTTATAATTCTTGTGTCGTCGCTACCCTCATCCGAGCGCATTATGCTGATAGCTATACGCTTTTTAGGCAGAGAATAAGGAATTTTTTCTGGCCACTCAATAATTGTGAGAGCACCGCTGTTTATGTAGTCATCAAAGCCGATTTCGACAAGCTCATCCTCGTCATCAATCCGATACATATCAAAATGATAGATGGTTTCGCCACTGTCTGCCAGATATTCGTTTACTAGGGTAAAAGTGGGACTGTTTACAATATCAGCCACACCGAAAAAGTCGCAAATACCCTTTGTGAAGATGGTTTTTCCTACGCCAAGGTCGCCTGAAAGACAGATGACATCGCCAAAGGAAAGACCGGATGCAAACTTTTTCGCAAAGGCAAATGTTTCAGCCTCGCTGTTTGTTATTATTTTTTCCATCTTGTTTACTCCGAATCTGCTGCCGGTGCTACGGGTACTATAGGAGCTTTACTCGGCTTCGGTGTAGGGGTGGGAGCCGGAGTTGGCTTGGGAGTAGGAGTGGTAGGGGCCTTGGTTGGCGTCGGCGTTTTAGCTACCGGAGTAGGTGTAGCCGTTGGCTTCGGTGTAGCAGTCGGCTTAGGAGTACTGGTTGCGGCAGGTGATGCCGACGCAGAAGGCTCAGGAGTCTCTGTAGGAGCGGGGGTCTCGGACGGAATTGGTGTCTGAGAAATTGTTTCGCCAAGTCCGAGTTCCTCTGAAAGCTCTTTAATTTGCTCGTCCTTTTCCTCTAAAAGCTTAATAAGCTCTTTTTTAGAAAGCTTTTTATAATCAACGTCTGGCGTGCTGGTTGCAACAACTGAATTATCAGGTGTGATGACAGACGGCTCACGATTTATGCGAAGTGAAAGCGTGGTTATCCAGAAGGATAAAAAGAATAGCGCAATCAGCAAAAATACAATGCCGATACCAAGCAAAAATTTATTTGCACCAGTTAAACCTCTTCTTGTTTTCTTAGCCATAATTACCTCCAAAACATTAAAGGATTTTTTAAAGTAAATACATAATAATATTCTATCATATTGTTGGAGCAAAGTAAAGTAGTAAATTAATACGAAAAAGACAAAAAAATCTCCCCGACAGCCTGTAAAAACCGTCGGGGAGAACATGTCTTACAAATTAGTTGCCTTTGCCAAAATATTTGAGTTCAGAGGTGATTTTGTTATCGCTTGCAGCGTAAGCACGCTCAACGATAGTCTGAACAAAGATAGCATCAGCAGCTGTGATTTCCGGCTCGGTATCGTTTATGATAGCTCTGCCGAAAGACTCAACCTGTTTAGTGTACATATTTCCAAGCTCAACGTCAAGTTTAACCGGAACGAGTTCGTCACGGTTCTGTGCTGCGTCATAGCCTAAAGAATCGTCAGAGATAAGTACGGATACATCACCGCCTTCAACCTGGCTGATTGTGCCCTCTGCCATAATGCTGCCCTTTGTTCCGTAGATTTCGAGTTTACATTTTGCAGCAGCGTCAGGGATATTGAAGTTTGAATCAACCATAGCGAGTGCGCCGTTTTCCATCTTCATAACGATAGCGGCAGAGTCATCAGCGTTGTAGCTGAAAGTCTGAGTTCCTGCAAAACCGGTAACCTCAGTAGCCTTAAGACCTGTGATGTACTGCAGAAGGTCGATACAATGAATACCCATATCCATGAGTGCACCACCGCCGGAGAGAGCTTTGTTCTGTCTCCAGTTGTTCGGGATGTCAGGATACCAGCAAGTGAGCTGGCCACGCATAGAAACGATATCACCGAGCTTACCTGCAGCAACGATTTTTTTCATTTCCTGATGGTAAGAGTGGAAACGCATCATAAGACCAACGCCGAGCTTAACACCCTCTTTTTCACAAACTGCTGCGATTTGGGCAGATTCGTCTGCTGTAAGAGCCATAGGCTTCTCAAGAAGGATATGCTTTTTAGCTTTAGCAGCAGCTGTAGCCTGCTCCATATGGCAGAATACAGGAGATGCGATATAAACAGCATCAATTTCCTCGAGAGCTAAAAGCTCTTCGTAGTTATCAAATGCATATTTTGCATTATATTTTTCTCTTACTTTTTCTGCAACCTCTCCGTTTGCATCCATTACTGCGATGAGCTCCGCATTGTCTGCGAGCATCATTCCGGGAATGGTTCTGCGGTCAGCAATACCGCCGCATCCGATTACACCCCATTTAATTTTCATATTCATTCGCCTTCATTCGCCCCTTTCATATACATATCATATATTTTATACTTAGGAGCTATAAATGTCAAGATAATAAAAGCAAAGATAAAGCAAAATTTAGCTTAAATTGAGTAAAAAAATAATTTTTTTCACTATTGACAAATATTTTTTTAATTATCCCTTTGAGATTGGGCAAAATTATGATATTATTTTAGTAAGTTAAGGAAAAATCAAATAAAAAATGTGTAAATTTAAGGAGTAGTTTGTATGAAAATATTGGTGATATTTACCGGCGGCACAATAGGAAGTATGGTAAAGGGAGACTGGATTTTAAATGACAAAAAGGCTAACTTTGTGCTTTTAAATAACTACAGAGATATCACAAACGATTCCGAGACGGAGTTTGATGTTTGCACTCCGTATAATATTTTGAGCGAAAATCTCTCGGCGCATGAGCTTAATATACTTGCCGGTTGCCTTGGGGAAAAACTGGGGCATGGTTATGACGGCATAATTATCACACACGGAACAGACACTCTTTTATACACTGCATCGGCGCTTTCGTATATGTTTTCAGACGCTGGAATCCCGGTTGTTTTAGTATCATCTGACTACCCCTTAAGCGACATCAGGGCGAATGGAAACGCAAATTTTCGCGCGGCGGTAGAATTTATTAAAGGCGGACGGGATAAAGGCGTTTTTGTCAGCTATAAAAATGCGGCGGACACTAAAGTGTCAATACACTGTGGAAACAGACTGGCAGAATACAGAGAAGCTACGGCGCACCTGTATAGCATAGATAATGAACCTTATGCTTTTTATGATGGTAAAGTAAGAACGAATCCTGCGTTTACATCCTCTGAAAGTGATGCGGGCATAGGGGCGGCAACGCTATGTGACAATCCTGAAATTTTAGTGGCCCAAAGCAGACCGGGGGATAATTTCAGCTATCCGGTTGATAATGTCAAAGCCATTATATTGCGCCCGTACCATTCGGCTACATTAAATACACAGAGCAGAGAGCTTGAAGCCTTTTGCACAAAAGCGGCAGAAAGAAATATACCTGTGTTTTTGGTCAATGCATATGATGGAATAAAATACGCAAGTTCCAACCTGCTTGATGAGCTTAAAATAGAGGTGCTTCCGTTCTGCAGCTTTACGTCAATCTATATGAAATGCTGGCTTGCCATAAGCCTTGATGAAGATGTGCGCAGTTTTGTTAAAAGACCAATGGCAGGGGAATTTGTAAAAAGAGAGCTATAGGAAAAACAATCTTGTCAATCGTAGGAAAATATGTTATAATAAAAAAATACCTATAAGCGCTCAAAAGGGTGCTAATAGCAGAATTTTATTTAAAAATCATGCATAGTAATCATAAAAAGGGGTGGGTTATATGTTAAATATGATTCAGGCAGAATATATATTCAGGGTACTTTTAGCTGGAATATGCGGAATGATTGTGGGAATGGAGAGAAAAAACCGCTCAAAAGAGGCGGGCACGAGAACGCATTTTGTTGTTGCGTGCGGTGCTGCTCTTATTATGGTAATTTCAAAATATGCGTTCTTTGATGTGATACAGTCTGGGGCATACGGAAATATTGATGTTCGTCTTGATCCGTCGCGAGTAGCTTCTACGATAGCGAGCGGAATAGGTTTTTTAGGTGCCGGAATGATTTTTATTAATAAAAACACAATTACCGGCCTTACAACCGCAGCAGGCATCTGGGCGACGTCCGGAATAGGTATGGCAATAGGAGCGGGAATGTATGTTCTCGGCGTTTCGGCAACGTTTATAATTTTGCTTGCACAGCTTCTTTTGCATATCAATTTAAAACATGAAAAAAATATAAATCTTAAAACGCTGACTGTAAAAGACGTCACTGAAGAGGGTTATCAGAAATATCTTACCGGTGAGTTTGAGAAAAAAGATATTCATGTGCACGAGATTTCAATAGAGCGCTCAGATGATGATAAAAGAGACTATACATTCACCATTGACATACCGGAAGAAATCGACGAAGATGATGTCATAACGCTTGCAAAGCGTAAATGCCTGATAAAGGCAAAAGAATAAAAAAACAATACATAAAAAGGAGTCTGCAAATATAGCAGACTCCTTTAAAATTTTGTGCATAAAATATAGACAATTATAAAAAACGGTGTTATAATATAAATTAGAAAATAAATCTCAACAAAGTTATTACAAAAGAGGTCTTGGCAGACATAATTAACCATACTATTGAATAATGCATTAGCTCTTTGCATTTATTCGGATAAGGAGAATTTTTCATTTAAAATAAAAAATTAAAAGATAAAAGAGGAGGAATTCAAAATGAAAATGGTTAAAGACAAACAGATTTTGGTTGGTGCAGACTTTGCAGGCTTTCCGCTTAAAGAAGCAGTTGTAGAGCACTTAAAGAGCAAAGGCTGGACAGTAACAGATGTAGGCGTAAAGGCAGATTCTGACCCGAACGATACAGACCTCATGTTCCACCGCGTAGGTCTTCGCGCAGGTTCTATGATTTCTGAGGGCGAGTTCGAAAGAGCACTCCTTTTCTGCGGAACAGGTATGGGTATACATATTGCGGCAAGCAAATGCCCGCACGTTCATGCTGGTGTTGTTGAGAGCGTTCCTGCTGCACTTCGTGCAATCACAGGTAACGGCGTTAACGTTTTAGCTATGGGTGCGTTCTATGTTGCTCCGGCTATGGGCTGTGACATCGTTGATGCATACTTAAATGCAGAGCTCGGAAGCGGTTACGAGTGGTGGTACAACTTTTACGAATTCCACAAACTCGCTATTGACGAGCTTGAGGCATTTGATTATGAAGAGTACAAAGCTAACGGCTTTAAAGTAAACAAACTTGGCGATTTCCCACTCAAACTGGAGAAAAAACCAGAGTAATAAAAAATGGCGATGAACATCATTGATAAAATTTTTGCAAAAAGAATGATGTTTTTGCGCAGTAGCAGGCGTAAAGATTTGTGATTGCTTCGCTATCTGCAAAATGCTCAGAGAAAAAGAGATTTTTAGCAAACCGATTAATCATCCTATATCTGAGATGCATTGGCACTTTGCGTTTATGCTTATTAAAGTGTTTTTTGACCTATAAAAAAGTCTGTGGTAAAATTAATTATTTTGCCACAGACTTTTTATTTTTTGTCGCCTATAATGGCTGATTTTGTCGATATGCTATTGACAAGGATTTTTACATATGTTATAATTTTTTTAATCTCGATTGGAAAAGAGTTTTCCAAAGCAAGATGTTCAGACCGCCGATTTTAAAAGTCGGCTAAGGCCATACGGACAGCCGGGTCGAATGCCGAAGACCGCATGTGCGGTTGGCAACTTCTGTTGCCTTATTGATTGAGTTAGAAGCTCAGTTTTATAAGTTGGTTACTATAAACCGATGCCTAGCGGCATATAGCTTGTGAAATGGTCAATAAGAGTAGTAAAAGTAATCTTTGCTATATAGACTCTAAACCCATTGGGACACGATACCGGTATTTGGCCTTGCTTTTAAATACAGGAGTCGTTATCTTTCGGATACAAGCGGTGTGCTGCGAAAAGCACACCGCTTTTTTGTTTTATAAAGATTTAAATGCTCGCTTGTAAAGGAGAAAGAAATGAAGAAGATTATCGAACTCAAAAACATATCAAAGGCTTTTGATGGGGAGACTGTACTTGACAACATCAGCCTCGATATTTATGATAATGAATTTATTACTCTTTTGGGACCGTCAGGCTGCGGTAAGACAACAACTTTAAGGCTTATCGGCGGCTTCGCGCAGCCTGATGAGGGCGATGTTATTTTCATGGGTGAGCGCATAAATGATACCCCTCCGCACAAACGTAATGTAAATACGGTTTTTCAGAAGTACGCGCTTTTCCCGCATCTTAACGTGTTTGATAACGTGGCGTTTGGTCTTCATCAGAAGAAACTTCCGAAGAAAGAAATTAAAGAAAAAGTAGAAAAAATGCTTGAGCTTGTTATGCTTTCTGACTTTGCCGAACGTAGTATTACCGGTCTTTCTGGCGGCCAGCAACAGCGTGTTGCAATTGCGCGTGCGCTTGTAAACGAGCCGAAGGTCCTGCTCCTTGATGAGCCGCTTGGAGCGCTTGATTTAAAACTCAGAAAGGATATGCAGCAGGAGCTTAAAAAGATTCAGAAAAGCACAGGAATTACCTTTATTTTTGTTACACACGACCAGGAAGAAGCACTCAGTATGTCAGATACCATCGTTGTAATGAGTGAGGGAAAAATTCAGCAGATTGGTGCGCCGACAGATATATACAACGAACCTGAAAATGCCTTTGTTGCTGATTTTATCGGCGAGAGTAATATATTAGACGGAATTATGAACGAGGACTATTCCGTAAGTTTTTCCGGTCACACATTCCGCTGTCTTGACACCGGTTTTGCAAAAGGTGAGGCGGTAGATGTTGTTGTGCGTCCTGAAGATGTCGATATTGTGCCTAAAGAAGACGGAATGCTCTGCGGTACAGTTACATCTGTTTGCTTTATGGGAGTGCACAACGAAATTATTGTAGATATTAACGGATTTAAATGGATGATACAGACGACAGATTCCGTCTCTGCCGCAGCCGAGATAGGCATAAGCCTTGACCCGGATGCAATCCATATTATGAAAAAGTCAAAATACTCCGGCATGTACGGAGACTATTCATCATTTTCAAATGAGCTTGATGAGCTCTCAAACGCCGGAGGTGAGGAATAGGCATGAAAAAAACTGCACAAAAGCACAGAGGAGGACGCTTAAATCTTGCTTTAGCACCGTATTCTGCGTGGTCTTTGCTTTTCATTCTTGTTCCGCTCATTTTTGTTGCATACTATGCTTTTACGGATGATAATTTCAGATTTACCACAGAGAATATCACTCGATTCTTCACTGCAACCAGTAGCGTAAAAGCCGATGACGGAACTGTAAGCGAAGTGCGCACATATATCGTCATTTTTATGCGCTCTTTAAAGCTTGCGGTGATATCAACTGCGATATGCCTTATCTTTGCGTATCCGCTTGCGTATATTATTGCGCACGCATCTGATAAAACGCAGAAAACCCTGATAACTTTAATTATGATTCCGATGTGGATGAACTTTCTTATCCGCACATATGCCTGGATGACAATTCTTCAGGATAAGGGTATATTAAACGGAATTTTGGGCTTTGCAGGACTGGGACAAATTCATATAATCGGTACAGAAACAGCAGTTATTATCGGTATGGTGTATGACTATTTTCCGTATATGGTACTGCCTATTTATTCAATAATGGCAAAGATGGATATAAAGCTGCACGAGGCAGCCCGTGATTTAGGCTGTAACAGCTTATCCGTCTTAAAAAGAGTGGTGTTGCCGCTCAGTATGCCGGGCGTGATTTCCGGTATAACGATGGTGCTTATTCCTTCAATCAGTACATTCTATATCTCACAGAAACTTGGTAACGGCAAGTTCTATTTGATAGGTGATGCGATTGAAGGACAGTATATAGCGAACAATCTGCATTTTGCAGCTGCGATTGCGTTTATTTTGATGGTTATTTTGCTTGCGTGTATGGCACTGGTCAAGTATTTTACAGCACGGCATATATACGGAGGTGAGTAAGGTGAAATTATCTTCGAAAATATACACGGCGATTATTTTAATATTTCTCTTTGCTCCCATTCTGGTTTTAATTGTCTTTTCGTTTAACGAAGCAAAGAGTCTGTCTGTATTTTCGGGCTTTTCGTTTAAATGGTATGAAGAGCTTTTTAATGACAGAAACACGCTCGAATCGGTAAAAAATACGTTAGTGTTGGCTTTTAGCGCAACGGTAATATCAACTGCAATCGGTACTGCGGCAGCAGTGGGAATCAATAAGCTTCGCTCACGCTGGTATAGGGCGGCTATGAACACCGTAACCAATATCCCGATGATAAATCCTGATATTATTACGGGTATTTCTTTAATGCTTGTATTTGTATTTGTTGGACAGATGTTTGGCGCGGCAACAAGCCTCAATTTCTGGACTATGCTTATAGCACATATAACTTTCTGTGTGCCGTATGTCATACTTCAGGTACTTCCGAAACTTCAGCAGATGGATAAAAATTTGCTCGAGGCGGCTATGGATTTGGGTTGTGCGCCGATGAGTTCGTTCTTCAAGGTTGCCCTACCTGAAATTCTGCCCAGTGTAATAACAGGCGCAATTATGGCGTTTACTCTGTCGCTTGATGACTTTGTTATCAGTTACTTTACGGCGGGAAATGATTTCCAGACTCTGCCGATAAGAATTTATGCAATGACCAAGAAAACGGTTACGCCGAAAATGTATGCCTTGGCAACTATAATTTTCTTTGTTATTTTATCGCTGCTTTTATTGAATAACTTAGTTGATAATGATGACAGCAGAAAATTAAGAAAACTTAAAAAACAGAAAAAATTAATGAAAAAGCATGCTAAAACTGCGGCACAGCAGTAAAGCAGAACAAACGGGAGGCCATGTGATGACTAAAAAAATAATTGAAATCGTTGCAGCAATGCTTTTAGTAACTTCATTGTTTACAGGCTGCAGCAAAACCCAGACCCTTACCTTAAACGTTTATAACTGGGGAGAGTATATATCTGACGGCAGCGAAGGCTCTTTTGATACAATCCTCGAGTTTGAGAAATGGTATGAAGAGACTTACGGCGCTAAGGTAAATGTAAACTATACCACGTTTGCTTCTAATGAGGATATGTACAGCAAACTCTCGAGCGGTGCGGTCAGCTATGATGTCGTCATTCCTTCCGATTATATGATTGCACGTATGAAAGCGGAGAATATGCTCCTGCCGCTTAATTTTGATAACATTCCAAACTATGAGCATATAGACGAGGCGTATCGCGGCCTTTACTATGACCCCGAAAATCTTTACACCGTGCCCTATGCATATGGTATTGTTGGTGTAATTTACGACGCTAACGTAGTAGATGAGGCAGATACAGGCAGCTGGGACATTATGTGGAATGAAAAATATGCCGATAAAATCGTACAGTTCAACAATCCACGTGATGCATTCGGTACAGCAATGTATAAACTTGGACTTGATGTAAACACCGAAGATAAGGCCAAGTGGGACAAGGCATATGAGGAGCTGATGCTCCAGAATCCGCTTGTTTACAGTCTGGTAATGGACGAAATCTATAATATGATGGAATCAGGCGAGGCGTCAATCGGCGCATATTATGCAGGCGACTACTTCACGATGAAGGACGCACAGGCAGAAAATGTTGACCTTAAGTTCTATTATCCCGAGAGAACGAACTTCTATGTAGATGCTATGTGTATTCCGTCATGTTGCCAAAACAAAGAGCTTGCGGAGATATTTATAAACTATATGCTCTCTGAAGAGCCTGCGATTGCAAATGCCCAGTACACCTATTATGCATCTCCGAATAAACTCGTATATGAAAACGAGGGCTATATTGAGGAAATGGGCGAAGAGGCCATGAAAATCCTTTATCCTGAAATTGGAGATTTCTCGGAAAAATATAACGTATATGCATATAGGAATTTGAATGCCGAGACATTGGGTTACATCAACACGCTTTGGGAAACACTAAAAATAAACTAAAAATTTTATGCCGCACAGGCTTTGTTATTAGAACAAAGCCTGTGCGGTTTTGTTTTTTGCATAAAAATGTAAAAAAACCGAGAAATTTTAATAAACCTATTGACCTTAAGTCTTATATTGGATATAATATAAGATACGATTAAAATAGGATATTTATGCGAAATGCATATGATAAGGTATCTTTAGCAGGAGGTCTAGAAATGGTAAAGGCAGCGATATTGGGATTTGGAACAGTTGGCTCCGGTGTTTATGAAATAATCCGAAAAAACGTTTCCGGTCTCAAACGTAAATCAGGTCGCGAAATTGATATTAAATATATCCTCGATATCCGAGATTTTGATGACCACGAGGAGAAGCACCTTTTTACAAAAAATTTCGATGATATTTTAAACGATGAGGAAATAAAGGTTGTCGTTGAGGTTATGGGTGGACTTCACCCAGCATACGAGTTCTCAAAGGCAGCGCTTTTAGCAGGGAAGAGTGTTGTCACTTCCAACAAAGAGCTCGTTGCAACTTATGGAACAGAGCTTCTCAGTATAGCTGAACAGATGGGGTGCAACTATCTGTTTGAGGCTTCCGTTGGTGGTGGTATTCCGATTATCCGCCCCTTAAATCAGTGTATGGCCGCAAATAATGTTGAGGCTGTTTATGGAATATTAAATGGTACAACTAACTATATTCTGACCAAAATGTTTAAAGAGGGAGCAGATTTCGCTGATGCTCTTAATGAGGCACAGAGACTAGGATATGCAGAACGCAATCCTGAAGCTGACGTTGAAGGACACGATGCCTGCAGAAAGATTGCAATACTTGCTTCTCTTGCTTCCGGCAAATTCGTAGATTATAACAATATTACTACCGAGGGAATTACAAAAATCACAAAAGATGATGTTGCTTTGGCATCCGGCATCGACAGCGTTATCAAACTTGTGGGTTATGCCCGTTTTAACGAAGAGGGCAAGGTTTATGCCCGTGTAAGCCCGATGGTTATTCCTAATTCACATCAGCTTTCTGATGTAAGTGATGTGTTTAATGCCATTATGGTACATGGTGACTTCGTTGACGACGTAATGTTTTATGGTCGCGGCGCAGGTAAGCTCCCCACAGCAAGTGCAGTTGTTGCTGACGTAATTGATGCTGTAAAACACATTGAAAGACGTGTGTTCTTATCATGGAAAGACACAGAAGAGGATATCATGATTGACCCGATGAGCGTTCCTACACGCTTTATGGTTCGCGCAGACGATGAGTCATTAATGGCAAAATTTGATGGCGCACAGCCTATCGTAAAAGATGCGTCAAAAGGCTTTGTTACAGGTGAAATGACAGAGACAGAGCTGTTAGAGAAACTTGATGGCAAGGCTTCATTTATCCGTTTATTACCGTAAATAAAACATTAACTATAAAATCCCTTGATTAAGGAATGGAGGAGTCAAATTGAGTTTAATCGTGCAGAAGTTCGGCGGTTCTTCAGTTGCAAATGCCGAGCGTGTTTTTAATGTTGCCGATATTATAACAAGCACATACAAAGAGGGCAACAATGTTATCGTTGTCGTTTCCGCACAGGGTGACACAACAGACGATTTGATTGCAAAGGCTAAAGAAATTAACCCCAACGCTTCAAAGCGTGAGATGGATATGCTTCTTGCAACAGGCGAGCAGATTTCGATTTCGCTTTTGGCGATGGCTATTGAAAAATTAGGCTATCCGGTTGTTTCTCTTACAGGATGGCAGGCAGGAATGAAAACTGATTCCAATTATTCTAACAGCCGTATCAGAAAAATGGATGTTGAAAGAGTTCTTTTAGAGCTTGATAAGAGAAAGATTGTAATCGTAGCAGGTTTCCAGGGAATTAATCGCTATGATGATATTACAACACTCGGCCGTGGCGGTTCTGATACCTCTGCAGTTGCACTTGCAGCAGCTTGCCACGCAGATTTGTGTGAAATTTACACAGATGTTGACGGTGTTTACACAACCGACCCGAGAATTGTACCGAATGCTAAAAAACTTGATGAGATTTCATATGATGAGATGCTTGAGCTTGCAAGTTTAGGTGCAAATGTATTACACAATCGCTCAGTTGAGATGGCTAAAAAATATAATGTAAATCTTTGTGTTCGTTCAAGTTTGACTCGTGCACAGGGAACAGTTGTTAAGGAGGCTGTAAAAGTGGAAGGAATGTTAGTTAGAGGAGTAACAAAGGATAATGACGTTGCGAGAATTTCGCTCTGCGGAATTGAAGATACACCGGGAAAAGCATTTCGTATTTTCTCCTTGCTCGCTAAGAAAAGCATTAACGTTGATATAATTCTTCAGTCAATCGGACGTGAAAATAAAAAAGACATCAGCTTCACCGTTGCACAGAGCAACATTGACGAGGCTCTTAAGACAATCGAAGACAGCAAGGATGTAATCGGCTACGAGAACTTAAGTTACACAACTAAGGTGTCAAAGGTTTCTATCGTTGGCGCAGGTATGGTTACAAACTCGGGCGTTGCAGCTAAGATGTTTGAGGCTTTATATGATGCACAGATCAACATCCATATGATTGCAACTTCTGAAATCAAAGTTTCCGTACTTATTGACGAAGGTTACGAAGCAAAAGCTGTTAAAGCTATCCACGATAAATTCGAGCTTGCGTAAAACAGATGTTTTTTAAAACAATAAGCCTTGGCAATAATTTTGCCAAGGCTTATTTTATTTTTTCAATTGATGTTACATCTAAAACTTTATCGTCTACTTTGAATTTAATCTCGTAGTCATTATATTTCATACCGTAAACTTTATCATCATTTTTATATGACGGTCTTGGGTCGTGAGATAAAATCTTTATAATTTCATTCTGCAGAGTTTCGGGCAGATTATAAAAATTCTCATTGTCGATTGTTACATCGAGCTTCCTTTCGGGAAGACCCTCTGTAAAACCGCCTACGGCGCCAGGGTAACTGTCTGCATACGAAAGATACGGCTTAATATCGTAGATAGGAGTATCGTTTAAAATATCTGCTCCGCTGACATAAAGCACAGGACCATCGGTTTTTGTGTACTCGATTTTTTCAAGCTTGACGCAGGAAAGCCCTATCGGATTGGGGCGAAACGGCGAACGCGTCGCAAAAACACCGATACGCTTGTTTCCGCCTAAAAGAGGAGGTCTGACGGTAGGAGACCAATCCTCGCGGATACTTTCTGAAAACTGCCATAGCACCCATATATGCGAAAATTCTTCGAGACCCCTGAATGCTTCAGCATTTTGGTACTCTTTTTTAAATACAATTTTTCCGCGTGCCTCGGCTACGAGACCGCTTTGGCGGGGAATGCCGAATTTTTCTTTAAAATCCGTTTTTATATGTGCGATTATCTTCATAATTACCTACATTTCTACTGCGGTACAGTTTTTAGATAATTTTCTTACCGCAAATATTGATATAAATGATACTAATGCCCAAGATATAAACATAGGGTTATAGCTACCCGTGTGGTTTATCAAAAAACCGTATGCAAAAGAAGCAACACCAGCGCCTAAATATGTTGCAAAATCCATAATTCCGCTAACTGATGCAACATTACCGGTGTTTAAAAATCTCATTGGGAAGATAGAGAGCATAGATGTATTTACTAATGATACTGCTGCATAAATTCCGGCAAGGCATATAGCAGCAAAAAAGGGCGGAATATACGGCAGGCACAGGGGCAACGCGAGCGCAATGCACGCGATGAAAGCAAATAATGAAACTTTATGCTCGTCACCACGGCTGAGTCTTAGACACGCCGGATAAAGCATTCTGCCGATAAAACCGATTATCGGAATAAAGAGGACAAAGCCTGCAGACAGATTCAGGTCAATACTGTATTTTGCTACGAAAAACAGAGTCATCCATAAGCTTATATTGTCCTTCATAACGCCGTGCAGAAATGATGGAATAAGTCCCGTTCTTATATTGCGTTCTTTAAAGAGCGAAAAAATAGACATATGTTTTGATGTATTTTTTGCGCGAGGAGTTCTGCAAGAGAATGGGATGAAAATTCCGCAGATAACGATTAAGAGTGCGCCGGGGATAATGAACGCAAACGCTGTTCCCAGCTTGTTTATCATAATTGTGTTTAAAATAATACCTAAAATATTACCGCCTGCTACTGATGTAACCATAAATGATGTCATCTTGCGAGCTGTTTTTTCGTCATATATATTTGAAATTATGCATAAAATCGAACCCCAGAGCATTGACTGTGCAAATGCGTTTGCGCCCCACAGAAGAAGCATACAGATAAACGGCGGCATAAGGCCGAGAGCGAGGTTGCTGATACCTGCAATGATAAGACCGGTGGAAATCATAATGGTAGGATGGCATCTGTCACCCAAGTAACCGTTTGCAAATCTTCCTACTGAATAAATGATTGAGAAAATACTTCCCATCATACCCACTTCGGCAGTGGAGAGAATCGCTGCTTCGGTAAGCGCAGGCGACGCCATGGAAAGATTAAGTCTTGCTATGTAAATAGAGGTATATGCGATATAGCAAATTAAAAAGATAATTATATTTTTATTGATTTTCATTTTAAACGTCCTTTCATAGTAGAACAACGTTTGCCTTTGTGCGCTCTGCGACAAGCGCCTCGATAGCGGTTGTGTCGATTGCGTGCCCGTCTGTTTCGTCAGCAAATGCTGGAATAGCTTCTGCCTGTACTACACAGAAGGCAAAAGCGATGATTGTATAATTAAATAGAAAATTAAGATTAATAAAATGTTAATCAAAGGCCAAACATTTCATCGAATAAAACCCTTGCTCCGCCTAAAGTTACGGCATTTTTGGTGAGTGAAGAAAATTCAACAACTTTATCGCCTATCAAAGCTATCTCTTCCATATATGATTTTATAGGTGCTAAAAGATAGTCGCCAAGCGCGCGTATCGGTCCGCCTATAACGATTAATTCAGGGTCTATAATATTTACAATGTTATTTATTCCAAAGGCTAGAACCTTAGCTGTGTCATCTATTATGTCCAGAAGTACTTTGTCGCCGTTGTCAAGCTTTTTAACAAGTTCGTCCATTGACGATGAATTTGTCTTTTCTAAAACAGCAGGGATACTTGCCATAAGTTCTAAGCAACCATAGTTTCCACACTTACAGCGCTTACCGGTATAATCAACGCTGATATGACCAAACTCGCCTGCCATACCGTATGAGCCGTTTAATATAACGCCGTCTAAAATTATTCCGGCACCGACACCCTTATCAATATCGATAGAAATAAGATTTCTGACTTTGCCGTGACCACCGTATTCTTTTTCGGCATACGCAATTAAGCCGGAGTTATTTTTAATGGTGATTTTTGTTGATGGAAAAGCTTCCAAAACGGTCTGATAGAGATTGACAGAATCCTCGGGATTTAAGACAGTTGATGCAATAACGGTATTTGTTGAAGCGTCAATAACAGCCGGAAGACCCATTGTTATTCCAAGAATGTTTCTGTCGCCTGCAGCGTCTCTTACCGCACGCAAGATGGCAGACGCGAGCTTTTCTTCGCTTTTAACGGGAACTACGGTATGAAAGACGGTTGAAAAATCAAGACCATATGTATCTGCAATGACCATATTTTTTTCAATATCAAGACCTATAAAATATCCGCCGTCAGGACGCACGTGGAGAAGGACAGCTTTTCTTCCGCTGGTGTGTGTAGTTTTTATTCCGCCCTCGCACACATAGCCGTCGCGAATGAGTTCTTCAACTAAAGTAGAAACAGTTGTAGCGCTAAGATGTGTAATTTTCTTTATATCCGCACGGGAAATTTCGCCGTGTTTATTAATAAGATTAAAAACCACTTTCATATTCGCCTCTTTTATAACCTGTTGAGACGATTTCATCGGCTCTGTCATCACGTCAACCCCATAACAATTAATCCATTCATTAGACAAATCATAATATAGCATTTTGCTGCGAATTTGTCAAGTATAAATTACAGTTTTATATATGAATAGAATTTTACAAAAGTTGCAAATAAATACTAATTTTTTAAGTGTTTACCAATAAAATTAAAATATGAATATTTAATA
>JAZNJS010000048.1:0-26651 GCA_045578185.1 Clostridia bacterium
ATAACATAATTATTAACTAATACTCCAATGACCAATGCAATTGTTAAAACTACATATGATAAAATTTGTTTTTCGGGGTGTAAAATAAAACAACATATCAGAATAAATATAATTGGAAATTTTGGTATTACCAAAGAGGAGGAAGAGTAAGTGTTTGAGTTTGATAACGATGGTGCAAGGGTTGCACAGATTAAGGTAATAGGTGTCGGCGGCGGCGGTAATAATGCTGTCAACAGAATGATTGATTACGGCCTTAAGGGTGTTGATTTTTTAGCAATCAACACAGATAAGCAGGCTTTGGCAAGATCTCAGGCTACACAGAAAATTCAGATTGGAGAAAAGCTCACAAAGGGTCTTGGAGCAGGCGCAAATCCTGAAGTTGGACAGAAGGCTGCTGAAGAAAGCAATGAAGAAATCGCTCAGGCTATTTCAGGCTGCGATATGGTTTTCGTTACTGCAGGTATGGGAGGCGGAACAGGAACAGGTGCTGCTCCTGCTGTAGCTGCGATTGCAAGAGAAATGGGCATTTTAACAGTTGGTATTGTTACAAAGCCGTTTGCTTTTGAAGGCCGTCAGAGAATGGTTCGTGCTGAAGAGGGTATTGCAGAGCTCAAAGAGCATGTTGATTCTTTGGTAACCATCCCCAATGACAGATTGCTTCAGATCTCTAATCAGCATACAACATTTGTTGATGCATTTAAAATGGCAGATGATGTTCTGCGTCAGGGTGTTCAGGGCATTTCTGACCTCATCTCCGGTAATGGTTACATAAACCTTGACTTTGCAGACGTTGTTACAGTTATGAAAGATACAGGTATTGCACATATGGGTGTTGGTCGTGCAACTGGTGAGAACCGTGCAGAAGAGGCTGTTCGTATGGCAATCCAGAGTCCGCTTCTTGAAACCTCTATCGAGGGTGCACGCGGTGTGCTTATTAATATCACTGGTGGTTCAGACCTCGGCTTGTTCGAAATCAACAATGCTGCAGAGTATGTTAATGAGGCTGCTGATCCGAATGCTAACATTATCTTCGGTGCAGCTTTAGACGAATCACTTAGCGACGAAATCGTTATCACCGTTATTGCAACAGGTTTTGACGATGCGCCGACAGCGCCGCTTCGTTCAACTGCAGCTGCAGCACAGGGTAACCTGTTTGCTAACAATCCGATTTTCCGTGGCAACATGGGAGCAGCTCAGCAGGCAAGACCGACTTTCGGTAATGCTCGCAACTTTGGTGGCGGACTTAACCGTCAGAAAGAACAGGCGTCAAGCGACAACGATTCCGTTGATGTACCGCCGTTCTTAACAAGAAGAATGGACTAATTTTATAAAAATTTACGACTTGCGCAACCGTCTTGCGCAAGTCGTTTTTGTTTTTAAATAAAATGAAAAGAGCCTGCACATGCAGACTCTTTTTTATTAATTTTTATTTTCTTTTTTATAACCGCAATCTTTATTATAGCAGAAAATTACTTCGCCTTTTTTGCTATTTTTCTTAAGCAAAAGACCGCCACAATCAGGACATTTTTCGGCTGCTACAGGAGCATCCCATGACATAAATTCGCATTTGGGGTTGTGCTCGCAGCCGTAATAAATTTTGCCTCTTTGTGACTTTTTCTCTAAAATTTTGCCGCCACATACCGGGCAAGAGGCACCGGTTTCTTTTACAATAGGCTTTGCATTACGGCACTCAGGGAAACCGGGACAAGCGAGGAACTTGCCGAAACGCCCCATCTTATAAACCATCATTCTGCCGCATTTGTCGCATTTTACATCGGAAACTTCGTCTTCGATTTTTATCTTTCCAATTTCGTTTTCGGCTTTTTCCAATGTGACCTTAAACGGGTCGTAAAAATTTCTCATAACAGATGCCCAATTTGTATCGCCATCTTCTATTGAGTCGAGCTCTTTTTCCATATTTGCAGTAAATTCTATATCCATAATATCTGAAAAATATGCAGTCATAATATCGGTTACAGCTATGCCAAGCTCTGTTGGATAGAGCTGCTTTTTATCACGGGAAACGTATCCGCGTGCGGTAATTGTGGTAATGGTCGGAGCATATGTGCTAGGACGGCCTATGCCTTTTTCCTCAAGTGCTTTTACCAGTGTTGCTTCGGTATAGCGTGGAGGTGGCTGTGTGAAGTGTTGTGCACTTTCCAACTTTTCAGGAATTAAAACATCGCCCTCAAAAAGTTCAGGCAACTTGTTTTCTTTTTCTTCGGCATTATCGTCGCTGCTTTCAACATAAAGAGCCATAAAGCCTTTGAATTTAAGCTTGGAGCCATTTGCTTTGAATGTGTAGCCGTTTGCATCTATATCAACATTCATTGTATCATAAACGGCATACTCCATCTGACAAGCGACAAAACGCTCCCAGATGAGCTTATAGAGTTTGTACATATCCGCAGAAAGAGAGGATTTAACTTCTTGCGGGGTTAGAGAAACGTATGTCGGACGGATTGCTTCGTGTGCATCCTGCGCATTACCTTTTGTCTTATAGGTGCGGGCAGAAGCGGGAAGAAAATCTTTTCCGTACTTTTTTCCGATATATTCACGGGCATCAACTAGTGCCTCATTTGCGATTCTTAAAGAGTCGGTTCTCATATAGGTAATCAAACCAACTGTGCCGTGACCTTCAACAGCAACGCCCTCATAGAGCTGCTGAGCTGCCATCATAGTACGCTTAACTGTAAAATTAAGCTTTCTTGATGCCTCTTGTTGAAGTGTACTGGTGGTAAATGGAGGTGCGGGGTAACGCTTTTTCTCTCCTGATTTAACGCTTGTTACTATATATTTTGCGCCGCTAAGTTCTGACTTGACACGCTCTACAGCACTTTGGGTTGAAAGTTTTTGCTTTTTGCCGCCCTTTCCATAAAAATCAGCAACAAACTTTTCTTTTTGATTTTCTTTTGAAAGAGTTGCATCAAGAGTCCAGAATTCTTCCGGAATAAATGCGTCAATTTCACGTTCGCGGTCAACGATAAGCCTTGTTGTTACAGACTGCACTCTGCCGGCAGAAAGGCCTTTTTTAACCTTTTTCCAAAGCAGAGGACTGATTTTATAACCGACTATGCGGTCTAAAACACGACGTGCCTGTTGAGCATCAACTAAGTCGACATTTATCTTGCGCGGTTCTTTTACTGCTGCCTGAACCGCTGTTTTTGTAATTTCATTAAAAGCAATTCGGCATTTTTCATTCTCATCAATGCCAAGAAGTTGAGCTAAGTGCCAGGAAATTGCCTCGCCTTCACGGTCGGGGTCAGTTGCGAGAAATATTTTTTTAGCGGCTTTTGCTTCTTTTTTCAGCTTGGCAATCAAATCGCCTTTGCCACGAATGGTAATATATTTCGGTTCAAAATTGTTGTTAAAATCAATTCCCATCTGGCTTTTGGGTAAATCACGAATGTGACCCATAGATGCAATAACGCTATATGATTTTCCAAGATACTGCTTAATGGTTTTTGCCTTTGCAGGTGACTCAACGATAACTAAATTGGATGCCATTCGTTTCCTCCTTGAAAATATTGCATATAATATCTCTAAAGTATTAAGGCAAAGTGCCGTCCGGCGTGTTGCCTTACAATTCCCTTCATTTCAAGCATCGTAAGGGCTGCGTTCAGCTCCTGTGCGGAAAGCTTGGTTTTATCAAGTAATATATCTGCGTGCATTGGTACGACACCTAAGGCGTCGACGATTTGTTTTTCATTGTCGGGAAGAGAACAGAACATTTCATTGCTGAGCACCGGTCTTGCAGGCTCGGGCTCGCTAACAGTAGTTTGTTCTGAGCTGTCCTCTCTAAAATCAAAAACTGCTCTTTCGTGTTCAGTATTGACAGCTTTTTTAAAAATATTGATATATTCATCACGATATTCTGAAATAATATCAAGAGCAGAAGAAATAAGGTGTGCACCGTTTCTTATAAGCTCATTTGCACCATCTGAATATGGACTGTTTATATTGCCCGGAACAGCGAAAACATCACGTCCTTGTTCCAGTGCAAGACTTGCGGTAATAAGTGAGCCGCCTGATGCAGGTGATTCAACCACAACTGTTCCTGAGCACAAACCGCTGATTATGCGGTTTCTTACCGGAAAATGCTGAGGAAGCGGCGGTGAACCGGGAGGGTATTCTGTTATAACCATACCGGTTTGGGCGATTTGTTCCATCATCTCATCGTGCTCCGGTGGATAAGCAATATCTGCACCGCAACCGAGCACGGCAATAGTCTTGCCACCGGCACGAAGAGCACCGGACAGAGAAGCACCGTCTATACCACGAGCCATACCGCTGACGATAGTAACTCCTGCTGAGGCCAAATCGTTAGCTAATCCAATGGCGGCAACGCGACCATATTTTGTCATTTCTCTTGTGCCTATCATAGCAATTGTAAGTTCATTATTTAAGTCTATGCGCTCGGCACTTTTTACATAAAGCACATATGGTGGGTCAAAGATGTTTGCGAGTTTCTTAGGATAATACGGACTGTCAAAGGTCATTATCCGTATAGCATTCTTCCGGCAATCGTCCATAACCTTTTGTGTATATTTAAGGCTTTTATTACAAAGCGCTTTAATATCACGGCTTGTTAAATTTTCAATGCCTCTAAAGTCTGCCTCTTTTGCGCTATAAATGTCGAGTGGTGTATCAAATTTTTCTAAAAGTGCAGTAACTTTACGACTTTGTTGATGTAGCGTAAGTGTGAGCCAAAGCCAGTATTTTAAATCTGTCATTTTCTCATCACCTTTTTGCAATAATATAGGAAGTTTTTCAAAACCCATGTATTATACATTACTACAAAAATTGTTAGTTGTAAAGACTTTTTTTGAAAAACAAAAAAATTTCTTCTTATATATGCCATAATTTTACGGAATAGATTGCATTTTATAAGGGTTTGTGGTAAAATATAACGGGTGCGCACGTAAGCTTTCGCACAGACTTATAACAGAGGAGTATTTATTATATGTTTGAAAAACTTTCATTTATAGAAGAGCGCTATAATGAGCTCTCCGAGCAGGTTAGTGACCCTGCCGTTATAGCGGACCAGGATAAATTCAGAAAGCTTTGTAAGGAGCAGTCTGATATTACGCCGATTGTTGAAAAATACCGTGAGTATAAAAAGTATATGCAGGATATGGAGGATTCAGAGGCCATTTTATCCGACAGTAGTATGGATAAGGAACTTCGTGAAATGGCTGAAGAGGAATTTGCCGAGTGTAAAAAGGCTCTAGAAAAAATTAATGAAGAGCTTAAAATTCTGCTCCTGCCCAAAGACCCCAATGATGACAAAAACGTTATTGTTGAAATCCGTGGCGGTGCAGGCGGCGATGAGGCGGCACTTTTTGCAGGTGACTTGTTCCGTATGTATTCTATGTATGCCGAGGCAAATCGCTGGAAGGTAGATATAATGAACTCAAATGCTACCGAGCTTGGCGGCTATAAGGAAATTTCATTCAGTATCGAGGGTCAGGGCGCATACTCACGCCTTAAGTTTGAAAGTGGAGTACACCGTGTTCAGCGTATTCCATCGACTGAATCGGGTGGCAGAATCCATACCTCTACTGTTACCGTTGCGGTGTTGCCTGAAGTTGAAGAGGTTGAGGTTGAAATCAATCAGAACGACCTTAGAATTGATGTGTTCCGTGCGGGTGGTCCAGGTGGACAGTGCGTAAACACAACAGACTCAGCCGTTCGTATAACTCACTTGCCGACAGGTCTTGTGGTATCCTGTCAAGACGAGAAATCACAGCTTAAGAATAAAGAAAAGGGTATGAAAATTCTTCGTTCACGTCTTTACGAGCTTTTAGAGAGCCAGAGACACGCAGAAATTGCCCAGGAGAGAAAGAGCCAGGTTGGAACGGGCGACAGAAGTGAGAGAATCCGTACCTATAACTTCCCGCAGGGACGTGTAACAGACCACAGAATCGGTCTTACTCTGCACAGATTAGAGAGCGTATTAAACGGAGATTTAAACGAGGTTATTGATGCACTCGTTACAACACACCAGAGCGAAATGTTAAAGGGACAGCAGGAATAGTGATAATTTAAACGGGGTGTAACGTTTGTTACATCCCGTTTTTTGTATTTTCCATAGGAACAAGATATTTTTCCACTATATCGTAACCGTAGTCTGCTGCAGGCGCCCAATGCCCGCCGAGTTCTTCGACATATTCGATTGTTCCAGCCCATGCGGCAGTCATAACAACAGAATATCTGTCGTGGGTTTTTCCTGATGGCGTTGAGCCTAAGTATGCCGCCATATGATTAAAATGTGCACGCACGCCGTCTTCGGGGGTATCAAAGCTTTCGTGGTCTTCGGTTTTATCGCCGCTTGCATCCTTTGTCTTTATACCTGCCCAGTTATTTTGCTCCGGCACAACGTTGCCCGTATATTTTCCGTAATTGGTTTCCTTTGCGGCTTGAGCATAAAGCACTTCCGGGCGGATGCCTGTTTTCTCACCGTATTTCCAGTATAGCTCAGAGATATTTATAAAACGCTCGTGAGCACCCTTTGCCTTTGCCCATGCTTTTGCTTGCTCTAAAGTTACTGTGCTTTTACCTGAAATGGGTGTAGCAGAAGACAAAATTTCGCCACCATTTTGCACCTTTAATACGCGGTATAAAAAGACCGCTGATTCGGCTCGTGAAAGGACTGCTTTGGGGCGAAGCCGACCGGAGTCTCCTTTTAAAATTCCATTTTGCACAGCCAACGCAACATGTGCAGAAAGTTCATCAGAAACTTCGTAATGGTCACTAAAATCAGCTAATGTTGCGCTTGTATCTACTGACGAGGGGTCTGCATCAAGAGCATTAATTAAGGCCGCAGCTGCCTCTTCTCTTGTCACCCAACTTTCGGGCGCAAATTCGTTTATGGCGAGGCTGGCGCTTTTTGGGAAAAAGTCTTTAGCGGCTTCTATGTACTCAAATGACCATCTGGCAGATGGCACATCTATATATGTTTGTGTTTGCGATGTTTCGTGATTTTTTTCAAGTGCAATAACAAGCATTTTGGCAAATTGTTCTTTGGTTACTGTACCTTTTGGCGAAAAAACATTGTCCTCAATTCCATTTATTGCACCTTTTGAGACAAGTGTATCTACCGCTTCCTGTGCCCAACTAAAATCACTCGACAAGTCGTTAAAGCTTATTTTAACCTGATTATTTTGTGAGTAATTTTCTATATTTCCTCTAAAACAAAAAATAAATACGGCAGTAACTAAAGCCAAAAATAAAAGTCGTTTTAACATAAAAAGTCCTCCGTTTAATGTAATGCTTCGCTTGTCCGAGACACTACATTATATGTGAGGACAAAATATAATATGATAAAGAAAAATGAAAATCCGGCAGTATATTTCTGCCGGATTTGAAACTTTATGTAGAGTTAAATCAACCTTGAAAATTGAGGTTGTTTTCATCCTTGTAAGCAATTACCTTGGCAGGAACACCGCCTACAATGGCATTTTCAGGAACGTCTTTAACGACAACCGCTCCAGCGGCGGCTAAACTTCCTGAATGCATAGTTACATCTCCCAGAACCTTTGCACCGCAGGTGACGGAAACATTATCTTCTAAAATAGGACTAAACTCTTGCTTATAGCCGATGGTTACCTGCTGATATATTCTGCAGTTTTTACCTATTTTTTTTGCACTTATAATAGTGGAGAATCCGTGCTGAATGTACAACCCACCACCAATGTCTTTGGTGTATATGTATAAGGTTTCGAGTGGCTTCCACAATATGCGGGCAATTGTAAAATGTACAAAAGACATTAACGAACGTGAAGGATTCTTTAAACGGTGCTCGATAAGAGTGCGAAACTCTTTCTTATATGTCAGATACCAGTTAAGTGACTGAAAAAAGCCGAAGTTTATTTGGTCAATTTCATTCCAACGTGCAATATCGTCTTTAATCAGATGTTTTTGTTTAGAGCATATTGCGCATAAATAAACGGGAAATGTTCTTGGATAATTTATGGAAGCTAAAAGCTTTTTACCGGTACTTGGCATTTTGTTTCCTTCTTTCCTGACGAAAATCAAGCATTACTCCTAAAGTCTGGATGCAATTTACGATTATATTATATCATATCTTCGGTTACATTACAATAATCGCAAAAAAATGTTTGTTCTGACATTGATTAAATTTTCATTATATGTTAAAATGGATAAGTAGAATTTAATACATTCACACAGAGTGTCAGTTATGCCGCAAAAGCCATCAGTAAGGCATAATTGGTGAAAAGGGAATGGGGTGAGAATCCCCTGCGATAACTGTCGGTGTATGCACCAAAGTTTTTATATCCGTTATCGAAAGATAGTCATTGGGAAACCGAGAAGACAGAATATAAAAATGCGGGCGATTAGTCCATATGGTGCGAGTCACAAGACCTGCTTTGATGTTATCTCATAAGTGTTTTAAAAACACGGAGGACATTTTTGTTTGCATAAACAAATTGTGATTAATCACAGGAAAACTCAGCTGTGGTAATTTTTCAAAGAAAAATTACCACAGCTTTTTTATTTCTTACATTTAAAACAACCGATGTTTAGGAGATTAAAAATGATACAGACTTATTTTGGTAATGGAAAAGGAAAAACAACTGCTGCTGTCGGCGCTGCAATACGCTTTGCAGGTAGTGGAGGAAGGGTTCTGTTTGTGCAGTTTTTAAAAAATAACGATTCGGCAGAATTCAAAGTGTTAGAAAATATAGACGGGATAGATGTTTTATTTTCGAAGGAAAATTATCAACTATTTGATAATTTAAAGAAAGAGCGTACACCTGTGCTTGCCAAAGCATACCGAGACTTTCTTTTTGAAAATGTTAAAAGTAAATCGGACTCTTATCAAATGATTATTCTGGACGAGGTACTTGATAGTGTAGAATTTGGTTATGTTAATGAAGATGAGTTATTAGAGACGCTGGACGAACTAAAAGACAACTTGGAGATTGTACTGACCGGTCATAATCTTATGGAAAAAATAAAGGATGTTTCAGACTACATTTCTGAAATTAAGGAGATAAGCCATCCATACAAAAAAGGTGTTATGCCGAGAAAAGGGATTGAATTTTAAAATGAGCGAATTTAAAACATATCATCCGATTGTAAATTTTACGTACTTTGTATTGGTAATTGGTTTTTCCTGCTTCTTTATGCATCCGGTATGCCTTGGCATTTCGATTACATCGGGATTTACATATTCTGTGATGCTAAAGGGCAGGAAAGCACTAAAAACGAACTTAATATATATGCTTCCGATGCTTGTAATGACGGCGCTTATAAATCCTGCGTTTAATCACGAGGGAATTACAGTGCTTTTGTACTTGCCAAGCGGAAACCCGCTTACACTTGAGTCAATAATTTACGGACTTTGTGCCGGGGTTATGTTGGTGAGTGTTATTTGTCATTTTTCGTGCTACAATGAGGTTATGACAAGCGACAAGTTTATTTATTTGTTCGGTAAAATTATTCCATCAATATCACTTATTGTATCTATGACACTCCGCTTTGTACCGAAATTTACATCTCAGCTCAAAGTCGTTACAAATGCACAACGTTGTATGGGAAGAGATGTAGGTAGTGGCAGTGTTATAAAGCGTGCTAAATGCGGGCTTAATATCTTGTCAATTATGACAACGTGGTCGTTAGAGAATGCCATCGAAACTGCGGACAGTATGAAATCCCGTGGTTATGGCATACCCGCAAGGACGTCGTTTTCAATATTAACATTTGATAAACGAGATAAAAAAGCACTTATTCTGATTTTGCTTTTAGGAATATATACGCTTGCAGGCAGTTTAATGGGCAAAATAGATTTCAGTTTCTTTCCATCTATGCAAGTGGCAAATGTTTCACCATTTGGTATAAGCGTATTTTTAGCATATTTATTACTTTGTATATGTCCTATCATAATTGAAATTTGGGAGGTGAGAAGATGGAATGCTTTAAGATCGAAAATTTGAGTTTTACTTATCCTGATAGATGCGACAAAACTCTTGAAGATATAAATTTTACAGTAAATCAAGGTGAGTTTGTCCTGCTTTGCGGCAAGTCAGGATGCGGCAAAACCACACTTTTAAGGCTTTTAAAGTCTTCTTTATCACCTTTTGGAGAGGTCGGCGGAAACATATATTTTGGCGGAAAACCTCTTGAAGATTGTGACGTAAAAGAACAGGCATCGGGAATTGGGTTTGTAATGCAAAATCCCGACAATCAGATGGTAACAGATAAGGTATGGCACGAGCTTAGTTTTGGCCTAGAAAGCCTTGGATATAAGCAGAATGAAATAAGAACAAGGGTGTCTGAAATGGCATCATTTTTTGGAATACAGAATTGGTTTTATAAAAATGTGGCCGAGCTTTCGGGTGGTCAAAAGCAACTTTTAAACCTTGCTTCCGTTATGGTTATAGCACCATCTGTGTTGATACTTGACGAGCCGACAAGTCAGCTTGACCCAATTGCCGCAGGGGAGTTTTTAAAAACTGTTGAAAAAATTAACCGTGAGCTTGGTGTAACTGTAATTCTCACCGAGCATCGCGTAGAAGATGCATTTCCGTTAGCTGACAGAGTAATCGTTATGGATGAGGGAAAAATAATAGCGGATGAAACGCCGAATGAAGTCGGCAAAATTTTGAAAAATATCAACCATGATATGTATAAAGCACTTCCAACACCTATGAGGGTACACGGAGAGATTCCAAATTCTCTGCCTTGCCCTTTGACCGTGCGCACGGGCAGAGTGTGGCTTGAAGAGTACGCAAAAGAAAATGCCTTAAATGCTGATTTAATCCCAAAAGACGCTTTAAAAGTTGACGGTGAAAAGGTAATTGAGATTAAAAATGCGTGGTTTCGATACGAAAAGAATTTGCCTGATATTGTTAAGGACTTTAATTTAAGTATTAATAAGGGGGAACTGTTTTGTCTTGTTGGCGGAAACGGCACGGGAAAGACAACTGCGCTTTCGCTGATATCAGGTCTTAACACACCGTACAGAGGCGATGTGGCTATAAAAGGACAAAGCCTCTCAAAAATTAAAAAATTATATGACGGACTTCTCGGCGTACTTCCGCAGAATCCACAGAGCGTTTTTGTAAAGAAAACTGTTTATCTTGATTTGATGGAGATGCTGTCCGAAAGAAAATTGACTAAAGAAGAAAAAGGAAAAAAGGTACAAGACGTTGCAGTTCTATGCAGAATTGAAAACCTTTTAGAAAGCCACCCTTATGATTTGTCTGGTGGAGAACAACAGCGAGCTGCACTTGCTAAAATTCTTCTTATGGAGCCTGAAATATTGCTTCTTGACGAGCCGACAAAAGGAATGGATGCACATTTTAAAGAAGAATTTGCTGATATTCTAATGGAATTAAAAGCAGACGACGTAACAATTCTTATGGTCAGCCACGACATAGAGTTCTGTGCCGAGTATGCTGACAAATGTGCTCTTATGTTTGACGGAAGTATAACATCGGTTGATACGCCAAGAGCGTTTTTCAGCGGCAAGACATTCTATACAACATCTGCAAACCGTATGGCAAGAACGTGTCTTCCTGATGCGGTTTTGGCAGAGGATATAATATTGGCTTGTGGTGGGAGTGTAGAAAAGAAAGAAAAAAAGGTTCGAAAAATAGAATCAGATAAAACTGAAAATCAAGCAAAGTCACAAAAGAAGATAGAAAGTATTATCAAAAAGAGTCCCGGGCAGGACAGAAAGATAACAAAAAGAACACTTATGGCAACGCTGTTGATACTGGTTTTAATACCGCTTACAATATATATCGGGGTTTTCTTTTTCGGTAACAGGAAGTATTATTTTATAAGCTCGATCATCATACTAGAAACGATGATACCTTTTTGTATGATGTTTGAATCAAGAAAACCAAAAGCAAGAGAACTTGTAGTTATAAGCGTATTGTGCGCCTTGGCAGTCATGGGTAGAGCGGCGTTCTTTATGTTGCCGCAATTTAAACCTACCACTGCGCTGGTGATTATTGCAGGTGTATGTTTTGGCGGCGAAACAGGGTTCTTGGTAGGCGCAATTTCAGGATTTGTTTCAAACTTTTTCTTCGGGCAAGGACCATGGGCGCCGTGGCAGATGTTTGCCTTTGGCATCATCGGTTTTATCTCAGGTATAGTTTTCAAAAGGAGAGTCTTGCGAAAAACAAAAACTTTACTTTGCATATTCGGATTTTTTATGGTCTTTGTTATCTATGGCGGCATCATGAATCCTGCATCCGTTATTATGTGGCAAGATAAAATTACTTGGGAAATGATTGCGTCTTCCTATGTTATGGGATTATCTTTCGATGTGATTCATGCGCTCGGAACTGCATTTTTCCTTTGGTTCATATCCAAACCTATGATAGAAAAACTTGAAAGAGTTAAAATTAAATACGGTTTGATTGAAAGATGAATAAAAAAGGGTTGAGCATCGCTCAACCCTTTTTATTTAATTATTATTAGAAGTATCTCTTTAAAAGTCCCTCAAAACCTTTTCCATGACGAGCTTCGTCGTGGGCCATTTCGTGAACTGTATCGTGGATGGCGTCGAGACCGTTTTTCTTAGCGCATGCGGCTAAGTCAAACTTGCCCTGAGTTGCGCCGTATTCGCAATCAACTCTCCACTTTAAGTTGTCTTTTGTTGTAGCTTTCATATTAGGCTCTAAGTCCTCGCCGAGAAGCTCAGCGAATTTTGCAGCGTGTTCAGCTTCTTCATAAGCTGCCTTTTCCCAATAGAGACCTACCTCTGGGTAGCCCTCGCGGTGTGCGATGCGTGCCATGCACAGATACATACCAACTTCTGCACACTCGCCGTTAAAGTTTGCCATAAGCTGCTCGAAGATATACTTTTTATCTTCTTCCGAGATGTCAGGGTTGTTCTTAACGGTTTTAGCATATACGCCGTACTCGTGTTCAGCCGCAAGTGCTGCGCCTTCTTCCATAATTTTGAATTTTTCGCCGGGAACTTTACATACCGGACAAAATTCGGGAGCTGCATCTCCCTCGTGAACATAACCGCAAACTGGACATACAAATTTTTTCATAAAATAACCTCCAAAATATTTATATTATTGATTTTATTACTTTACCTGACTGCAAGAGGGACAAGTTCCGTATAAGAATAACTTGTACCGACCGACTGAATATCCTGTGCCCAAAGCGTCTTCTGCCTTAGCTGCATTTACCGTATCGGTAAAAATATCAGCTACTGAGTGACAACAATCACAAACAAAATGTGCGTGATTTGATATATCTGCATCAAAGCGGTCAACGCTCTCTCCTGTATCAAGACGCTGCACCTTTCCCAGCTCACAGAGTAAATTAAGATTTCTGTATACTGTAGCCAAGCTAAGAGCAGGGGAGCCTTTTTTTAGGTCAGAGTAAATCTTCTCAGCTGTGGGGTGGTTTTTATTATCCAGAAGATAATTTAGTATCATCTCCCGTTGCTTGGAGTATTTCATTCAAACACTCCCTTTCTAATAATGATAATCATTATTAATTTTGCTTACAACCTCATTATACAAGAGGTTTTATAAATTGTCAAGTGCTTTTAGCTAAAAATTAAAAAAACCTCCCGGCTGTTTGTGTTTTAGCCAGGAGGTTTTTGTGTTTACATCACCTCGCTTATTCGTGCGCAAAGCACAGTCATATCATCTTTTACTCTGCCACCTGAGAGTCTGATTGCCTCGAGCATTATAGAATCTGCAAGTTTTTGTGCTGTAGTCTCACCACAGGCACTTAAAAAATCTTTAAATGCTTCATCACCGGCAGCGGATAGTACATCGGTCACTCCGTCAGTTGCAAGTATTATAAAATCTGAATGTCCTGCAAAAAACACAGAGCAATCTGGCTCGGCGTTGCCGACAATACCTGCCGGCAGAGAAGTTGAGGAAATATTTTTTAGTTCATTTCCGCTTTTTATATATGAGTTTGCCGCCCCTATTTTTATAAATTCAACCGCTCCGGTATAAAGATTTACCAAACACATATCTACTGTCGCAAATGTTTCTTCATCACCATTTGTCAAAAGAGCGCTGTTTATCAGCCTGAGTGCTGTATCTTTGTCAAAGCCTGCTCCTAAAAGTCGTTTTACAAGTTCTACGGTGATGGTGCTTTGAATACTTGCCCGTGTGCCGCTGCCCATCCCGTCAGAAAGCGCAAGAACATAGGTACCGTTGTCTAAAAGACTGTATGTATGATTATCGCCTGAACGGTCGCTGTCCTCACGAGTTGTTGTGCAAACACCGATATCAACGGCAAAGCGCTCCTGCTCGCGGAATTTTAAAGAGCAAACGCTATCCTGACAACGACGCGCGGTGCGAAGCATCGGTACGCCTAAGGCTTCGCTTATTGCTGCAGCAGCTGTGGTTGAGCAGACCAGGTTACCTCCGCACGAATTTGCAAGCATTGTCACCTCGTATCCGTCTGCGCTCGTCACGCAAATTTTGTCCGCGATAATTCCTTTTCTGTCTAAAGCAGCGGCGACCTTGTTTTCGAGATACATATCTTCATTTATGTTGGTATCAAGTCCTTTTCGTATGTTTTTCAGTATAGCTGATATGTTTTTAAACTGGTCTGCGACTAAAGAGCGGCTTTCCATAACTCGTCCTGACCACATCAGGTTCACTTTGTATACCTCATAGTTTCTGTTTAACGTATCTAAAAAGTCATCAAATCGCATACAGTCATCTTTAAAATTTTTGTTGAAGTCTATATCCGCGGCACGACCTCTTTTTTGCATAACGGGGAATACCTCTTCTAACATATCTATTGTGCGGTTATAGTTTTTTTGCCAGCAATATCTGCTCATACTGCAGCCTTTGCAGACAGCGTCTGCAGTTTGCTCGAAAACAAGACCGATATCACGCACATCAGTATTAATTTTATCCTCTATAAGCTCTTTAAAAATTCCTGAAAGCTCCATAAATGAATCGGAAGCATCCCGAAGTCTGTTTGTTAAAAGTTCTTTGGTGCGCACTACAGGGTCATCAGAAGGATGAATGCCCGGAGTTTTAGCGACTGCACCGAAAAGTGAGAGGAAACTCTCCGGTATAAAAAACAAAATTACCCCTGCAGTTAAAATTGAATAAAACGTAATTAAAGTAACGGTTGATGAATTAAAGTACAAAGCTGCAAGGGCATTTGTCAGTAAAAAGCCAACAGATACTCCCCATTTCCCGCCGCGTCTTAATAGGCCGCTCACCATAGCGCAAAGTGCGTACACACCGATAATTTGTGCAGGCAAGACGTCCTGGGCGCTGATTACAAAGCCTAGTAGAGTACCTGCCATAGTAGAAACAGCCGCACCTGCGGTAAGAGACAGTACCATAATAATCAGTGCTGACAAAACGTGAGCAAATGAGGACAGATATGTAATGGTGGATATGCTTAAAATGACTGCGGCAGAGAGTAAAACCAGGGAAGCCGTCTCTTCGTTTTCAAACACTCTTCTGCGTTTAATTGTGCGCAGAAGACCTGATGCACGTCTGAATGCAAAAGTGCAAAGGAATATACCGCTTGCTTCGGTCAAGAGCATCAGCATATCATAGACTAAAAATCCGTCAAAACATATGTATATAAAGCCGTTTATAAAAACAGATACCGATGCGATAAGACCATAAAGCCACGGACGTTTTGACAGTTCATCTCCAAGCAGGAGAGTAAACGTCGTGACTATTGCTAGAGTGCCGAGATATTTTAGCGCTAATACGTTAAAGTTTCCCCAAAAAATACCCAGTACTGCAAAAATAATGCCGAATATTCTTTTTTGCCCAGGAAAAACTGCGGCAAAAAATGCAATCCCGAAAGGATTTAACATACCCAGTATATAGCTTCGTCCCAAAAATAAAAGCAATAAATATTCCGTAAATTCATAATAATCGACCTTGCCAATCTCCCTTAAAATATTCCTTTTAATTTTTGGCAACGGATCGCGTCCAAAAGCAGTAATTTCATTATTTGTCATCGATAGTAACCTCCGTAGTTTTTTGCTGCAATTACATTATACATACAAAAGCGTGCAGATTTTGTCATATTCTGCGGCGAAAGAAAAAAACAATTCGCTTTGTTTCGACACCAAACGAGCACAATACAGATATTTTTTGAAAAAAGAGAGCAAGGCTTTGTCGAAAGGTATACTTTAAAAGAAATAATACCCAAAAAATGGCGAACGATTTTTGGTATAATTTACATTATATTGCATAAATTTTTAATTTACTTGCAATATAAAAGGTCTTTATTTTAGTAAGATAATGTGGTATAATTACTGTGTATATATAAACTTTAAGTTAAAACATCTTATAAAGGAAGGCTTGTTATGGACGTAATCAGCAGAATAGAAACAGCTTATGATAAAATGAGCAAGGGTCACAAGGCGATTTCCCGCTATGTTCTTGCGCATTTTGAAAAGGCTGCATTTATGAATGTAAGTCGCCTTTCCGAGGTGTCGGGTGTCAGCGAAGCAACGGTTGTACGTTTTTCTACTGAGCTTGGATATGAAAAATATCAGCATTTTCAGAATGCGGTTTTAGAGTATGCAAAAACCAGACTTACCAGCGTGCAGAGAATGGATATAGCGTATGAAAAAATGGAAAAAGAAGGTATTCTTACCTCTGTTTTGAATTCAGATATTGACAAAATCCGCTCAACACTGGCATCGGTTAACGAGGAGGAATTTAATAAGGCGGTTTTAAGAATTGCCGGAGCAAGAAGAATTTACATAATAGGTCTTGGCTCTGCGTCAGCTTTAGCAAGCTTTTTGGGATATTATTTAAATCTTATTTTTGATGATGTCAGAGTGGTAAGCTCTGTCGGTGTAAGTGAGATAATTGACCAGCTTTACCGTGTCAGTCATGAAGATGTTGTTATCGGAATAAGTTTCCCGCGTTATTCAAGCAGAACGCTAAATGCTCTGAGGTATGTAAAATCCATGGGCGCAGCGGTTGTGGGAGTGACGGATGGAACAATGTCTCCTATAGCAAAAATCGCTGACCATTGCCTTTTGGCCCGTAGTGATATGGAGTCATTTGTCGATTCTTTGGTTGCACCTTTTAGTCTTATGAACGCACTTATCGTGGCGCTCGGTGCCTGCCAGAAAGAAAAGGTTTATCAAAATCTTGAAAATCTTGAGAGTATCTGGAAGGAATATAAAACTTACGGAAATATAAGTGAGGAAAAAGAAAATGAAAAAAATGATTAAAAAAATATGTGCTTTATCTTTGGCGGCATCGCTCATTTTTGCGCTTCCTGTTGCGGTTTCAGCATATAACGGAGTGCCGGAAACAATCAGAATAGGTCTTTATTATGGTTCTTCGGCGAAAGCGTCATGCACAGTTACATCAACGGGCGGAATGGCGATAAGCGTCGCAAACGAAAGCGAAGAGTGGCCAATTTGTGAGGATAGTGGCGCATCTTCGGTTAATGTCAAAAGAGACGAAGCATACCATTTGCAGATAAACGAGAGCTTTAGCGATTATGAAAGTGCACGGCAAAAGAAAGATGCTTTATCCGCTGAGGGATATCCGGCGTTTGTTGCATATAATGACGGAGAAATTGCCGTATGGGCAGGAGTCTATGCCTCAAAGAGTGAAGCGGAAAACAATATGGGCCGACTGGATGCAAGGGTGCTGAGCCCGAATGCAAATGCGGTCGTAGTTTATAAAGGGAACTCAGTATGGATGGCAGTTTGTGGTAGAGCGTCATATCTTACTCTTTCTCCTATAGATGGAAATCTTGCCGTAGAGGGCACAGCTTATCGTGGTAAGGTGCAGTTTATGCGCCGTGATACCGGCGATATGACGGTTGTAAATGTAGTTGATTTTGATGATTATTTATGCGGCGTCGTACCCCGTGAGGTAAGCGCAAGCTGGAATTATGAAGTTGTAAAGGCGCAGGCAGTAGTTTCCCGTACTTTTGCTATACAAAATTTGAATAAATATAAGAAATATGGTTTTAATTTAGATAATACAACAAATTCTCAAGCGTATGCGGGAATTAAAATTGAACATCCTGCCTCAAACAGAGCGGTTGAGGAGACTCACGGTGAGGTTGTTCTTTATAACGGTAAGCCTGCTGATGTTTATTTCTTTGCATCAAGCGGAGGAAAAACAGGTACTGCAAATGACGCTTGGGGTGGGGAAAACAAGCCTTATCTTATGAGCGTGGACGACCCTTATGAAAATCCAAAGGAAGCGTCGTACGCTAACTGGACTATGAAATTTACGCCTGAGGAAATTAAAGCAAAGCTTGCGGCAAAGGATATAAATATTGGTGATATCACTGATGTTAAGGTAGAGTATTCCGACTCCGGTCGCGCGATTAGCACTACTTTTATTGGTACAAATGGAGAAAAGGAATATCTCCGTGAGAATATTCGTTGGATTTTAGGAGTTTACAGTACCGCATTTACTGTTTCCAGAAGCGGACAGCAGGTAAGCGGTGAGGTTTGTGTTTTAGATGGCTATAACACCTTTACTAAGATCTCACTCAGTCCTGAAGTGAAGGTGTTGTCTGCAGGTGGAACAGGTAGCCTTGCCGCTTTAAATCTTGTTATAGCAGCATCTGGCGGTACAAAAGTGATTGAATCTCAAAGTGCCGGAACGGGCGACTTTGTCTTTACCGGACGCGGCTGGGGACATGGAGTAGGTATGAGCCAATGGGGAGCAAAAGGCATGGCAGATAACGGCTTTACCTACGATGAAATTATTGAATATTATTATCAGGGAACAGAAGTTGGCTGAGTAAGAAAGGATATAAAATGGACGTAAAGGATTTTGATTATGAATTGCCTGAAGAACTGATAGCACAGACACCGCTTTCAGAGCGTCCCTCATCAAGACTTTTGGTGCTGGGTAAAGATTCGGGAGATATAAAGCATACAAATTTTCGAGATGTTCTTAGCTATTTAAAAGAGGGAGACTGTCTGGTACTTAATAACACCCGTGTACTTCCCGCACGACTTTTTGGAAAAAGGGCAGATTCAGGTGCAGTTATTGAGTTTTTGCTTTTGAGTCAGAAGGAAGATGACATCTGGGAAATTATAGTCCGCCCCGGTAAAAAGGCACGTCCCGGACACAAAATTGTTTTTGGCAACGGAAAACTTGAGGCGGAAATTTTAGA
The DNA here is from genome assembly GCA_045578185.1 of Clostridia bacterium. Taxonomy (GTDB): domain Bacteria; phylum Bacillota; class Clostridia; order UBA1381; family UBA9506; genus RGIG1666. The sequence goes on from JAZNJS010000048.1 coordinate 19,111, forward strand.
TATAGTAAATGACGGAAACCGCCTTGTTAAATTCTCATATAACGGAATTTTTAACGAAATTTTAGATGAGCTGGGAGAGATGCCTCTTCCGCCTTATATTCACGAAAAACTCGCCGAGAGGGAAAGATATCAGACCGTTTATTCAAAGGTTGACGGCTCTGCAGCGGCGCCTACAGCGGGTCTGCATTTTAATGAGGAGCTGCTCGAAGAAATAAAGACTAAGGGAGTAGACCTTGCTTTTGTCACGCTACACGTCGGCCTTGGAACGTTTAGACCGGTTAAGGTCGATGTTATCGAGGAGCATAAGATGCACTCTGAATTCTATACGGTTGATGATGAGACTGCACAGAAAATAAACGATACAAAAAAGCGTGGCTCAAGAGTAATTTGTGTTGGAACTACCAGCACACGAGTAGTTGAAACCTTATCTGATGATAATGGAGTTATGCATTCGGGAAGCGGCTGGACAGATATTTTTATTTATCCCGGTTATAAGTTTAAAATGATAGATGCCTTGATTACTAATTTCCACTTGCCGCAGTCCACGCTTATTATGCTTGTATCGGCGCTTGCAGGACGAGATAATGTGCTTAATGCATACCGAGAGGCAGTAAGCGAAAAATACCGCTTTTTCAGTTTTGGTGATGCAATGTTTATTGTATAAAATAAGGAGAAAATTATGTTTAAGATATTAAAGCAAGAGGGTTTAGCTCGCCGTGGTGAATTTACTACGGTGCATGGCACTGTACAAACGCCTGTATTTATGAATGTGGGTACGTCTGCAGCGATAAAAGGCGGTGTAGCGGCTGATGACCTTAAGGTTCTCGGCTGTCAGGTGGAGCTTTCAAATACCTATCACCTTCATGTGCGCCCCGGTGACGATGTGATTCGTGATTTGGGCGGCCTTCATAAATTTATGAACTGGGATAGACCGATACTTACCGATTCGGGAGGTTTTCAGGTGTTCTCACTTGCGTCAATAAGAAAAATTAAGGAAGAGGGAGTTTTCTTTAATTCTCATATAGACGGACGTAAAATTTTTATGGGACCTGAAGAAAGTATGCAGATTCAGTCAAATTTAGCATCTACTATTGCTATGGCGTTTGACGAATGTATCCCTGCACGCTCAAACAGAGAATACACTCAAAACAGTGTTGAGAGAACGGAAAGATGGCTCGCGCGTTGTAAGGCGGAAATGACAAGGCTTAACAGTTTAGAGGGTACAATAAATCCCGACCAAATGCTTTTTGGTATCAATCAGGGAGGATTATTTCCTGATGTGCGCATAAAAAATATGCAAAACATTGCTAAGCTTGATTTACCGGGTTATGCAATCGGCGGTCTTGCTGTAGGTGAGACGCATGAGGAGATGTATGAGATATTAGACCATACATTGCCGCACGCTCCTGAGGACAAACCAAGATATCTGATGGGTGTTGGAACGCCGGAGAATATTATTGAGGCAGTTGCCCGTGGAATTGACTTTTTTGACTGCGTAATGCCAAGCCGTAACGCGCGGCACGGACACTTGAATACAAAAGCCGGCGTAATTAATCTTAATAATAAAAAATATGAAAGAGATTTAAGCCCGATTGACCCTGAGTGCGATTGTCCGACTTGCCGTAACTACTCAAGAGCATATATCCGTCATCTTTTAAAGGCGGGCGAAATGCTCGGTATGCGACTTGCAGTTATGCATAATCTCTATTTTTACAATAATCTGATGAAAGAAATCCGTGAAAGCATAGAAGAAGGCAGATTCAGTAAATTCCGTGAAGAAAACATAGGAGTTTTGTCAAAAAGAATATAAAAAGAAGCGACCCAGCGGGTCGCTTCTTTTTATATTAATAAACTTAAGATATCATCAGCGGTTTCTGCTATAAAATCAGCGCCGGCAGTTTCTAATTCTTCTCTGCTGCCATAGCCGTAAAGCACGCCGACAGAGTTCATATTAAACGCTTTTGCTCCTAAAATGTCTTGTTTGCGGTCACCTATCATAACTGCCTGAGACACGTCTGTGATTTTTCCCTCGTTTATTGCATATGAAATGACGTCTTCTTTTGTAAGGCGTGTGCCGTCTAGAGTCGCGCATGCAATGAAGGTAAAGTATTTAGTAAGGTCAAAATGCTTTAAGATTCTAAGAGTAAAATCTTCAGGTTTAGCGGTTGCGATAAAAAGAGTTTTGCCTGCATCTTTAAGTGCGGTTAAGAGCTTTGCTACGCCGTCGTAAATCGCATTTTCAAAAAGACCTGTTTCTCTGTAATACTCCCTGTAATAAGAAACTGCCTGTTTGGCGTCTTCTTTGGAAAATTTATAAATTTCCATAAATGCATCAATAAGCGGTGGACCGATAAAGCGCTTTAAAACGTCATAGTCATTTTCTTCTATGCCGAATTTTTTGAGTGAATACCTTACGGAATTTGTAATGCCGATACCGGACTCGGTAAGAGTTCCGTCTAAGTCAAATAAAATCCATTTTTTATTTTTCATATCTTTCTCCAATTAAAAGTTTTTAATCAAGACATCTTCTAACGAACGCTTGGGAACGTGCAGGTTTCCGTTATTTCCTACGTAGTATTTTACATCTTGCGCAAGAGGTGCTTCCTCAGGTGTTTCATCTGGATAGCCAAGCGCAATTACGCATAAAAGTTTTAAATTTTCGCCCAGGCCTAAAAGTTCACTGATTTTTTCAAACTCAATAGCTGCCATCCAGCAAGCGCCAACTCCGTCGGAGAGAGCTGCTAAAATAAGATTTTCAACTGCTGCGCCCATATCGACCTCGTAGCCACTCTGTCGCAGAGAAAGGTCGGCGCATACTGCGACAAAAGCTGTCGGGTGCTCGTTTTCTTTTGGGTTATAATCAGGAGCAAGATAGCCCGCCCATTTAACCAATGGGAAAACTTTATCTACCATCTGGGGAGAGGTAATGCTTACATACTTAAGTGGCTGAATGTTTGCCGCAGACGGTGCAACTCGTGCTGCATTAATATATTTTGCAACCTGCGCAGATGTTACCGGTGTATTTTTAAATTTTCTGATCGTACGTCTTTTTTTTATAAGCTCATAAATATCCATCAAAATCATCCTTTCTGTTTATAAGTATTTTATCCCAAAAAATGAGGAATGTCAAACAGTGCGCTGAAATTAGATTTTTAATCACCTAATTTTCTCTGTTTTTCTTGCATTTTGCGCTGAAAGTGCTATAATAAAAACAGACAAAGTTTATTCGAAAAGAGGTAATTATATGCAGCTTTTGGTTTTGGTACTTAACAAGGTAGAAGTTTTGGAAGAATTGCTTGTTCAGCTTTCGCAGGGCGGAATAGGTGGTGCGACAATTTTCCACAGTACAGGTATGGCAAAAACACTTGCGCATTCAGAAGAGGAGATACCGATGTTTCGCACGCTTTCTAAGATATTTAATCCTGACAGAGAAGAGAGCCGTACTGTTATGATGATTTTGGCTGATGAGCAGGTCAGCATTGCGAAAAAAATTATTAATGATGTAACAGGCGGAATTGAAAATCCGAATACAGGTATTTTATTCTCCTTGCCGGTAGGTTTTGTAGAAGGAATGGTGACTGAATAAAATGAATGTTTTAGGATATCTTGCGATTGTTATATTTTCCGGAATGCTTTTTGGCAGAGTGGTAAAAATGTTTAAACTGCCAAACGTTACCGGATATCTTATTGCAGGTCTGCTTATTGGCCCGTGTTGCCTAAAAATTATACCTAAAGACTTGCTTTTGCAGCTTGAAATTATATCAGAAGTAGCGCTTGGCTTTATTGCGTTTTCGATAGGTAGTGAATTTAAGCTTTCTTATCTAAAAAAGATAGGAATGGCGCCTATTGTAATTGCGCTGTTTGAGGCGCTCGTAGCGGTTATATTAGTATTTATAGGCCTTGTTGCAATCGGCTGCGAAGTTCCGTTTGCACTTGCTCTGTCAGCTATTGCGGCGGCAACGGCACCAGCTGCGACGATTATGGTAGTTAATCAGTATAAAGCAAAAGGTCCTGTTACAAGCACACTTTTGACCGTTGTTGCAGTAGATGATGCTATTGCTCTTATGGCGTTTGGTATTTGCGTTGCTATTGCAAATATGATTGGTGGTCAGGGCGGAAATGCCGCTATGATGATTGTAAAACCTATTATAGAGATTGTCGGAGCACTCGTAGTTGGCGGAATCCTTGGCGTATTGATTCTTATACCGCTTAGGTTCTTTAAAAAACAGGGCAACCGACTTGCTATCATTGTGGCTACAGTATTTTTAGGAGTGGCTCTTGCTGAGCTCTGGGGACTTTCATCGCTGCTTTTATGTATGGCGCTCGGCTCAATATTTGTAAATGTAAGCCACGAAAGCACAGAGGTAATGAAGGTTGCAGAGGCAGTAACTCCTCCTATTTACCTGATGTTCTTCGTTGTTTCCGGTGCAGAACTTGACATTACGGTTTTGGCAAGCATTGGATTAATTGGTGTGATTTATCTCGTACTTAGAAGCCTTGGAAAAGTTGGCGGAGCGGCGCTCGGTGCTAAAATTATGCGTTCCGATGAAAAGGTAGTCAAGTACCTTGGTCTTGCTCTTCTGCCGCAGGCGGGTGTTGCAATCGGTCTTTCGCTTGTTGCTACAACGGTTGTTCCGCAGTATGGTGCAACAATCCGTGCGGTAATTTTGTGCGGAACATTTATTTACGAGATGATTGGACCTGTAATGGCAAAAATAGCGCTTAAAAAGTCAGGAGAGATAAAAGCTTAATACATAAGTGAACTAATATAAAAAGGATGATGATTAGGTGAAACCTACTATAAAAAAGGTTGCGGCGATTAATGACTTGTCGGGCTTCGGCAGAGCATCTCTTTGCTCGATTATACCGACACTGTCTTCTATGGGCGTGCAGGTGTGCCCTGTGCCGACCGCAATTATGTCCACACATTCGGGCGATTTTGAAAACTACACCTTTTGTGATATGACAGAAGAAATCCCTGCATACATTGCCCATTGGGAAGAACTTGGTCTCACTTTTGACTGCATTTATTCGGGATTTTTGGGTTCGCCCCGTCAAGCAGAGCTTGTTAAAGAGATATGCCGAAAATTTAAAACAGATGACACCTTAGTTGTAATAGACCCTGTAATGGGTGATAACGGTGAGCTTTACAGCTCCATTTCAGAAGAAATGATTCCTGCTATGAGAAAACTGATAAAGGAAGCAGATATCATTGTGCCTAACTATACTGAGGCGGCTATGCTCCTGGGTCGTGAGGAAAAAGAGGATATAACCAAGGAGGAAATGCGAGAGTGGCTTCGTGCGTTATCTGACCTTGGGCCCGACACTGTGCTCATCACAAGTGCACCTGACACAGAAAAGGCAGATATGGTAGGAATAGTAGCGTATGAGCGTCATACGGGCAATTACTGGAAGGTTACGAGCCGTTGCCTTGATGACTACTATCCGGGCACCGGTGATGTGTTTGCGAGTGTGCTTATCGGCTCTCTTTTAAGAGGAGAAAGTTTGCCCGGAGCAATCGATTGGGCGGCTCAGTTTGTTTCGCAGTGCATTAAGGCTAGCAGCGGATACGATTATGAAAGAAGAGACGGCGTTCAGCTTGAGCGTGTGTTGCCGCTACTTCGTGGCGAACATTTAATCAGTGGATACGAAAGATATTAAAATGGGATGCTAAAAAAGTCCTGAACGCAAAAAGAAGCTAAAAAGCATATATCAGGTATTGCATTGTATATTTGTTTAAATATCAGATGTAGAAAAATCTCATAAATTCAATTTTTCCTTTCAAATCATTTCTTTTTGCTATAAACAAACTTCGCCTCTCGGCGTACCCTTGTACGCCTTCGGGTAACCCTCCGCGTGGCGGTGGCTCAGTTTGTTTATTCTGAATCTTTTTTATCTATCCCATGGGATGCTAAAAAAGTCCAGACTGCAAAATTCTAAAATTAAAAGAGGATGTTTAAACTATTTTAAACATCCCCTTTTTTATTTTACTTACGCATTTTCAACGAACTTTCTAATGTCGGAAAGATTTCCGTATGTGGTGAATTTATCACCGTCAACAACAACCAAAGTCGGAGCCTGTTTTATGCCGTAGAGATTTACCAAATCTTCGTGCTCTTCTGCATCTGTTTTTTCAAATGCGAGGTCTGCACGTGAAAGCATTGCATCTGCAAGCTTGCAGTTCGGGCAGGTTTTGGTTGTGAACAGATAGAGCTGTTTGCCCTCTGCTGTTTCACAATCGCAAACTACAGGAGTTCCTTTTGCAGCCTGTGCTTTATCCGGAAGGACGGAGTTTTCAATATCATAAACCTTACGGTCTTTAAACTCCTGAGTTTTACCATCATTCCAGTTCTGAACCGGACGATAGTAACCTGTGATACGGCTATATACCTCTGCTTTTTCACCGCAGTGCGGGCAGGTGTACTGTTCGCCTGCTAAATAGCCGTGATTCTTACATACGGAGTATGTCGGAGAAAGTGTGTAGTACGGCAGACGATAGTTGTTTGCAATCTTGCGTACAAGATTCGCAGCAGCTTTCCAGTCAGGCAGCTTCTCACCCAAGAATGCGTGGAATACTGTACCTGAGGTGTAAAGTGTCTGCAGTTCGTCCTGAACGTCTAATGCTGCGAAGATGTCTTCTGTATATCCAACCGGCAAGTGTGAGCTGTTTGTATAATACGGAGTACCGTTTTCGTTTGCAGTGATAATTTCAGGATAACGAGCCTTGTCGTGTTTTGCAAAACGGTATGTGGTAGACTCTGCCGGAGTTGCCTCTAAGTTGTAGAGGTCACCGTACTGTTCCTGATAGTCAGAAAGACGCTCGCGCATATGATTTAATACATCTTTAGCAAACTGCTGAGTTTTAGCATCTGTTAAATCTTTCTTAAGCCATTTTGCATTGAGACCAACTTCGTTCATACCAATAAGTCCGATGGTGGAAAAGTGGTTGTCAAAGCTGCCTAAGTAGCGCTTTGTATAAGGATAAAGCCCCTCTTCCAAAAGTTTGGAAATGATTGTACGTTTAACCTTAAGTGAACGTGCAGAGATGTCCATAAGCTTGTCTAAGCGACGGTAGAAATCCTGCTCGTTTTCGGCAAGATATGCGATTCTCGGCAGGTTGATGGTAACAACGCCGACAGAACCGGTGCTTTCACCGCTGCCGAAGAAACCGCCGGATTTCTTACGCAGTTCACGGAGGTCAAGACGCAGGCGGCAGCACATACTGCGCACGTCGCTCGGCTCCATATCGCTGTTGATATAGTTTGAGAAATACGGAGTACCGTATTTTGATGTCATTTCAAATAAAAGCTTGTTGTTCTCTGTTTCAGACCAGTCGAAGTTAGAAGTAATGGAGTATGTCGGGATAGGATACTGGAATCCGCGTCCGTTTGCATCACCCTCAATCATAATCTCGAGGAATGCCTTGTTTACCATATCCATTTCTTTCTGGCAGTCTTTGTATTTAAAGTCCATCTCTTTTCCGCCAACGATAGCATTAAGCTCAGCCAAGTCAGCAGGAACAACCCAGTCTAATGTGATGT
>JAZNJS010000049.1:0-26460 GCA_045578185.1 Clostridia bacterium
ATATTTAAAATATTTTATACTTAGTTTGCAACTTGCCGTTGCAAAAAATAAAGAAATATGATACAATATTTAAGATAATATCTAAAATTAAGATTTCTAACATTTTTTACTTATAAATTTGCCTGTTTTAGGAGAAGAAAAATGAGAAAAAAGTGGTATATACCAATTGCAATATTTGTGATTTTGGTAATTATATATTTTATTCGCGGTATTTTTGTAGAGCACGTCAAATATGAAACCCTGCGTGAAGGAGCCATGGAGGAAATGGTTTCTTCTAAAGGTATTCTCATAAAGTATGAGACGCTCTATGAAACCGGTGCAGGTGGCACAGTCGAAGCTAAAGTTGCGAGCGGTGCAAGAGTTTCAAAGGGCGCGTTGCTTGCAAATATATATTCCGGTGAAGTTGATTCAGAGGTTATGGCGCGTCTTGACCGTGTAAATAAAAAAATAGATTCAGTTAACGCAGGAAGAGAAGAGGGACTCAGTTTTTCGAGTGATATCACGAAACTTGACAGCGAAATTAACGTCAAGGTAAATGAAATCGTTGAAAACGGACAGAAAAATAATTTGAGCAAAGTTTCTGAACTTAAAACCTCGCTTGCAGTTCTTGCCGAAAGGCGTGCGCTTATAAGCGGTCAAACAGGCGCAGCTCGCAGGACTCTTGATGAACTTGAGAGCTTGCGTAATTCACTCTTGAAGCAAATAGGTGTTGCACAAAAGGAGCTGCGTGCGGGAACCTCGGGCGTCTTTGTATCCCAAATAGACGGACTGGAACAACTTATTACCCCGTACAATATGGATGTTCTTACGCCGTCAAAGGTAAAAGAACTTGGTGATGTATATAAGAAAAATCATTCAAACTCAGAAAATGATGACAGCTTAATTTTTACCTGTAAGGTAGTTGATAATTTCAGGTACTTTATTGCGATTAATATACCTGCAGCAAAAGCGACTAATCTTCGCGCGGGGCAATCTGTGTCTTTAAGGTTTAATGAGCTTTCTTCAGACATCATAGATGCAAAAGTCTATATGGTTAGTACAGAAGAAGGCGGCGACGTTACTGTTATTTGTGAGTGCAATAAGTTTTTAAATGACTTGCTGGAAAAAAGAACAGTGAGCGTTGATTTTATTCGCAAAAGATATGAGGGTTACCGCATAAGCGTTTCTGCACTTCATACCCGTGAGGGTGTTGTTGGTATATTTGCAAAACGTGACGGCGTTATGCGCTTTATACCGGTAAATATTTTGTACAATACCCAAGATATTGCAATAGTTTCGTCAGCAGACGGTAAAAAACCGCTTAGACTTTATGATGAAGTTGTGGTAAGGGCTGCTAAATACGAGGAAGGAATGTTTATAAATTAGCCGTAAGCAGGAGAAGAGGTTTGGTTAATGATAAAAGACAATATTAAAAGAATACAGGAAGAAATATTCGAAGCGGCACAGCATTGCGGAAGAAATCCGGAGGAAATAACCCTTTGTGCCGTTACTAAAACAGTTGATGCTCTAAAGGCGCAAGAGGTTTTGGATGCGGGTGTGGGAGTTCTTGGAGAAAACCGCGTACAGGCGCTTTTAGAAAAATATGAAGTTTTAAAAGATAGACCCGAGTGGCATTTAATTGGCCATCTGCAGACTAACAAAGTAAAATATATTGCTGATAAGGTTTCGCTTATCCATTCTGTTGAAAGTGTGAAACTGGCAGAAGAAATTGATAAAAAAGCAAAAGCCTGCGGAAAGATTCAGGATATTTTAGTTGAAGTCAACGTAGCAGGCGAAGAAAGTAAGTTTGGCATAAGATCTGAAGAAACAGAAAGTTTTATGGAGAAAATTGCTTCGCTTGAGAACATATGCGTAAGAGGTCTTATGACTATCGCGCCTTTCCCCGAAAAAAAAGGTGAAAATCGTAAATATTTTTCAAAACTGCGCGAATTATTTGTTGACATACAGTCGAAAAAATACGATAATAGTAATATAGACATTTTATCAATGGGAATGAGTCGTGATTATGTTGATGCGATTTATGAAGGAGCAACAATTGTTCGCATCGGAACAGCTTTGTTTAATTAAGTTAAGTTTTTTTAAGATATAAAAGGAGGATGTAAAATGGGTGCTGTAAACAAAATGCTCAAATGGATTGGAATTGCTGATGACGAGTATGATGTAGAAGAAGAATTTTTGACTGACGGATTTGGTGAGCAGGAAGACCCTGTAATTCCGGCGGGCAAAAGAGGAAAGGTTGTAAACATTCATGCGACTACACAGATGAAAGTAGTTGTTATTCAGCTTACAAGTTTTGAGGATGCTAAAGACATCGCAGACCATTTAAAGAACAAAAAACCGGTTGTTATCAATCTTGAGAACCTTGAAAAGGATGTTTCAAGACGTGTTGTAGACTTTTTGTCAGGTGCTGTTTACGGCGTTGACGGAAACATTCAGAAAGTTGCAAACGGAATTTTCCTTATTGCGCCTTATAACGTTGGAATCATGGGTGATTTTAAGGATGAGCTTAAAAAAGGCTTCCCTTGGTCATACTAAAATTATATGATAAATTATCATAAACTTACGGAAGAAGACCATTTGTTTATTAAAAAAACTGAAGACTGTGTGCGTGCTGTAAACAAATACAAAACGCCACAGTTTTCCAAGTTTATAAGCCCGCACGAGCGAGCGGTGTTTGAACAGTTCGCAGATGTTTCTCCCTTTGTCGCTTTTAAAGTGTGGGGAGGGAGCAGTGAGTGCGAGCGTAATGTCATTGGTTTTTTTCCAGACTTCATAGAGCCCGAAGAGGCTCTTTTTCCTGTATCTGCATTGCTTATTAAATCTGTGACCGCGCTTGGACATAGGGATGTTTTAGGTTCAGTCTTAGGTCTTGGAATTGAAAGAAGTCTTATAGGCGATATTTTTCCCAAGGAAGATGGTGCAGTACTGTTTTGCCTAGACTCAATAGCTGATTTTATCAGTATAAACCTAAAGAAGATTGGCAACAACTCGGTTAAGGTTAGTGTTGCTGAAACTTCTGAAGTTTCTATTGCACCGAGAAAATCAAAACAGATTTCAGGTACAGTTGCGTCTGTAAGACTTGATAGCATTGTAGGACTTGCTACGGGTAAAGCACGCGCAAAATCGCAGGATATTGTTCGTGCCGGTCTTGTGCAGCTTAACTGGTGCCCGGAGGAGAACCCGTCAGCAGAGGTATCAGAGGGCGATATGCTTTCTGTGCGAGGATACGGCAGAATGAAAATAGTTACTGCGTCAGGCGAAACGAAGAAGGGTAGAATACGAGTCGTTATAGAACAATATATTTAAAGGGGGCTAAGTAATGCTCACACCAATAGATATCGAAAATAAAGAGTTTGAAAAAGCATTCAGAGGCTATGATGTTGACGAAGTTGAAGAGTTTTTGCAGGTCATTGTAAACGATTACGAAAAACTTTATCGTGAAAACGCATCACTTAAAGAGAAAAATGCAATGCTTCAGGAAGCCATCGGAAATTACCGTGGTATGGAAGAGACAATGCAAAATGCAATTATAGCCGCACAGAGAACTGCTGAAGATATAAAGAGAAATGCGTATCACAGAGCTGAAAATATTACCAGAGAGGCGCAGACCCGTGCCAATGAGTCTATTGCAAATGCTGATAAGACAATTCAGGAACTTGAGAATTCTTATCTTGCGCTTCAGGGTGAAGTTGATACTTTCCGTGCTCGCATGCGTTCAATTCTTGAAACCAATTTAAAGCTCTTAGACGAGATGCCTAGAATTGAAATCAAGACAATTGAGCGTGTAAAGGTAGACCCGGTAACAATTGATCCGGTAGAGCATACAGCTCCGCTTCCGGATGTTAATAAAACTGCGGATAGGGATTTTGCAGATACCATGCCGGTTCCAGACGTAGCTCAGAAAAAAACTGAACCCAAGAACGCATGGCGCGACAGCGTTGAAAGCGAAAGAGTTCCGCTTTCTGAGAAAATTCCTGTTGCTCAGTCAACTCGCGGTACAAATATCAATCCTGTTATTGACCAACTTATGAAAGAAAAATCAAAAGTAAGTGAGCCGGCAAAAGTTGACGAGGCTCCAAAAGAAGATTTTTCTGATGATTTTGGCGTAACTAAACAAACTTTTGACGCTTCGATTTTTTCAACTGATGATGAAACCGGAGAAAGAGAGATTGTTTTAAATTTTGAAAAAGACAGAAAAAATAAAGACGCTGGATATTTTGATGTGTTCACAGATGATTCTTTATAATATTAATGCAAATTAATGTATTTGTTTTTAGCAAATGCGACGATATAAATACAGTATAGAGGAGAGAAAATAGATGTCAGTTGATTACTCAAGCACGCTTAACCTGCCGAAGACAGAATTTCCTATGCGTGCAAACTTACCGGCTCGCGAACCGGAAATCCTTAAAAAGTGGGAAGACGAGGACCTGTATGGTAACCTTATGAAGAAAAATGATGGCAAACCGCTCTTTATTCTTCATGACGGACCGCCGTATGCTAACGGAGATATGCATATGGGTCACGCGCTCAATAAAACTCTTAAAGATATTATAACAAGATTTAAGAATATGGATGGCTTTAAAGCTCCTTATATTCACGGTTGGGATACTCACGGTCTTCCAATTGAGCGTCAGGCTATTAAAAAGCTCGGCATCAACAGAAACGAAGTAGGTATCGTTAAATTCCGTGATGTATGTAAGGACTTTGCTTTGGGTTATGTTGAGAACCAGAAAGGTCAGATTAAGCGTATCGGTTCTTTGGGCGACTGGGATAATTCATATCTGACACTTGCTCCTGAATTTGAAGCAAAACAGATTGAAATCTTTGGTGAGATGGCTAAAAAAGGCTATATCTATAAAGGTCTTAAGCCGATTTACTGGTGCCCTGACTGTGAAACTGCATTGGCTGAAGCTGAGATTGAATATAGTGAGGATAAGACAAACTCAATCTATGTTAAGTTCTGTGTAACAGAGGACAATGGTGTGTTTGCAAACGTAGGCGAAAAGTTAGATGACATCTATTTTGTTATCTGGACAACAACAACCTGGACTTTGCCGGGTAACGTTGCAATCGCTGTAAATCCTGATTATGAATATAGTCTTGTTAAGACTGCTGACGGTACATTTGTTATCGCAACAGAGCTTGTTGATGGTGTTATGGCTGTTGGTGGCATAACTGAATATGAGAAGATTGCTGAATTTAAAGGCCGCGATTTTGACCTTATGAAATGTGCACATCCCTTTATTGACAGAGAGTCGTTAGTTATCGTTGGTGACCACGTTACATTAGACGCAGGTACAGGTTGCGTTCATACAGCTCCCGGTCATGGTGTAGAAGACTATATTGCCTGCCAGAACTATAAAGATATTCCGATTATCGTTCCTGTTGACGATAAGGGTTATTTAAATGAGCTCGCTGGTGAGTTCAGCGGACTTTATTATGAAAAGTCCAACGCTAAGATTTTAGAAAAACTTAAAGAGCTTGGCGCACTTTACGCAGAAAATGAAATAATTCACCAGTATCCGCATTGCTGGAGATGTCATGAGCCAATAGTATTTCGTGCTACTGAGCAGTGGTTTGCTTCTGTTGATGATATCAAGGAAGATGCAATCAAGGCAATCCAGGGTGTATCATGGCTTCCAAAGTGGGGCGAAGACAGAATTTCTGCAATGGTAAGCGATAGAAGTGACTGGTGTATTTCCCGTCAGAGAACATGGGGTGTTCCTATTCCGATTTTCTATTGTAAAGATTGCGGAAAAGAGCTTATTAATGATGAAACAATCAAAGCAACTGCTGATTTGTTCCGTGAAAAAGGCTCAAGCGCTTGGTATGAGACAGATGCTAAAGACATCCTTCCTGCAGGAACAAAATGTGAGTGCGGATGCTCTGAATTTACCAAAGAAAAAGATATCATGGACGTTTGGTTTGATTCAGGCTCCTCTCACACCGCAGTTTTAGAGGTTAAAGAGGGTTTGAGATTCCCCGCTGATGTTTACTTGGAGGGTAACGACCAGTATCGTGGTTGGTTCCAGTCATCACTTTTAACCGCTATCGCAACAAAGGGAGAAGCTCCGTATAAGAAAGTTATTACTCACGGTATGATTGTTGATGCCGAGGGCGATAAGATGTCAAAATCAAAGGGCAACGGTGTAAGCCCGCACGATATTATTAACCAGTACGGTGCTGATATTTTAAGACTTTGGGTAACCTCTGCCGACTATAAGACAGATATGCGTATTTCCAATGAAATTTTAAAGCAGCTCTCTGAGGCATACAGAAAAATTCGTAATACCGCAAGATATATCTTAGGCAATATCCACGACTTTAACCCTGATACTGACATGGTAGCGGTAAAAGATATGCCGGAGATTGACCGTTGGGCTTTGATGCGCCTTAACAAGCTTATTGAAAAGGTAACAGAAAGCTATCGCTCATATGAGTTCCATGTAATATATCATGCAATTCATAACTTCTGTGTTGTAGATATGAGTAACTTCTATTTAGATGTTATTAAAGACAGACTCTACACTCAGAAAGCTGACAGCCAGCTTCGCCGCAGTGCACAGACTGTAATGTATACAATCTTGGATGCGCTTTGCCGTATGCTTGCGCCGATTCTTTGTTATACATCTGAAGAAATCTGGCAGTTTATGCCGCACACATCAGACAGCGATAAGGGCAGCGTTATGTTTAACGGTATGCCGCAGGTAAATCCTGAGTATAATGATGAGGAACTTGAGGCAAAATGGGATGCGATTATTGTTGTTAAAGCTGATGTTTCTAAGGCTTTAGAGATTGCTCGTACAGAAAAAATTATTGGTCACTCTTTAGGAGCAAAGGTCACAGTTTATACTGACGGCAAAAAACTTGAGCTTCTTAAGTCTATTGAAGAAGACCTTATGACGTACTTTATCGTATCTGGCGTAGAGGTTAAAGCAATCTCTGATGCTGATGAAAAAGCATATGCAGGCGACAGCGGAGTTAAGGTGTCTGTAGTAGAGGCTAAAGGTGAAAAATGTGAGCGTTGCTGGATGGTAAGTGAGACTGTTGGTACAGTCGATGGTCACGAAACTATCTGCGCGCGTTGTGCAGCACAGCTTAGATAATTTGAAAGGGAAATATGATATGATTGTTAAACCGGATAATATGAAGGTTGTTAGCGAAGCCAATAAGTTAACCAATAAAAAATTAGAGCTCAGACATCTTATTACAGATGATGCTATGCCTAAAAATCTTAATATGTTTGCACACGCAACACTTGAGATTGGTGCGGAGGTACCATATCACAAGCACGTTGGAGAAACAGAAACATATTATATTCTGACCGGATGTGGCACATATAACGATAACGGCACAGAGATTGTGGTAAAGAGCGGAGACGTAACTTTTACCGCTGATGGTGAAAGTCACGGTCTGCGCAATAACGGCACAGAGCCGCTTGAGTTTATGGCTTTAATCGTATCTGAGTAACCCGTTTTAATGACATTTGAGGAATCCGCTAAAATAGCGGATTCCTTATTTTGCTAATAATAAAGAAGTAAATTTTGAGGAGGAGCATTTTTGTTAGGACTGTTTTTTGTTGGAATATTTGTTCTTCTTGCAGTTGACCAGATAACAAAACTGATTGTACTAAAAACGCTTACAAGTGTTGAAACAATGCCTGTTTTACAAAATATTTTTCATTTGACTTATTGTGAAAACCGTGGTGCCGCATTTGGCATTTTGCAAAATCAGACCTGGATATTTATAATTATTACGATAGCTGTTTTAGTGGCGGTAATATATTTTATGGTGCGTATGCGCCCGAAAAATATCTGGCTGAATTTATCTCTTATTTTGTTAATAGGCGGAGCACTTGGTAACTTTGTTGACAGAATCTTTAGAGGATTTGTTATAGATTTTCTTGATTTCAGAATTATAAATTTTCCTATATTTAATGTAGCTGACTGCTTCGTTGTAGTCGGTGCAATTCTTTTAGGGTGTTATATAATTTTTTCTGAACAGAAAAAGGAGAAAAAAGAATGAAATGGATTTCAGAGGGTCAGGGTATGCGACTCGATATGTTCGTTTCGGAAATGGGTGAGATGACACGCTCAGCTGCTCAAAAACTTATAGAGGATGAAAACGTGACTGTAAACGGCAAGCCTGCCTCAAAAAACTATAAGCTCAGGCTTGGTGACGTTGTAGAAGCAGAGATTCCAGAAGCTGAGCTGCTTTCAGCAGAACCGGAGGATATACCGCTTGATATTCTTTATGAAGATGATGATGTTATTGTAGTTAATAAAACCCAGGGAATGGTCGTTCATCCTGCTGTTGGTAATACAAGCGGAACTTTGGTAAATGCACTTATGCATCATGCATCAGGGAGTTTATCCGCAATAAACGGCGTGATAAGACCCGGAATCGTTCACAGAATAGATAAAGACACAAGCGGAATTTTAGTAGTTGCCAAAAATAATGAGGCGCATTTGTCATTAGCAGAGCAAATAAAAGAGCACTCTGTAAGGCGTGAATATATATGCCTGATAAACGAAGGTGTAAAGAATGATGAGTTTACAGTAGACAAGCCTATAGGAAGAAGTAAAAAAGACAGAAAGAAAATGGCGATTGACCCTGAGGGAAGAAATGCGATAACGCATTTTACAGTTTTAAACAGATATGGTGGTGCAACGCTCTTAAAATGCAGACTGGAGACGGGCAGGACGCATCAGATTCGTGTGCATTTGTCGAGCCTAGGATGTCATATTGTTGGAGATACAGTATATGGTCTTAAAAAAGACCGTATTGCAGAAAAATATCATATAAAAGGACAACTTTTGCATGCTGGAGTTTTGGGTTTTGTCCATCCGAGAACTAATGAGTATATGGAATTTGTCGCCGATTTACCAGATTATTTTCAGCGTGTTTTAGATAATTTATATACAAAAAGCAGTTTTTGAGCAATTTTTTTTCGAAAAAAACAAAAAAATATTAAAAAAGCAATTAATTTTGCTTGACTTTATTGTTTAGTTATCATATAATGGTATAAAAGACTGGGGTAGTCTAAGGGGAGGTATATCCGTGTTGCCTGAATCAGCAAAACTGTTGCAGGAGGACGTTTATGACAGCCTTTCCGATGAAGAAATTGTCAAAAGAGCCAAAGACGGAGATTTAGATGCGTGCGATTTTCTCGTGCGTAAATATAAATCTTTTGTAAAGGCTCGTACGAAATCATTTTTTCTTATTGGTGCAGAGCGTGATGATGTTGTGCAGGAGGGAATGATTGGTCTTTATAAAGCAATCCAGGGCTTTGACCCTAAAAAGCGTGCGACATTTAAGACTTTTGCTGAGCTTTGTATTACACGGCATATTATTACTGCGGTGAAATCTTCTATGAGACAGAAACATATTCCGCTTAATAATTATGTTTCGTTAAATAAAGAAGACTCGGGAGCGGAGTACTTGGAAAAATGCCGAACAGGTAGTTCTCAGGCGCAGAATCCCGAACAATTATTAATTGACGAAGAGAATATTCGTGATGTTGAAGATTGTATGGGTGAGGTGCTCTCAAACTTTGAAGCAAGAGTGCTTGCCTTTCATTTAAATGGTTTTGGCTATAGTAAGATTGCAGAATTAATTGGCAAAGATGCTAAATCGGTAGACAATGCGCTCCAGCGAATTAAGCGCAAGTTGGAAAAATATTTGCGAGAGCGGAAATAAGTTGTTAGTGGTTTGTTGTTGTGGTGTGGTGAATTGAAAGCTTGCTTTCATTTCATTATAAATTATTTTTTTAATTTCAAAGTGAGGGGAAAGAAAGATGTACGAGGACAAGACTTTAGTTTGTAAGGATTGTGGAGCAGAATTTGTTTTCACAGCCGGCGAACAGGAATTCTACGCAGAGAAAGGCTTCGAAAACGAGCCGACACGCTGCAAGGATTGCAGAGCAGCTAGAAAAGCTAGCCTGCGCGCAAACAGAGAGATGCATACAGCAGTATGTGCAGAATGTGGTAACGAGTGCCAGGTTCCTTTTGAACCGAAAGGCGACA
The DNA here is from genome assembly GCA_045578185.1 of Clostridia bacterium. Taxonomy (GTDB): domain Bacteria; phylum Bacillota; class Clostridia; order UBA1381; family UBA9506; genus RGIG1666. Next base: position 10,029 of record JAZNJS010000049.1, read on the forward strand.
GACCCGTTTATTGCAGCGAGTGCTTTGCGAATCACAGATAATCCCTTCCTTTGAGGATTAATTGTGTAACAAAAGAGTATCTTCTCGTGAAGGATACGGCTTTGGCCGTATCCTTTTGTTTAGAAAAATCACAAAATCTAACTTATATATTGGAGGAAATATGGCTAGTAAAAAAACAGAACAGTCAGTCTTGGAATTATTGCTGCCGATTGCGGAAAAAGAGGGACTTTTAGTATGGGATATTGAGTTTGTAAAGGAAGGTCCTGAATATTATTTGCGAGTCTATATCGACAAAGAAGATGGGGTAGGTATCGATGATTGCGAAACTGTAAGCCGTCTGCTTTCGGATGAACTTGACAGAGTTGATCCGATAGAGCAAGCATATATTTTAGAGGTTTCCTCCGCTGGAATGGACAGAAAACTTAAAACGAATGAACATTTTATGCGCTATATCGGACACGCGATTGATATAAAACTTTATGCCCCGATTAATGGTGAAAAAGAGATAACAGCGACACTTAACGCTTTTAACGATGGCGTTTTAACTATTGACTATAATGGGCAGGAGACTGATATTGAACTTTCTAAAACGGTCAGCGTCAGACTTGCCGTGATATTTTAATATAAAACTATAATGCGATACGACCTAAAAACGGAAGGGAGAAGCAAAATGAATCAGGAATTTATTTCAGCACTTGGTGAGCTTGCTCATCAGAAAAATATGAAAAAAGAAGACTTGTTGGAGACAATTGAGCTTGCGCTTATTGCTGCATACAAAAAGAACTATGACCATGCACAGAATGTCTCGGTAACTATTGACCGTGATACAGGCGACATAAAGGTATGCCAACAGAAAACTGTATCCGAAGAAGTTGAGGATGCAAATCAGCAGATTGGTTTAGCTGAGGCACAGGCAATGGACAAACGCTACGAGCTCGGTGATGTTGTAAACATTGAAGTTACACCGAAAAACTTCGGCAGAATTGCTGCGCAGACCGCAAAACAGGTTGTCGTACAGCGTATTAAAGAGGCAGAACGTGACAATCTTTATGATGCATATCATAACAGAGAGAATTCTATGATTACCGGTGTGGTAACCAAATACGACAGAAGAATGGTAACCGTTCAGGTCTATGGCGATATGGAGGCGTATCTTCCTATTAATGAACAGCTTCCTACAGAGCAGTACCTGCCGGGCGCAAGAATGAGGTTCTATGTGGCAGAAGTTAAAATGATGGGGCAGAGCCCGCAGATTATACTTTCTCGCTCACATCCGGGGCTTGTTCGTCGTTTGTTTGAGCAGGAAGTGCCTGAAATAACTGATGGTGTGGTAGAGATTAAAACCATCGCAAGAGAAGCAGGTTCAAGAACAAAAATTTCAGTTTGTTCAACCAACCCTAACGTAGATGCCTTGGGTTCATGTGTTGGCCCTAAAGGAGCTCGTGTTCAGCTTGTTTGTGATGAACTCGCAGGAGAGAAAATTGATATAGTAAAATATTCAGAAGACCCGGCAGAATTTATTTCTGCAGCACTTTCTCCGTCAGACGTTATTAGCACAACAATTGATGAAGAGGCACACAGTGCAAAGGTTATTGTTCCGGCTCATCAACTTTCTTTAGCTATCGGTAAAGAGGGTCAGAATGCCCGTCTTGCTGCGAAGCTTACTGGCTGGAAGATAGATATTAAACCTGAGGTTTAATATAAAAATGTTAATGAAATTTTGCCGAAGGAGCTGAAAATTATGGCGATGCACACACCAATTCGTGAATGTATTGGCTGCGGAGGTAAATTTCCTAAAAAAGAGCTTCTCAGGATAGTTTATAACGGAGGAGAAACGGCAATTGATGCTGATAATTTAGCAGAAGGTCGAGGAGCGTATTTGTGCAAAAAGGAAGAGTGCCTTGATATGTGTATCAAGAGAAAAAAACTTAACCGTGCTTTTAAATGCAGTATCCGTGAAGAAAACTATGTTAAGCTTGATGAGGAAATGAGGCATTTCATTGAATAAACTGTTGCATTTTATAGGAATTGCTCACAGAGCAGGAAAATTACAAAAAGGTGCATTTCTCACAGAGCGAGCAATCAAAAACGGCTCGGCGCTTTTAGTAATCATTGCGAAAGACGTTTCTGAAAACACAAAGGATAAATTTCAAAGTATGTGTAAATACTATGAGGTAGATTGTTTTTTGGTTGAAACTAAGGAAACTCTTGGCCTTGTTACTGGTGGTGGCGATAACCGCAGTGTTCTTGCTATTATTGATGAAGGTTTTGCAAAGAAAACTTTAGAACTTATAAAAGAACAAGAGTCAGACAACTAATATTAAAATAAAATCCGCATTACATAGAGACAGGTTAATTTTTCGGAGGTGGCAACTATATGTCAAAAGTTAGAGTACACGAGCTTGCAAAGGAACTCGATTTTAATTCAAAGGAATTAATTGCATTGCTCGACGGTTATGGTTTCCCGATTAAAAACCATATGAGTACGCTTGAGCAGGAGGAACTCGATATTATATTTGAGTCTTTAACTCAGCGTTATGATAAGGCTATTAAAATCCCGTCCTTTGCCCAGGGACAGAAGGTTGATATGCCTGTCAAAAAAACGGCTAAAAAAGCAGAGCCGGCGGCTGAGGCTAAGACTGAAGCGTCTAAAAAAGAGGAAAAACAGCCTGAAGCTAAACCTGCAAAACAGGCTGAAGAGAAGAAGACAGAGCCTGCTCCTAAAAAGGAGAAGCCTAAGAGAATGCCTCCTAAGGCTGCACGTCCTGAAATGAAAAAACTCGAGCTCAAAGAGGTAGATGATGACGAAAAAATCACTACCGAACCGGTTCAGCGTAACGTTCGTCACGTTGATACCCGTCAGAGTATGATTGATTTAAATAAAATTGAGGACGAGAAGATTGAAGAACTTCTTCCGACTCATAATATAGACGATTCCGTTAAAAAGCAGAAGCTTAAAAAAGGTAGCGGACGTCTTAAAGATAATGCAAAAATAAATAAGAATGCACCGGTGAAAGAACAGAAGGTTAAAAAGGAAAAGAAAACTGTTCTTATTCCTGATGAAATTTCTGTTGGTGAGCTTGCAGAGCGTCTTGAAGTTCCCGCAACAGAAGTAATTAAAAAACTTATGACGCTGGGCATTATGGCTGCTATCAGCCAGACTATTGACTTTGATATTGCATCATTAATCTCCGAAGATATGGGCGCTGTTGTAGAAAAAGAAATAATTTTAACTGATGAGGACATTCTTTTTGACGATTTTGAAGATGAAGAAAGTTCTCTTGAGACACGTTCACCTGTCGTGGTTGTTATGGGTCACGTTGACCACGGTAAAACCTCTCTATTAGATGCAATTCGTTCCACTAATGTAACAGATACAGAGGCGGGCGGAATCACACAGCACATCGGTGCTCACAGAGTGCGGATTCATGATAAGAAAATTACATTCTTAGACACACCGGGTCACGAAGCGTTTACCGCTATGCGTGCCCGTGGTGCACAGGTAACAGATATTGCAATATTGGTTGTTGCTGCTGATGATGGTATCATGCCCCAGACAATAGAGGCTATTAACCATGCAAAAGCTGCAAACTTAAGCATAATTGTTGCTATTAACAAAATTGATAAAGAGGCTGCAAACCCTGATAAAATCAAACAGGAGCTTACAGAGTATGACCTCATTCCTGAGGATTGGGGCGGTGACACCATCTGTGTTGAAGTTTCTGCTAAACAGAAAATAAACATCGAAGGCTTGCTTGAAATGGTTCTTTTGGTTGCCGAAATGCGTGAGCTTAAAGCAAATCCCAACCGTAAGGCAAAAGGCACAGTTATTGAGTCTAAACTTGATAAGGGCCGTGGCCCTGTTGCTACTGTTTTGGTACAGAATGGTACACTTCGTGTTGGTGACACAATCGTTGCTGGTACAGCTATGGGTCATATCCGTGCTATGCTTGATGATAAAGGAAAGCGTATTAAAAAGGCAGGACCGTCTGTTCCGGTCGAGATTTTAGGTTTAAATGAAGTCCCTGACGGCGGAGACCTTTTCTACGTTGTAGAAGACGAGAGAATGGCTAAAAATGTTATTGAAAAGAGAAAACAGCATATTAAAGATGAAAAAAACAATGCGCATTCTGCTGTTACACTTGATGACTTGTTTGACAGAATCAAAGAAGGCGAAATGAAAGAACTCAAAATCATTGTTAAAGCTGATGTTCAGGGATCTGTTGAGGCTGTTCGTCAGTCACTCGAGAAGCTTTCGAACGATGAGGTAAGAGTTAAGGTTATTCATGGTGGTGTTGGAGCAATTAGAGAATCTGACGTAATGCTTGCATATGCTTCAGGTGCTATTATCGTTGGATTTAATGTTCGTCCGGATGCCGGTGCGGCAGCATCAGCTGAAACACAGGGCGTAGATGTTCGTCTCTACCGCGTAATTTATACCGCTATTGAAGAAATTGAAGCAGCTATGAAAGGTATGCTTGAGCCTACATTTAAAGAGGAAGTTACCGGCCACGCCGAAATCCGCCAGACATTTAAGGTTTCAAGCGTTGGAACAATCGCAGGATGTCACGTTACTGACGGCGTAATCCACAGAAATTCTCAGGTTCGTGTTGTTCGTGATGGAATTATTGTATACGAGGGCGCGTTGGCATCCTTAAAGCGCTTTAAAGATGATGTAAAAGAAGTAAATTCTGGATATGAATGCGGACTTAACATTGAAAACTTTAATGATATTAAAGAAGGCGATGTTGTAGAATGCTTCAGAATGGTAGAGGTTGAGCGCAAATAAAACAAGTTTTGCGGATTTTAAGTCTTTTAGGAGGTAATTACGTTGGCAGCTAACAGAATTAACAGAATTAATGAAGAAATGAAAAGGGAAATGGGTATGATTCTGCGTGAGCTTAATGACCCACGTATTCCTCTTATGACCAGCGTTGTAAAAGCTGAAGTTACTCAGGATCTCCGTTTTGCTAAGATTTATGTGAGTGTTTTGGGTGACAGCGAGGTACAAAACGAATCTATCCAAGGTCTTAAACAGGCTGCTGGCTTCGTAAGACGTGAGGTTGGGCACAGACTTAACCTTAGAATAACTCCGCAAATTCATTTTGAACTTGACCATTCCATTGAGCACGGTGCTCATATAAATGAGCTTTTGGCATCAACCCGAAAAAACGGGAGGGATGATGCATGACAGCTGATATTAAAATGATAAAAGAAAAATTATTGGACGCAAAGCATGTGGCAATTTTTACCCACATTAACCCGGATGGCGACGCTCTGGGTTCTGCCTTTGCGTCCAAGGCAGTTTTAGAGGCAATAGGAATAAAGGCAGAGGTTTGGCTTTTAGATACAATTCCGGGCAAGTATTCTTATCTTGACGCAGGATATAATATATGGACTGAAGGCGCAAAAACAGAGGCAGATACTGCTCTTGCGGTTGATTGCGGCTCAGAAGCTAGACTTGGAAAGCTTTCAGAGCTTTATCTTTCCATACCAGTTAAGCTCTGCATAGACCATCATCTGTCCAATGCTCCTTTTGGTGATTTATATTATTGTAGGCCCGATGCTGCTGCAGCTACAGAGCTGATTTACGAGCTTGCAGTTTCTGTTTCAGACGATATACCCATGGCGGCAAGGATAGGCATATATACGGGACTTTCAACTGATACAGGTCATTTTAAGTATTCTACAGTAACTGCAAACACTATGCTTGTTGCTGCTGATATTTTAAAAAGAGGAATAGACGCACGAGCTATAACATATCGTCTTTACGATGTCGTGCGCCTGGAAAAATATCGTTTTATGGGGGCGGCAGCAGCGAGTGTTGAAAGATACGCTGACGGAAAAATAGCTGTTTTGCGTTGCTTTGATTCTTTTTTGGAAGAGTATGGTGTAAAACACGAAGAAATTGAAGAACTCCCCAACATGGCTACAGGCCTTGAAGGAGTTTTGATTAGTGTTTTAATTAAAGATAATATTGAAAAAGGCTTTAAATACAGTTTAAGAGGTCGTGAAGTTTTAGACCTTTCCATGATTGCTGCTCATTTTGGCGGTGGCGGTCACAAAAACGCAGCGGCTTTTGTATCTGAAGAAGATTGTGATGAAGTTATTAAAGAATTAGTTGAAATTGTTTCAAAGGAGCTTTCAAATGTTTGACCCGAGCCTTAAAACAGTGGAATTGTTTACCGATGGAGCGTGTAGCGGAAACCCTGGTAAGGGAGGCTACGGCACTATTTTACGCTATAAAGGTAAATCTAAAGAGTTTTCGGAAGGTTTTCGCCTGACAACTAATAACAGAATGGAGATTTTAGCGGTTATTGTTGGTCTTGAGGCGCTTTTAGAACCTTGTAATGTCGAAGTATATTCAGACAGTAAATATGTAGTTGACGCCATAAATCAGGGCTGGGTTTATAAATGGGAGGCAAACGGATGGAGAAGAACATCTAAAGAGCCTGCCTTAAACGTTGATTTATGGGAGCGACTTTTGGTTTTGATGGAAGAACATAATGTCAACTTTAATTGGGTTAAGGGCCATGCAGGTCACGCAGAGAATGAACGCTGCGACCGCTTGGCAGTTGCTGCTGCGGCTGGTGAAGAGTTGTCGGTGGACGAAGGTTATTGCGATACATAATAAAAAAGAGGTGTAACAGTTGTTATTTGACACACACGCACATTTAGATGATGCGCGTTTTGATGAAGACAGAGACAGTGTAATTTCTGCGCTTAAAGACGAGGGAATTTCTCTTGTTGTAAATGTGGGAGCAGATATGAATTCCAGCCGCACAAGTGCAGAATTGGCTTTGAAATATGATTTTATATATGCATCTGTCGGTGTTCACCCTGATGAAACAGGTTTGCTGACAGAAAAGGATATGGAAACACTTTATAATTATGCTAAAAATGATAAGGTTGTTGCCATTGGAGAAATAGGATTTGATTATCATAATATGGGCGCGCCTAAAGATGTGCAGAAACAGTGGTTTGAGCGTCAGCTTCTTTTAGCAAAAGAGCTTGATATGCCATATATTATTCATAATCGCGATGCACACTTAGATACGCTTAATATGATAAAAAAAATAGGTTATTTTAATGGTGTTATGCATTGTTTTTCGGGCAGTGCTGAAATGGCAAAAGAAGTTGTTTCGCTTGGTATGATGATTTCTTTTGCAGGACCTGTTACATTTAAAAATGCTCAGAAAACCAAAGAAGCGGCAAAGATTGTTCCATTTGAACATCTTCTAATCGAGACAGATTCGCCGTATCTTACTCCCGAACCTTACAGAGGAAAGAGAAATGACTCAAAAAAGATAAGGCTTGTTGCAGAGGAAATAGCACGTCTTAAAGATGTTTCCTTTGAAGAAATTGCTGAAATTACAATGAAAAACGGAAAGAGATTTTTTGGAATTAAATAGGAAAGTTTAATATTTTAAATTGACAGGAGAGACAAAAATGGATTTTTCTAGTTTTATTGCAGACAGAATGTTAGAAGTTAAGGCTTCGGCAGTTCGTGAAATTTTTAAGGTAGCATCACAGCCTGATATCATATCTTTAGCAGGAGGTAATCCGGCTCCTGAGAGCTTTCCGGCTGAAGAAATTAAGCAGGCAGCGATAGATATTCTTACAAATCATCCGACTACAGCGCTTCAGTATAATGTTTCTGAGGGTTATCCGCGTCTCAGAGAGCAGCTTAAAGAGCGCATGGAAAAGAAGTTCGGCATTGATATGGCAAATAACGAGCTAATTATAGTAAGCGGCTCTCAGCAAGGAGCAGACCTTACTACTAAAGCATTAATTAACGAAGGCGACGGAATTGTTTGTGAAGAACCTAGCTTTATCGGTTGCCTTAACACTTTCCGTACATATAAAGCAAAACTTTACGGTGTAAAAGTAAATGATGACGGAATGGATATGGAGCAGCTTGAAAAAACACTTGCTGAAAATAAAAATATTAAAATGATTTATACCATTCCTACATTCCAGAATCCGTCAGGAGTTACCACAAGTTTAGAAGTGCGCAAAAAAATGCTTGAGCTTGCCGTTAAATACAATGTAATCATTTTAGAGGACAACCCTTACGGTGAACTTCGCTTTACAGGCGAAGATGTTCCTACAATTAAATCTATGGATACGACCGGACATGTAATTTATGGTGGCTCATTCTCCAAAATTTTCTCTCCGGGACTTCGTCTTGCGTATTTAGTATTTGACAAAGGTATTATGGAGAAAATTGTTGTTGGTAAGCAGGCAACAGATGTTCATACAAACGTATTTTCACAGATGCTTGCAAGCCACTATTTGGAAAACCACGATTTAGATGCGCAGATTGAGAAAATCCGTCAGCTTTATAAGCATCGCGGAGAGTGGATGCTCGAGTGTATGGATAAATATTTTCCAAAGAGTGCTAAATGGACTCGTCCTGAGGGCGGCATTTTTATCTGGGTAGAGTTACCCGAAGGTATTGACACGCAGAAACTTCTTTCTGAATCTATTGAAAAGAAAGTTGCTTTTGTTCCGGGCGTTGCGTTTATGACAGACATCAATAAGCCTACAAGCTGTTTAAGACTTAATTTCTCAACTATGCCGGACGATAAAATTGAAATGGGAATTAAGACTTTAGGTGAGCTTTTGACTGAAAAGTTAGGATAGGAGGATACAGATGGAACAGGCTAAAAAAACAATTTTCTCGGCGGTGCAGCCGTCGGGTGATATAACACTTGGAAACTATCTTGGAGCGATTAAAAACTGGGTAGCACTTCAGGACGAATATAACTGCATATATTCAATCGTTGATATGCACGCAATTACCGTACGTCAGACACCGGCTGAGCTTCGCAGACGAAGTCTCGAGCTTTTAATGCAGTATATTGCATGCGGAATCGACCCTGAAAAAGCAATTTTATTTATTCAGTCTCATGTACCTGCGCATGCGCAGCTTTCATGGGTGCTTTCCTGTAATACTCAGATGGGTGAGCTTTCCAGAATGACTCAGTTTAAAGATAAGTCCAAAAAGCACGCTGATGATATTAATGCAGGTCTATTTACATATCCTGTGCTTATGGCGGCTGATATTTTGCTTTATAAAGCCGATTTGGTTCCGGTTGGTAACGACCAGTTGCAGCATTTAGAGCTTGCGCGTGATATTGCAAATCGCTTTAATTTCCACTATGGCGATGTGTTGACCGTGCCTGAAGCGTATATTCCCAAGGCGGGTGCCCGCATAATGAGCTTGCAGACACCAGAAAATAAAATGTCTAAATCAGACCCAAATCCTAACGGATTTATTAAACTGTTAGAGACTAAAGATGATACAATTCGCAAGTTTAAACGTGCGGTTACTGATTCTGATAATGAAATCAGAAAGAGTCCTGATAAACCTGGAATATCTAACCTTTTGGATATTTACTGTGCTGTAACCGATAAGACAACCGAAGAAGCTGAAGCAGAATTTTCAGGTAAGGGCTATGGTGACTTTAAACTTGCGGTTGGTGAGACTGTAGCAGATTCTTTAGCACCTATCCGCGAAAAATTTGACCAACTTTCAAAAGATAAGGCCTATGTTGAAGAAATTTATAAAAATGGTGCCCAGCAGGCAAACCGTATTGCACAACGTGTCTTAGGTAAGGTTTACAAAAAAGTTGGATTTATTGTTTGATAAAATCCTTAATCTGTAGCTTGGTGTGGAGGCAGAAATATGGGTAAAAAGAGAATTGGGTGGATTGACGCGGCAAAAGGTCTGGCAATGATTTTGGTTGTTTTAGGACACAATCCGATGCCACCGCTAGCGGTAAAAATAATCTATGCTTTAAATGTACCTATATTTTTTATGATGTCAGGATACACTTTTAATACAGAGAAGTATTCGTCTGTATTTACTTTAATCAAAAGGCTTTTTGTGCGCACGATAGTGCCATATATCATAATGAATTTGATTGCATTTCCCATATACTATTACGCAAGAGGAATGGCGATAGATTCAGAGCAGGTAGTAAATCTTTTAAAAGGAATGCTTTTTGGTGCAGGAACGATGAGTGCTCTTCGCACAAACATTCCGCTTTGGTTTTTGCCGTGCGTATGTGTCGTGCAGTGTATGTGGTATATAATCGATAAGTACGCTAAAAAGACAAAAATATTATGGATTATTATAGCCTCAGTTATTGGTTATTTTATACCTGTTTTGCTTTCAGTTCGGTTGCCCTGGGGCAGTGATGTAGCATTTACAGGAGTAGTATTTTTCGCATTGGGTTCGACGCTTAGAAATGAAAAATCACAGAATATTTTGTTTAAGATACCGCCTGATATAGGCTTTGTATCGGCGTTGGTGCTTAATCTTGCGTTTAACTTTTTAAATATGGGAGCTCAGCCTAATGTCGATATAAACGCAATGGTATTTGGAAATTATTTTTTGTTTTATTTGTCTGCACTTTCAGGCTGTATGGCGGTTATTTATCTTGCCTTGCTACTCGACAAGTCAATAATTTTAGGATATATCGGCAGAAACACTCTGTGGATTTTAGGTCTGCATTCTGTTTTTATACAAATTTTTGAGCTGATATTAAAATTGAATTTTGTCAACGTTCAGGCAATAAACAGCTTGATTTTATGTGCGCTTGAAATTGCTTGCGTATGTGTTTTAAAGCTTATATATGATGGCGTAAATTTGTCAGCTATAAGTCTTAAGCAGAAAATTGATTTGAAATGGAGATAATTATGCGTTTGGATAAATTTTTAAAAGTTTCTCGTATTATAAAACGTCGTACAGTAGCAAACGAGGCGTGTGACCAGGGAAGAGTAACTGTAAACGGCAAGGTTGCCCGTGCGTCATATGATGTCAAAGTTGGAGATGTTTTAGAACTCAAATTTGGAGAAAAGGTTTCTAAGATGGAAGTATTAAATGTTGTAGAACATGTCGGTAAAGACGGAGCATCAGAACTTTACAGAGTATTACAATAAGGAAAAGAGGTTTTAGCAATGCTTGATGTATTACTTATTTTCGTAGGCGGATTTATCGCAATCTATGCCTGGCGCATTAGTGTGATTATTGGTTTAATTGTATCGCTTTTAGTTTTTGGCGTTTTGCTTTACCGTCGTGCTGCGGCGCTTTGTATGGGCGTTGCTATGCGCCAGTATACATTAGGCAAAAAAAATAAAGCGATGGACTGGTTTGAAAAGGGTTATAAATTTAATATGACTACCGACCAGAAAATAACTTATTCATATTATCTTCTTCGTGAGGGAAGAGTAATAAGATGTGAAGAAGTTTTAAGCAGTATGCTGTCTTTCCGTTCTCAAAAACCGACAGAGCGCTCAAAAGCTAAACTTAATCATGCGATGCTGCTTATGAAAACCGGAAGAGTTTATGAGGCGGTTGAAGAGCTTGAGGAGATATTTCCAACATATAAAAATTCAGGCTTATACGGAACACTCGGTTTTTGTTATCTTGTTCAGGGTGATATTAAAAAGGCGCTTGAATTTAATGAAGAAGCCTATGATTATAATAGTGATGATGCTATAATTACAGATAATCTTATGCAGACCTATGCAAAACTTGACCGTTTTGATGAGGCTTATGAGCTGAGTAAAAAGCTTATGGATAAAAAGCCTGCATTTCGTGAAGCATATTATGATACTGCGGTAATTGAATATCAGCTCGGAAAAAAAGAAGATGCTCTTTCACGTTTGGAGTATGCACTTACAATACCGACAAGTTTTATGACTACAGTAAGCGATGATGTAATCGATAAACTTAAGGAAAAGATCGAAAGAGGAGATGCTCCTGAGGGTTCGTCAATGGTATTTTTAGAAGCGAAGTCTGCTGAGCTTCCTGACACGCCTACATTAAGAAATAGACCTATGTCTTTTGTAAACGGTCATATTTCATCAAGTGCTGCTATAGCGGCTGATGAGCCAATTTCGTTTAGCTCAAAAACCTCGGATGACAAAGGACCAATTGAAACAGATGCAGAGCCTTTAGAGCCTGAAACAGATGGCGATGATGACGGAATCTTTTTATAATTAAAATAAGATAGCAAGAGGCTGTGCCTTGCCTTGCGGCACGGCGCAGCCTTTTTAATCATTCTAATTTTTACGGAGAAATAATATGAATCGTAAAGTAATTCAAACATTAGAATTTGATAAGATATTAAATCATCTTGCGCAATATACCGAAAATGAAAAGGTAAAAGAGCGTATTCTTTCTCTGCGCCCCGCAAAAGAGCTCGAGAAAGCGCAAGAGCTACTTATGGAAACCACCGAAGCACTTGGCGTTGTTTTAAGGAGAGGTAATCCTCCTGGTATGCGCATAAATGATATCGCGCCAGCTCTTCTTCGTGCTGAAAGAGGAGGGGTAATGAATCAAAAGGAACTGCTTGGGGTCAGCAGACTTTTGAAAACATCACGCAGAATCAAAAATTATATTTTAGATGACAAAAGTCTTTCTGAGGGCATAATTTTTGGACTTGTATCTGCTATTGAGCCTTTAAAACCGGTTGAAATTAAAATAGATGAGGCTATTTTAAGTGAAGAAGAAATTGCTGATGGCGCATCTCCCGAGCTTTTTCAGATTCGTAGACGCATGAAAAACATCGAAGGCAAGATAAGGGAAACGCTAAATAGCATAATAAGCTCAACGCATTATCAAAAAGCACTTCAGGACCCAATAATTACTATGCGTGGTGAACGTTTTGTTGTGCCTGTAAAGTCGGAGCATAAATCAGATATTAAGGGTATCGTTCATGATTCCTCATCGTCGGGTGCAACGCTGTTCGTTGAGCCTATGGCTGTTGTTTCACTTTCTAATGAGCTTGCAGATCTTGCAGGAAAAGAAAAAGAAGAAATAGAGCGAATTTTAGCCGAGCTTACATCATATGTAAGTGAATATAAAGAGCAGATTATTTTAAACAGTAATACGATTTATGAATTGGATTTTATTTTCTCAAAAGCACGTCTTTCTGTCGATATGAATGCGGTGGAGCCTGAACTCAATAATGAGGGAATAATATTTATTAAAAAGGGCAGACATCCTCTTTTAGCTCCACAAAAGGTTGTTCCGGTAGATATATGGCTTGGAGATGGGTTTGATACATTAGTAATAACAGGTCCTAACACAGGCGGTAAAACGGTGTCATTAAAGACGCTTGGTTTATTTACATTGATGGCACAATCTGGACTTCATATCAGCGCAGCCGAGCAAACAAAAATTGCTGTTTTTGATGAGGTCTTTGCAGATATTGGTGACGAGCAGAGCATAGAGCAGAGCTTATCAACATTTTCATCTCATATAGTAAATCTTGTTGAAATATTAAAAAGAGTTACGCACAAAAGTTTGGTTCTTGCCGACGAGCTTGGCGCGGGCACAGACCCGACAGAGGGTGCAGCGCTTGCCATTTCAATTTTAGAAAACATCAGAAGTCGTGGCGCAAAAGCAGCTGTTACTACGCACTACAGCGAACTTAAACTGTACGCTCTGTCGACAGACGGTGTTGAGAATGCTTCTTGTGAATTTGATATAAAAACGCTTTCTCCGACGTATAAGCTGCTTATTGGCGTACCCGGAAAGAGTAATGCTTTTGCGATATCAAAAAGGTTGGGAATCTCCGAAGAAATAATTGAAAGAGCTAAAGAACTGGTAAGTGACGAAAGTTTAAAGCTTGAGGATGTTATTTCTGACCTTGAAACAAGTCGAAGAAGAGCGGAGAAGGAAAAACAGCGTGCTGAATCGATGGCAAAAGATGCGCAAAGTATGAAGGATAAAATCAGTAATGAAACCAGACGAATGGAAGAACGTCGTGATAAAATGCTTCAGGAAGCACGGACCGAGGCAATGCGCATAATAGAGGCGGCAAAGGATGAATCGCAGAAAATAATAAAAGAAATACGCACAATCCGTGATAGCGCACCTATGCAGGAGGCAATTAAAAAAGCTGAGGAAGCAAAAGCAGCCTTAAGAGAAAAATCTGAAAAGCTTAAAGGCTCGCCAAATGAGATAAAGACTAACCGTAAGCCCTTAAAAAATGTAAAACCGGGTGATTTGGTTATAATTATTTCTCTTGACCAGCAGGCGACTGTTCTCACAATGCCTGATAAATCAGGAAAGGTTCAGGTTCAGGCGGGAATAATGAAAATGAAAGTGCCTATAACTGACCTTGCTGCAGAAAAACAGCCTGCTAAAAAGGAATCCAAAACTACGGCGACACATAGCGTTAAGCGTTCGGTCAGCGCTAAAACCGAGCTTGATGTTCGTGGAATGATGCTTGAAGAGGCACTTTATGCAGTAGATAAGTATCTTGACGAAGCAATTTTAGCATCACTCCATACAGTTACCATAATTCACGGTAAGGGTACGGGTATTTTGCGCGCGGGAATTAATGACTATTTAAAAACGCACCCGCAGGTTGCTGAGTTCAGACTCGGCAGATATGGCGAAGGTGAGAACGGCGTTACGGTCGTTACATTTAAATAAAAAAAGGATGTGCATATATTATATTGCACATCCTTTTAATTTTAACTGTTTACTGCTTCAAAATACATCTGTTTGAGTCCTGATAAAACACGCTTTTCCATACGGGAAACATTCATTTGTGATATGTTCATTTTCTGTGCAATGGCGCTCTGTGTGAGCTCATCGTAATACCTTAAACGAACGAACTGGCGCTCTTTGTCAGATAGCTTACTCATAAAAGTTTCGATAAATTCTTTATTTTCTATTATCAAGAACTGATTATCTTCTTTTCCAACCAGATTTGAAAAAAGTGTCTCATCCTGGTCGCTGCAGACATACTGCTCAAGAGAGCGAACAAAATGATTGTCTCCCCACGCAAGCGCGGCATTCATTTGTTGCTCTGTAACACCTGTAAGTTCCGCAAGTTCAGCATTTGTAAGAGTTTCGCCACTTTTTATAAGGTGAGAAGTCTTTATCCTGTTAGCCTTGCTGAAAATTTCATAAATTCTTCGCGGAACTTTTATAAAATGGCCTTTATCACGGAAAAGTCTTTTGATTTCGCCAATGATTGTTGGAGTAGCATATGTAGTAAAACGCACTCCTTTTTTAGGTTCAAATCTACTTAAAGCATTTAAAAGACCGATGCGTGCGCTTTGATATATATCATCATACTCAATGCCCCTGCCAGTAAATCTGCGAGACAAAATCTGTGGAAGATAATCATATTTTTGCATTAATAAGTCACGTAATTTTTCGTCCTTGTTTGCATAATACGATTCGAGTAGATTCAATTCATATTCGTTGCTTAATTTGTTTGTTGCCGGCATAACAACACATCCTGACTATTTTAATAATTCTTCTAAAACAGCTGCGGCGTTTTTAAATTTAGCCACTCTGTATTCGTCTTCGAGGCTGTTTTCCGGTACGAAATGAAATACTGCATAAAGTTCATCGGTTTTAAAGTTAAGTTCGGAGAGCTTTTTACTGCCTTTTAAGCTTATTGCGTATGCAACACCATCGCGCTCAATGAGCTTACCCTCGATGTCTTTATACGGAGTAATATCAATAAAATCAGAAAGTGGAGCATACGCATCCTGATTTATATATTTATCAAGATTGATTTTATCGTAAATAAATAATTCAGCTTCGCCTGCTGCAAGCTCAAGCATCATTTTCCGCTGCATTGCCATATCCTGCTCTGAACTTATATCTTCCGGGATATAAAGGGCGATAATGCCGAACTTTTTCTCGCCGTCTCTGTCAGCGTCTTCCATAACATCACTAAAGACACCGCTAAAATTGATTTCAGAGTCCGTAATAGCAGTAGCAGTAACAAGGTCAATGGTTACATCGGGGTCAACAGTCATAGCACACTGCACAAGAGTAAATATAATGAGAATAAATGCAATTATTCCTGCTATAGTATGCGGACGATAATGGTACCAGTAATTTTCGACCCATTCTTTAAATGACATCTTATGTACGTTCTTTTCTTCGTCCATTTTTTCACACCTTTTCTAATATGTCGAAATATAGTATTTTTGATATAAATATTATATTATATTATATTATATCATGCTGCCTGAAAATAATCAAGGTGTTTTAGGCGAATAACTATAACATTTACATTGAGTTTACAAATGAAATATGTGATAAAATTTTGCGTAAAAAACAGAGCCACCTAAATGGTAACTCTGTTTTTTGGTGCGGATGAAGACGAGGTGTAAGCAAAACAATCTGGTGAATTGTCTTGTAGCCGAGAGTCCCTTCCAAAGAATACGAGCCGTAGGCGAAGTATGATTTGAAAGTTAAGTTATAAGGCAATGTAAAAAGCTTGCAGGAACAAATCCTACAAGCTTTAAAGTGGTGGTGCGGATGAAGGGACTTGAACCCCCACGATAAAATCACTAGATCCTAATGCTTGATACACCTTGGTGAAGAAATAAAATTCGTCATCGGAGGTGTATTTTTTATGAAAATGTATACTGAAAACTT
>JAZNJS010000050.1:0-9205 GCA_045578185.1 Clostridia bacterium
AAAGAACACGAAGAAAGATATCGTGCGCTACTAGAAAAAATTGAAAACAAAGAGGTATTTAAAAGGGAAGAGGAAGAAGTTTGGGTATGCAGAAACTGTGGCCATGTCCACAAAGGGAAAGAGGCACCTATGGTTTGTCCGGTCTGTGCACACCCGCAGGCATATTTTGAAATTAAAAATGACAATTATTAATGAAAAGGCTGTCAGTTTTTTAACTGACAGCCTTAAATTTTTATTTTCCGTAATAAGCCATTTTATAAAGTTCTTTTATTTCAGAAACTAACGGATAACGCGGATTGGCAGTTGTACACTGGTCTTCAAATGCGTTTTCAGCCAGCTTATCAAGTTTTGATAAAAACTCTTTTTCGGGGATACCGATTTCTTTGAGTGTCATTGGATATTCAAGAATTTTCATAAGCTTTCTTATTGCGACAATTAAGTTTGCTACACCCTCAGAGGCGGTTTTAGCCTCTAAACCCAGATGTCTTGCAATCTGTGCATATTTTTCATCTGCAACAAACTTACCATACTTAGGGAAAGATGCAAATTTAGTTGGTTTATCAGCGTTGTAGCCGATTACATAAGGAAGCAGGATTGCGTTTGCCTTGCCGTGAGCTATGTGGAACTCTCCGCCAAGTTTGTGTGCCATAGAGTGATTAAGGCCTAAAAATGCATTGGTAAATGCCATACCGGCAATAGCGGATGCGTTGTGCATTTTTTCTCTGGCTTCGTAGTCGTTTCCGTCTTTGTATGCTCTCGGCAGATTTGCAAATACCAGCTCAATCGCTTTCATCGCTAAACCATCGGTGTAATCAGATGCTAAAATGGAAACGTATGCTTCTATTGCGTGCGTTAAGACATCCATTCCCGTGTCGGCGGTGATTCCTTTTGGCAGAGAATATACGAACTGAGGGTCGATGATTGCAACATCGGGAGTGAGCTCATAGTCTGCAAGAGGATATTTTATATTTCCGTTTACCTTATCTGTTATAACAGAAAAAGAGGTTACCTCAGAACCTGTTCCTGACGTTGTAGGGATACACACCATTTGCGCTTTTTTGCCGAGTTTCGGGAACTGAAATGCCCTTTTTCGTATATCTAAAAACTTCAGGCGAAGACCATCAAAATCTGTTTCGGGATGTTCATAAAACAACCACATACCTTTTGCGGCATCCATTGCTGAACCGCCGCCAAGCGCGATTATTACATCGGGATTGAATTTATTCATTGCCTCAACACCGCGCATAATTGTCTCTACGGACGGGTCCGGTTCAACGTCTGCATATATTTCGCTATGACAGTAGTCGCGCCTTTTTCTTAAATGATAGAGTATACGGTCAACGTACCCGAGCTTTACCATCATAGGGTCGGTTACAATAAATGCACGGGAAATATCGGGCATTTTTTGCAGATACTGAACCGAATCTTCTTCAAAATAAATTTTCGGCGGGATTTTAAACCACTGCATATTAACTTTCCTTTTAGCCAGGCGTTTTTTATTAATAAGATTGACGCTTGAAACGTTTGATGTGGTGGAATTTCTTCCAAAGGAGCCACAACCTAAGGTCAAAGATGGAGTGTTTGTATTGTAAATATCACCGATAGCACCTTGAGAGCTGGGAGAATTTACTATTACACGTCCGACTTTCATTTCCTCACCATAGCGCTTTAAAAGCTCTTCGTCAGATGAATGAATTACTGCTGAATGGCCCAAGCCACCGAATTCTAGCATTTCTCTGGCAATTTTAAATCCTTCCTCCGGTCCATCTACAACAAAGTATGCCAAAACAGGAGAAAGTTTTTCTCTGGATAATGGGTAATCCGGACCAACACCATCTATTTTTGCAATCAGAATTTTAGTACGCTCAGGAACGGACACACCGGCATTTTTTGCAATTGTATATGCCGGCATACCTACAACTTCGGAGTTTACTGACTGTTTTTCTGGTGAAATTACATAGTCGGATACTTTTTTAATTTCATCATCTTTTAAAAAGTAGCAACCGTAATTTTCCATAAAAATTTCAAAACGGTCCTGAACTTCCTTGTCAACAATTACCGCCTGCTCTGAAGCGCAAATCATACCATTATCAAAACTTTTTGACAGAATAAGGTCGGTACAAGCGCGTGGTACATCTGCGGTCTTTTCGATATAGCACGGAACGTTACCCGGACCTACACCGAGAGCCGGTTTTCCGGCACTGTATGCGGCTTTTACCATCGCTGAACCGCCTGTTGCCAAAATTAAGGAAATGCCTGGATGATTCATAAGCGCATTGGTCGCTTCAATTGAGGGCGATTCAATCCACTGAATACAGTTTTTAGGTGCTCCTGCTTTTACGGCAGCATCAAGCATTGTCTTTGCTGCTAAAACAGAGCATTTCTGGGATGATGGATGAAATGCAAAAATTATTGGATTTCGGGTTTTAGCACAAATTAAAGACTTAAACATAGTTGTTGAAGTCGGGTTTGTGACAGGTGTGACGCCGGCTACAATACCAACCGGTTCGGCAATGTCTACATAATCCTCCTGCTCGCTTTCGTCAATTATACCAACTGTTTTTTCATATTTAATAGAATGCCAGATGTATTCGGTAGCAAACAGATTTTTAATTACCTTGTCCTCAAATACACCGCGTTTAGTTTCTTCAATCGCAGCTTTTGCGATGTCCATATGTTTGTCAATTCCTGTAAGCGCCATTTGATGTACGATGTTGTCAATTTCCTCTTGCGACATTTCCATATATTGCGCAAGAGCTTGTTCTGCATTTTTTACTAAAGAGTCAATCATTTTTTGGATGTCGGGCTCTTTTTTAGTATCCTGATTCTTGTTCAAAAAATCACTCCTTAAAGTATTTAGCATATATAGCTTTACCTTTTTATATATAAAAATTCAAATAGGCTTAAGTTTCGTTAGATATGAGTTTATCCTTTGGGCTTTTTTTTGCCACGCAATAAGCGCAGTCTGCGTCTTCTTGGCTGACGGAAGAGGAAAGCGGCAGCACGCTGTCATAGCAACATTTACCTTCTTTTTGATATATACATGTTTTATTGCAGTTTATATTGGTCATATATACCTCCAAAAGTAAAAATAAAAAAAGGCAGCGCAAAACCGTTTTGCGGAGAGCGCAGAAAAGGAAGCGCTCCCCGCTATATATAAACGGTTGCGGCATGCCGAAAGCCGGTATACAATATTATATGCACCATAGCTTTGGCAGGTTCGATAAAAAGACTTAAAATAGATTTTCAAGATTTAGTTCCTCGCCTGACGGCATTTGCCCAAGCCTTACTTTTATGGTCTCAGCTTTTGCAACGGTAAGTTCTGCGTCTTTGTGGTCTATATAGACCCGGAGTTCGGCGATGCTCTCGTCAATGTAATGAATATCGTCGTGGTGTATAAAACCTGTAATCCATTTGCCCTTTTTTGACCAGTGTTCTTTAAAATTATTAAAAATATGCTGGCAGCTTTCCCAGTCTTCATTTCTTGCAGTTTTTACTATCTGGTCAGTATAGTCTTCCATTTTGCCTACGGACTCAGATAGTGCAGAAGAATAAAACCATATTCCACCAATTATTATAATAAGAGCAGCCATTGCGCCCAAAAAGGTTTTCATATTAGCCTCCGTTTTCTATTTTTTTATATTTTTTCTGTACAAACAGGTTGCCTGACGTATCAAGGCTTGCTATAAAAACATCTTTTATAGAGGTTATATCGAATTCTTTAAGTTTATCCGTAAGCCACTTTGTGTCTATGTGGGCGCTTTTAAGAGCCATCTTATTTATTTCACCGTCTGCTATAAGAAGAAACGGAAGACCCTCATAATCCGTGCTTAAATTAATATCATCGGGAGTTACGGGTCTTTTGTTTGATTTAGGTATGATACTCAGCGTGCCGTTTGTTTCGATAATTGCATATTCAACATCTAAAAGATTTGAATATCCGTTTGTACGCAGTTCTTCCATGAGGTCATCAATATTAAGACGCAGACGCTCCATCTCTTTTTCTAAAACACGACCTTTTTCTATTAAAATAGTAGGGGAGCCGGCGATGACCTTTCGTATTTTTTTGCTTTTTAATGTTAAAAAAGAAAAGGTTGCTTCTGCTATTATAAGAGTAAGAATTGGAATTATTCCATTAACAAGCGGTGTTCCTACATTTTCCAATGGAATGGATGCAAGTTCGGAAATCATCATTGTAATAACAAGCTCAGACGGCTGAAGCTG
This sequence comes from Clostridia bacterium, assembly GCA_045578185.1. GTDB lineage: Bacteria > Bacillota > Clostridia > UBA1381 > UBA9506 > RGIG1666. Next base: position 4,225 of record JAZNJS010000050.1, read on the forward strand.
CCCAAGCTGGCGCTTTCCCATAAGCCTTAAGGCAGCAACGACCAATATGTATATAATTATTGTTCTAAAAAACAAAATCAGCATTATCTTCACTCCACTTTCTGTATTTATTGATAGTATTTGCATATTTATCATTTTTATTATGTATAATTAATAATTTTCTTGAATTTTTATTCCGAGTGTGGTATAATTTACAAGTATTTATTTTTTTAAGAAACGGGGTTTTGAAAATGGGAGAAATTATAGCATTTGTTCTCTATTTTGTTGTTGTTCTTGCTATTGGTCTTTTCTTCTTCTTTGCTTCTAAAAGTGGTGGAGAAAAGGATTACTTTTTAGGCGGTCGTCAGATGGGTCCGTGGGTAACTGCTATGAGTGCTCAGGCGTCTGATATGAGTGCCTGGCTTTTGATGGGACTTCCTGGCAGTATTTTAGCATATGGTCTTGGGCAGGCCTGGATTGGTATCGGTCTTGCTATCGGTACTGCATTAAACTGGATTATCGTTGCAAAACGTCTCCGAAAGTTTTCAAGGGCATCAGGCGATGCGATTACTTTCCCGCAGTATTTGTCAAACAGATTTGCAACAACAAATCCAACACTCAAAATTATTTGTGCAATTGTGTTTTTGGTAAGCTTTACAATTTACGTTGCATCAAGCTTTGTGGCAGGCACAACGGTGTTTACAACATTATTCCCGACGCTTGATGAGGGCTTGGCAATGATTATCTTTGCATTGATAATTTTGGCTTATACGTTCCTTGGCGGATACAAGGCGGTGTGCTGGACAGACTTTTTCCAGGGACTTTTAATGCTTGTTGCCCTGCTTGCTGTGCCGATTGTTATTGTAAGCACAAAAACACTTGACACATCACTGCTTTCACAGGTTTATGCCTTCGATGGCGAAGAATATAAATTCACTGCTAATTTGTTCAGTGCAAGCTGGCAGGAAATCGTAACTGGTCTTGCATGGGGTCTTGGATATTTCGGTATGCCGCACATTCTGGTTCGTTTTATGGGAATTAAGAAGCCGAGTATGATTAAAAAATCTGCAATAGTTGCTATTGTTTGGGTTGTAATATCACTTGCTGCTACTATTGTTATTGCGTATTTTGGAAGAATGCTTATCGGTGAACAGTTGCTTGTTAACGGCAATCAGAAACTTGTATTTATCCAGCTCTCAAGAGATTTGTTCCCGGGATTTGTTGCGGGTCTTCTTTTAGCAGCTATTATTGCAGCGTCAATGTCAACCGCCGATTCACAGCTTTTAGTAGCTTCTTCTTCATTTACAAGCGATATTTACAAGCCAATTTTCAGAAAAAATGCTTCTGATAAAGAGACTATGTGGATGGGAAGAATTATTGTTGTATTGGTAGCTATTGTTGCTTACTTTATTGCCAGCAGCAAAGGAAGCGGTGCGCAGGCTATTATGAATATGGTTGAAAATGCTTGGGGCCTTTTCGGCGGAGCGTTTGGACCGGTTGTAATACTGTCACTGTTCTGGAAGAGATTTACATATAAAGGCGCTATTGCCGGTATAGTATCCGGTTCCATAGTTGATATTTTCTGGCTTATATATCTCAGCAAGTCGACCGGGATTTATGAAATACTTCCTGCGTTTATTGTAGGATTAATCGTAAGTGTACTGGTATCGCTTATGGATAAGAAGCCTTCCGAAGAGGTTATAGCTATTTTTGAAAAAGCAACTGCTAAAGACTTTGATGAATAATAAAAAAGATGGTTACGCTATATAGCGTAACCATCTTTTTTTATTACTTTCTAATCTGCTTTATTGATTCTTTCTTCCTTGCTCTTTTGCCTGTACTTAAGAGGAGTCATTCCTGTATTTTTGCGGAAAATATCATTAAAACGCTGTTGGCTTGAAAAACCGACTGAAAGTGCGACGTCAGATATTTTAGAATCGGTATTTTCTAAAAGTTCTTTAGCAGCCTCTATTCGTACACGAAGGAGATAACTTTTGGGACTGATGCCGAATTTATCTTTAAAACTGTGAGCAAAATAGCTGTCAGAAAGATAAATATATTTTGCAACTTGTGAAAGAGTAAGCTCCTTTGCGTAGTTGTTATCAATATATTCTTTGGCTATGCCTAAAAGCTCGTGTAATTTCAAGTTGCGATTTTTTGCACTTTGTTCCCATTCCTGCTTTAGTGTGCGGGAGATCAGAACAAAAAGTTCAATTATTAAAAGACAACTTAAAAAATCGCCCCAGACCTGATATTTCATTCGTTCACGCAGAATGCGGTTCATAACGTGAACAATATCATTCTTTTTATTCAGTTTAAGATGAATAAAATCACCAGTAGCATCATCTTCGATATATTCTATAAAGTCATTTAATGAAATATGATGGTTTGCATCATCTTTTTGAGACTTGAATTTAAAACTTAGCACGATAAATTCACAGCTTTCTGATTTGACAATGAATTTATGGGCTCTGCCGGGTTTTATGATTACAAGGGAATGAGGAGCCATAGGAACATCTATACCCTCAATCTGATATACTGCATTTCCCTTTTTGATATATGCCATCTCATAATGGTCATGGCGGTTTATGTTCATAGACCAGTTGGGGTCGTAAATTTTCTCGATTGTTTTAACTATCGCAGGCATATAAGAAAGCGTATCTACAAGCTCTTCCCATGCCTTCGGTAATTGTCCTGTAGGTTGTTGCAAATCAATCACCTCTTTTTAAAAATGAACGAAAACAGTTATTTTTATATTATATATTATACAGCAAAAACAATAAAAAGTCTATAAAAATTTGCGAAATTTATTTTTTTTCTTTACCGAAAGCAAAATAACTGTTATAATAGTATAGTAGAACAATACATATTATTTGAGAAGGGGCTGCTATGTTAAATAAAAGAGTTTTAAAAACATATTTTCAAAAGCTCGATTATGTTTTAGTAGGCGCGGCATTGCTCTTAGCGACTTGTGGTATCGTGGCGGTCTTTTCTGCAACGAGAAGTCTAGACGCCGGTACGCGCCAGATGATAGTGCAGATTACAGCTGCGATATTGGGAATAGTGTTTATGCTTATATTGGCGTGGTCTGACTATGAGAGTTATACGGATATTGCCAAATATATCTTTATAGGCAGTGTAGCTATTCTAATTTTTGTCCTAATTTTTGGTGAGGGTAAAGAGGAAACCGGTGCTAACAGCTGGATTAGAGTAGCGGGAATTGGAATTCAGCCGTCTGAACTTGTAAAACTTGCATTTGCAGTGACGTTTTCGATTCATCTGACAAAGGTAAAAGACAGTATTAACTCAATTCGCACAGTGGCAATGCTGAGTGCGCATTTCCTGATTCTGTTTGGACTTGTAATTTTGCAAAATGATACTGGAACGGCATTGGTATTTTTATTTATGTTTATTTCGATGCTCTTTGTTGCCGGCATATCATATAAATATGTTTTGGCAGCGCTAGGCGTTGGAGTTGCTGCTATGCCGCTTGCGTGGTTTATGATGTCTGAATACCAGAAGAATCGTATATTAGTCTTCTTAAATCCCGAACGGGATGCAGCGGGGGCAGGTTTTCAGGTTATGCAGTCAAAAATTGCAATTGGCTCCGGTCAGGTCTTTGGCAGAGGATATATGCAAGGTCCACAGAATCAGCTTGGAATGCTGCCTGAAAAAAATACTGACTTCATATACGGCGTAATTGGTGAAGAATTTGGCTTTGCCGGCGCACTTGTTGTTTTTGCACTTTTGATTGTTTTGATTTTAAGATGCGTATATGTTGCGCAAAGGGCAAAAAATGATATGGGAAGCTATTTGTGTATAGGCCTTGCCGCAATGTATGCTTTCCATACATTCGAAAATATATGTATGTGTATCGGCCTTATGCCTGTTACGGGCATACCGCTTCCTTTTGTAAGTTACGGAGGCTCGTCGCTTATAACTAATTTTATGGCAATAGGTCTTTTGCAATCTGTTTGGAGCAGAAGGCGTGTTATAAATTTTGGAGATTAGAATAAGGAGAAATTAATATGTCAAAAATTAAAGTTATTACAGAATCTGCGTCTGATATCAGACCGCAGGATGCAAAAGAGTGGGATATAGAGGTTCTTCCCTTTACAATCCACGCGGACGGCAAAGAATACCTTTCAGGTGTTGATTTGCAGCCAAAAGAATTTTATGAGCTTTTAAAAAGCAGCAAAGAAGTTCCGCAAACCTCGCAGATTCCACCGAATGTTATTTATGATGCATTCAAAAAATATACTGATGAGGGCTATGAAATTTTATACGTTTCTATATCATCAAGCGCTACAGGCACATACAATAACGCATCGCTTGCTAAAAACATGGTTCTTGAGGAGAATCCCGATGCTGTAATTGAGCTTGTGGACACAAGACGCTTTGCGTATATCTATGCTTTGGCTGCCATTGAGGCAGCAAAACTTGCCAAAGAGGGCAAAAGTATGGAAGAATTAAAGAAATTCGTAATGGATTTTGTTGAAAGTTATGATGTATACGTTGTTGCTCAGACTCTTACTTATCTTGAAAAGGGCGGAAGAATAAATAAGGCATCTTTGGTAATGGGAAATGTTCTTGACATAAGGCCGCTTCTTTCTGTAAGAAACGGCTTGATGGAAAGTATAGGAAGTATCCGCGGTAGTAAAAAAATTGTTGCAAAACTCTTTAAAAAGGTTCAGGAAAGCGGATATGACCAGACCGGAAAGAGAATGCTTATTGTTCACGCTGATATGTATGATGAGGCGGAAGAAATTAAGGCTATGATAGAAGAGAATATGTCGCCGAGCGAAGTGCTTATAAGAGAGGTTGGCCCTACAATAGCAACCCACATTGGACCTGTTTTGGGAGTATTCTTTGCAATTAAATAATATTAATTTTAAAAAAGGCTGAACAGTTATGTTGTTCTGCCTTTTTTTGCATCATTAATTATTTTAAAAAGCACTTGATAAACAACTTTAAATTATGTATAATATACAGTATATAATGT
>JAZNJS010000051.1:0-75515 GCA_045578185.1 Clostridia bacterium
TTGTGAGTATCTTCTTTTTTCTTTACAGATGCACCAGTTTCATTGATTGCATCCATAATTTCTGCAGCCAGACGCTCTTTCATGGTTTTCTCACTTCTAGCACGGCTATATGTTGTGAGCCATCTGAGACCTAAAGTCTGACGTCTCTCAGGACGAACCTCGATCGGCACCTGATAGGTAGCACCACCTACACGGCGAGCTTTAACCTCTAAAACAGGCATAATGTTATCCATTGCCTCGTTGAATGCCTCAAGTGCATCCTTTCCTGTTTTCTCCTTTACGATGTCGAATGCACCGTAAACGATTTTCTGCGCTGTTCCTTTTTTACCGTCCAGCATAATGTTGTTGATCAAGCGAGTAACAACAGTGCTGTTGTAAAGCGGATCGGCCAATACTTCTCTTTTTGCAATAAAACCTCTTCTTGGCACTGAACTTCCCTCCTTCATTATTGATTTGAAATGAAATCACAGGTACTCGGCGAAAACGCCGCTAGCAGCCAGTACAAAAATATGTCAAGACACAAATCTTACAAACCCGTACCAGCATCTATTATGTGATTTTTGCGCTATGATTATTATTTCTTCTTCGGTCTCTTAGCGCCGTATTTTGATCTGGACTGGTTACGGTTAGCAACACCTGCGGTATCCAAAGAACCACGGATGATATGATATCTAACACCAGGCAGATCCTTAACTCTTCCGCCACGGATAAGCACTACAGAGTGCTCCTGAAGATTATGTCCGATACCCGGAATGTATGCAGAAACCTCGATACCGTTTGTAAGTCTTACTCTGGCAAGCTTTCTAAGAGCTGAGTTAGGCTTTTTCGGTGTCATGGTTTTAACAGATGTGCATACGCCTCTCTTCTGTGGCGAATTTGCGTCGGTTACCTTCTTCTTCAACGTGTTCAGGTTCTTTAAAAGAGCCGGAGCAGTTGATTTTTTAACAGAAGTTTCACGACCTTTTCTCACAAGCTGGTTAAAGGTTGGCATGAATCGTGTCCTCCTCTCCTGAATAATATTATTTTCTGGCGAATAAATTCGCCTGCGCCGCTTTTGCGGCGCATTTATATTAAATAAATTAATATAACGAATTTAACTATGAATGCTTTTATCGCAACACTACTGCGCAAGCGGCATTCACGCTTATCCCGCATGCTTTTCCGAGCTGTTGCTTCGTTTCCACATATTCCACGGGAACTCCTTTTTCACGGCAAAGCTCTTCAAACGGAATTTTTATGTGCTCGTCCGCATCAGAAGCGATATATGCTTTCTCGGCCGAGCCGTCCAAAACTGCCTCGGTGGACTGTTTAACCCCGACAAAAATTCGGGAGCCCCTAAGGTCGTCCTGCATGATTTTTCACACTCCATCTTTTTAAGCACACCCACTTATTTTATCATAAGTGGGTGCTAGTGTCAATACTTTTTTATATCAGCTTTCGGCATATTTTCCTGTTTTTATGCCTCTTATACCTGAGCATCAGGAATAACGTTTGAGCCTATATAATCGCTATTTTCTGCAACAAAATCATCGTAGGAAATTTCCTCATCTTCAACTGCTTTTGTTTCAATTACAGAGGCAATGCTCGTATTCTGATATTTCGGCATACCTGTTCCGGCAGGAATAAGCTTACCGATAATAACATTTTCTTTAAGACCAACGAGCGGATCAATCTTTCCTCTGGTTGCTGCTTCTGTAAGAACTCTTGTTGTTTCCTGGAATGATGCTGCAGACAAGAATGAATCAGTTGTTAAAGATGCCTTGGTGATACCAAGAATAATTCTTGTGCATGTTGCAGGGGTTTTGCCCTCAGCCTCAAGTTTTTCGTTAACTGAGTTGAACTCGTTAACATCAACCAGTGAACCTGCCAAGAAATCTGTATCGCCTGATTCTTCTATGCGTACCTTGCGGAGCATCTGACGTACAATAACCTCAATGTGACGGTCATTGATATCAACACCCTGCAAACGGTAAACTCTCTGTACTTCCTGAATGAGATACTGTTGTACAGCTGTGAGATTCTTGATTCTCAAGATATCGTGCGGATTTACGCTACCTTCTGTAAGCTCGTCACCCTTTTCAACAACCTGTCCTTCCGCAACCTTAAGACGTGAGCCGTAGGGGATGAGATACGGTTTAGCATCCTTCTCTTCGTTATTTTCAATAACGATTTCACGTTTTTTCTTGTTTTCAAGAATACGAATTGTACCGCCGTTTTCAGCGATGATTGCAAGACCCTTCGGTTTACGCGCCTCAAAAAGCTCCTCGACACGGGGAAGACCCTGCGTAATGTCGTCTCCGGCAACACCACCGGTGTGGAATGTTCTCATTGTAAGCTGTGTACCCGGCTCACCGATAGACTGAGCAGCAATAATACCAACCGCTTCACCAATCGGCACAGGATCACCTGATGCAAGGTTTGAACCGTAACATTTTGCACAGATTCCAACCTTGGACTGACAGGTAAGAACTGAACGGATAACCGCACGCTCTACACCAGCATCAACAACTGCTTTAGCAAGTTTTTCAGTGATGAGCTCGTTACGGCTGACAATAACCTCACCCGTTTTCGGGTCAACGATATCTTCAGCAGCATAACGGCCGTTCAAGCGGTCAAACAGACCCTCAATCATCTCGTTACCGTCTTTTATATCAAATACTTCGATACCATGTGTTGTTCCGCAATCATCCTCACGAATGATTACATCCTGGCTGACGTCAACCAGACGACGTGTCAGATAACCTGAGTCAGCAGTTCTGAGCGCTGTATCGGCAAGACCCTTTCTCGCACCGTGTGATGAGATGAAGTAGTCGAGCACGTTAAGACCCTCACGGAAGTTAGCACGAATCGGCACCTCGACAGTTTTACCTGATGTATCCGCCATAAGACCACGCATACCAGCAAGCTGACGAATCTGGTTCTGAGAACCACGGGCTCCTGAATGTGCCATCATATAAATCGGATTGAACTTATCAAGGTTGCTCATAAGAGCCTTGGTTACCTTATCAGTTGCCTCTGTCCAGATTGAGATAACCTGGTTGTAACGCTCTTCTTCAGAAAGAAGACCGCGCATAAACTGCTTAGTAACCTTATCGACTGCTTCTTCTGCACTCTTAAGTAAATCCTTTTTCTCCTCAGGTACAACCATATCGGAGATACTTACTGTTATAGCACCGCGTGTAGAGAACTTAAAGCCTAAAGCCTTTATATCATCAAGAACAACCGCAGTCTTGGTAAGACCGTGAACGCGGATACATTTATCAACAATTTTTCCAAGCTCTTTCTTGGTACAGAGGAAATCTACTTCCAGACGGAACTCATTTCCCTCAATGCTTCTGTCAACAAAGCCTAAATCCTGCGGAATAGCTTCGTTGAAGATGAGGCGGCCGGCAGTAACGTCAACCAAAGCTGACTTTGAAACGCCGTCAATAACCTTGCTCATACGAACTTTGATAGGAGCATGGATACCAATAACGCCATTTGTATATGCCAAAAGTGCCTCATTAACAGATGAGAATGCTTTGCCTGCTCCCGGTTCCTCATCGTTATCTATGGTCAGGTAGTATGCACCAAGGACCATATCCTGTGTCGGAACGGTCACAGGACGTCCATCCTGCGGTTTTAACAGGTTGTTAGCAGACAGCATGAGGAAACGCGCCTCAGCCTGCGCCTCCGGCGAAAGCGGAAGATGTATAGCCATCTGGTCACCGTCGAAGTCTGCATTGTACGCTGTACATACGAGCGGATGGAGTTTAAGTGCTCTACCCTCAACCAAAACCGGCTCAAATGCCTGAATACCGAGTCTGTGAAGTGTAGGTGCACGGTTTAAGAGTACCGGATGATCTTTGATTACATCCTCTAAAACATCCCAAACCTCAGGTTTTAAGCGTTCAACCATACGTTTCGCACTCTTTATGTTATGAGCAAGACCATCGTTAACAAGTTTCTTCATAACGAACGGTTTGAACAATTCAATAGCCATTTCCTTAGGCAGACCGCACTGATAAATCTTAAGTTCAGGACCTACAACGATAACCGAACGACCGGAATAGTCAACACGCTTACCCAAAAGGTTCTGACGGAAACGACCCTGCTTACCCTTTAACATATCTGACAAGGACTTAAGCGGTCTGTTTCCAGGGCCTGTTACAGGTCTGCCACGGCGGCCGTTATCGATTAACGCATCGACAGCTTCCTGCAGCATACGCTTCTCATTGCGTACGATAATTTCAGGCGCACCAAGGTCTAACAGTCTCTTTAAACGATTATTTCTGTTAATAACTCTGCGGTACAAGTCGTTAAGGTCAGAGGTTGCAAAACGACCTCCGTCAAGCTGTACCATAGGACGAAGCTCCGGCGGAATAACCGGTACAACGTCCAATATCATCCACTCAGGCTTGTTACCTGACAGGCGGAATGACTCAACAACCTCAAGACGCTTAATAAGGCGAACCTTTTTCTGTCCGCTAGCGGTCTCGAGCTCTGTTTTAATCTCTTTAGACAACGCTTCAAGGTCGATTTCAGCCAAAAGCTCCTTGATTGCCTCCGCACCCATACCGGCACGGAAACGGTTGCCGTATTTCTCAACATATTCACGGTATTCTTTCTCTGAAAGAACCTGTTTCTTCTCAAGCTCTGTACGCTCACCTGCGTCAATTACAACGTACGACGCAAAATAAAGTACCTTCTCAAGAGTACGCGGGGTCATTTCAAGAAGAAGACCCATGCGTGACGGGATACCCTTAAAGTACCAGATGTGTGATACAGGGGCCGCCAACTCAATATGTCCCATACGCTCACGACGAACGCGGGCACGAGTAACCTCTACTCCACATCGGTCACAGACAATACCTTTATGGCGGATACGCTTATACTTTCCACAATGACATTCCCAGTCCTTTGTAGGTCCGAAAATGCGCTCGCAGAAAAGACCGTCGCGCTCCGGTTTTAAGGTCCTGTAGTTGATGGTTTCAGGTTTTTTAACCTCACCTCGTGACCATTCTCTGATCATTTCCGGTGATGCAAGTCCGATTTTTATAGCTTCAAATGTATTCTCTGACAATCGTTTCATCTCCATTCTGAATTTGATGGGCACACACCCGGAATTAAAGCAGGTCTAAATCATCAATAAAGTCTTCTTCTTCGCCCAAATCTTCATCAAATTCATCCGAGTCATCCTCGTCTTCAAGAAGATCGGAATCATCCTCGGCATCCTCTAAGCCGCCATCATCTAAATATTCCATATCATCGCCCTCATCTTGAGCCTCATCTTCATCGTCAAGACCAATATCAATAAATGCCATATCATCGCGGATAGCCATCTGCATATTTGCATCCTCTTCTTCAGAAGAATCACGGAGAGTTACCTCTTCCATATTCTCATCGAGAACACGCATATCAAGACACAAGCTCTGCAGTTCTTTGATAAGAACCTTAAATGATTCCGGAATGCCCGGCTTGGGAACACTTTCACCCTTGACAATTGACTCGTATGTCTTAACACGGCCAACAATGTCGTCAGATTTTACCGTCAGGATTTCCTGCAAGGTATAAGCTGCGCCATATGCCTCAAGAGCCCAAACCTCCATCTCACCGAATCTCTGTCCGCCAAACTGAGCTTTACCACCCAGAGGCTGCTGAGTAACAAGTGAGTACGGACCGGTAGAACGTGCGTGAATTTTATCATCAACCAAGTGAGCAAGTTTTAAGATATACATAATACCAACTGTTACGCGGTTATCAAACGGCTCACCGGTACGTCCATCGTACAGGATTGTCTTACCGTCACGGTCAAGACCTGCCTGTTCTAAGGCGTCCATAATATTTTCCTCGTTAGCACCGTCGAATACAGGAGTTGCAATTTTCCAACCAAGCTCACGCGCTGCGCGACCCAAGTGTACCTCTAAGACCTGACCGATGTTCATACGGGACGGAACGCCCAGCGGGTTCAATACGATTTCAAGCGGTGTACCATCCGGTAAGAAAGGCATATCCTCTTCCGGCATGATGCGGGAGATAACACCCTTGTTACCGTGACGACCAGCCATCTTGTCACCAACGGAAATTTTTCTCTTCTGTGCGATATAGCAACGAACCAGACGGTTTACTCCCGGTGGTAGCTCGTCGCCTTTTTCTCTGTCAAATACGATTACATCAACGATGATACCGTACTCACCGTGTGGTACACGAAGTGATGTGTCGCGTACTTCGCGAGCCTTCTCACCAAAGATTGCACGGAGAAGTCTCTCTTCTGCGGTCAGCTCTGTCTCACCCTTAGGTGTAACCTTACCAACTAATATATCGCCTGAGCGAACCTCAGCACCGATACGGATAATACCGCGCTCGTCGAGGTCTTTTAATGCATCTTCACCAACATTGGGAATATCGCGTGTGATTTCTTCAGAACCAAGCTTTGTATCACGCGCTTCGCACTCATACTCTTCAATATGGATTGAAGTAAGTACGTCATCACGAACAAGCTTTTCACTGATGAGCATAGCATCCTCGTAGTTATAACCTTCCCAAGTCATAAATCCGATTAAGATGTTACGTCCGAGAGCGATTTCACCTTTATCTGTTGACGGACCGTCAGCGATAATATCGCCTTTTTTAACTTTCTCGCCCTCTTCAACTATCGGGCGCTGATTTATGCAGCTTCCCTGGTTGGAGCGAGTGAATTTAATCAAATCATACTGACGGAGATTTCCGCCTTTTTCTTTAATTATAATCTCGTCAGCACTTACCTTACTTACAACACCGTCTTCTTTAGCAAGGACAACAACACCGGAGTCCTTAGCTGCCTTATACTCCATACCGGTACCGATAATCGGAGATTCAGGTTTTAACAGCGGCACAGCCTGTCTCTGCATGTTAGAACCCATCAGTGCACGGTTAGCGTCATCGTTCTCTAAGAACGGAATCATAGCCGTAGCAACAGAAACAACCTGTTTCGGTGAAACGTCCATATAGTCAACCTTGGACGAATCAACCTCCATAATCTGGTCCTTATAACGAACCGGAACTTTTTTGTTTATAAAGCAACCGTTCTCGTCAAGCGGCTCATTTGCCTGAGCAACAATGAACTCATCCTCGCGGTCAGCGGTCATATACTCAATATCATTTGTAACAGCACCTGTTTCCTTGTCAACACGGCGGTACGGAGCCTCGATAAATCCGTGCTCACTGATTCGTGCGTAGGTAGCAAGCGAAGAAATAAGACCGATGTTCGGACCTTCAGGAGACTCAATCGGACACATTCTTGAATAGTGCGAATGGTGAACGTCACGAACTTCGAATCCTGCACGGTCACGGGAAAGACCACCCGGTCCTAACGCAGAGAGTCTTCTCTTATGAGTAAGCTCTGAAAGCGGGTTTAACTGGTCCATAAACTGTGAAAGCTGTGATGAACCAAAGAATTCTTTAATTGTAGCAACAACCGGGCGGATATTGATAAGCGCCTGCGGCGTTACGATGTCTAAGTCCTGAATGGTCATACGCTCACGTACAACACGCTCCATACGGGACAGACCAATTCTGAACTGGTTCTGCAGAAGCTCTCCAACGCAGCGCAGACGACGATTTCCAAGATGGTCGATATCGTCTGTTTTGCCGATGCCGTACATAAGACCAATCTGGTAGTTTATAGAAGCAAAAATATCTTCTTTTACTATATGTTTAGGAATAAGCTCATCCATTCTGCGACGGATAAGGTCTTTAATCTCTTCCTCATCATCGGTAGAATCCAGAATTTCCATCAATACATCGAGCTTAACTTTTTCTGTGATTTCTAAAGATGAGATATCGAAATCAACAAACTCACGGATGTCAACCATACCGTTTGATAACACTTTAATTGCCTTGCCGTTTGCGTCAACCAAAACCTCGTTTACACCCGCACGCTCAATCTGCTCTGCAAGTTCTCTTGTAAGGTAAGTGTCTGCCTCAGCAATAATTTCGCCTGTACGCGGGTCAGCAATAGCATTTTTAGTTACGAAGCCTGTGATACGGGATGCGATAGCAAGCTTCTGATTATATTTAAAACGACCAACCTTTGCCAAATCATAGCGTTTGGGGTCAAACAAAAGTCCCATCAAAAGTGATTTTGCACTTTCTACCGTCGGCGGTTCGCCCGGACGCAATTTCTTGTAGATTTCGATAAGTGCTTCGTCCTGAGACTGAATCATACTGCTCTTTTCGAGAGTGATTAAGAGCGGCTCTGTCTCGCCAAACATTTCCAAAATCTCATCGTCACGCTCCAAACCAAGCGCACGGATTAAGATAGTAACCGGCAGTTTTCTTGTACGGTCAATGCGCACAGATATAACATCGTTTATATCATTTTCGTACTCAAGCCAAGCACCGCGGTAAGGAATAACTGTTGAGGAGAAAAGCTCCTTACCTGTTTTATCATGCGTCATTGCATAATAAACGCCCGGAGAACGAACAAGTTGGCTGACAATAACACGCTCAGCACCATTTATAATAAATGTGCCCTGTTCTGTCATAAGCGGGAAATCGCCCATAAAGATTTCCTGCTCTTTAACCTCTCCGGTTTCCTTATTAATAAGGCGAACTCTTGCCTTAAGAGGTGAAGCGTAGTTAGTATCTCTTTCTTTACATTCCTCTACTGAATACTTAACCTTATCCTCGAGTCTGTAATCAATAAACTCAAGCACAAGATTGCCCGTATAGTCGGTAATGGGAGAAATGTCGCGGAAAACTTCCTTAAGACCTTCCTCTAAGAACCAGTTATACGAGTTTTTCTGTACCTCAATAAGGTTCGGCATATCCAGAACCTCATCAATTCTGGCATAGCTCATTCTTACATTTTTACCCAATTGAATTGGATGTACCATAAACTCAATCACCCCATTAATTTTTGATGACCTTTCGGCCGTTGTTGTCAAAACGTATGCAATCTTTTTGCGCTTGGCAAAATCCATAAAAAACACACTAAAAAATCGCAGTTTTATCGTCAATACTACAAAATTTATCCTCTATTTTTTCGCATAGAACACCTATTTTGAGTATATAATGCAATTTATAATATTAACATACATCAATCAAGATGTCAACCCCATTTCCAAAAAAAGTTATATAAATTTTTTATGTCATATTTGGGCAATTTTTAGCAAACAAAAAAGAGGATGTTTAAAATGCGTTTTTAAACATCCTCTTTTATAATTTTAGTTTTCTTTTTGCGTTCCGGGCTTTTTAAACATCCCTTTCCATTTAGGCTTGTGCTGCTGCAAGCTTTGCAAGGAACTCTTTTTCCATTTCCAGAATATCCTCAAGCCAATATACACCGACATCAAGTGCCGCCCAAAGGCTTGTGCGCTCAGCTTTTTTAGTGAGCTTCGCTGACTCGATGGAGTCACCGTTTTTCTCCAAAAGCTCAATGTTAACTTTTGTAGCAACCTCCATCTTGTTAATTTTCTTTGACTCTAAGATAGTTAAACGAACAATGAAATTATCATTGAAGTCACCGTAGTAAAGAGTTTTACCGTCTCTTAAGATCGGTCTGTCGCGATACATCAGGAGCTTATTTTCATTCGTCTTCTTCTCTGCCATCAAACCACCCTTTCTATATAAATGTCATTTTTTAATCTTTTTCAAGCTCGGACAGCTCTGCAAGGTCATATTCCTCATTCTTTTTCTCTCTGCCCGCATCTTTTATGATAACTACATCATCAACCTTAAACTCGCTTAAGATTTTCTCATTTTTAGAATCCAGTTTAACGGAAACCAAACCTTTTAAGAGATTAGTTGATGCTACAATACCTCTGCCTGTCGGTGTGTCAACAATCGAGCCTGGATTTGGTGTTTTTGCCAAAAGCTCTTCGTATGCGTCCTGTTCATATTTAAGGCAGCACATAAGCCTTCCGCAGGTTCCCGAAATTTTTGTCGGGTTTAAAGAAAGCGACTGTTCCTTCGCCATTTTAATTGAAACAGGCTCAAAATCTCCTAAAAACAACGAGCAACAAAGCGGTCTGCCGCAAATACCCAATCCGCCAAGCATTTTTGCTTCGTCACGCACACCAATCTGTCTGAGCTCTATTCGCGTACGGAAAACAGATGCCAAGTCTTTTACAAGTTGACGGAAATCAACGCGTCCGTCTGCTGTAAAATAAAACAAGATTTTACTGCGGTCAAATGTATACTCAACATCAATCAGGTTCATCTCAAGCTGATTGTCCTTAATTTTTTCAAGACAAATCTTTTTCGCTTCTAAAACCTTTTCTTTGTTTCCTTCAAGTTGTTTGTAATCTTCCGCCGTTGCCTTTCTAATAATGGGCTTAACGGGAATTGCAAAAACTTCTTCGTCTATTTCCTTTTCTGACATTACCACTTCGCCAAACTCGGTTCCACGTGCAGTTTCAACAATTACTCCGTCTCCCGGTTCAAGCGGTTCACTGCCGGGGCTAAAATAATAAATTTTACCGACAGATTTAAACCTGACTCCTATTACCTTTATCATTAACTTCCTCCCGAATATTCAATAACAATTCAAGCGTCGCTCCGCTCGTATTAGCATTTTGCATCATACGTTTTCTATAGTTTATAATGCTGTCAGCCGCCGAAACAAGTGCCTTTTTACTTGTCTGGGCCGCTATTTTTTCTATTTCATCAAGTTTGTCACGGCATAAATTTTTCTGTTTTGTGCCCAGACAAACCAAAATGCAATCTCTTATTAAAATAAGCATGAAATCGATAATGAAATCAATCTGTGCTTTATTTTCAATCAAAAACCTTTCAAATTCCTGTACGCCGTCACCCGAACTCATAAGGCGCAACATATGCTTAGCCGTCGTGCCGTAGAGCTCCAAAAAGCTCTCATCTTCAAGCAGCAATAATCCTCTTCCTATTACACCTTGTGAAAAACTTGCCGCAAACTTAAGCCGCTCCTCGCCATAATTTGTGTGCTCTTTAAAATAACGGTACGCCTCATCTTCGCTAAGCGGCAAAAAGGTAAACAACACAGACCTTGAGAGCACCGTATCAAGCAGCATAGACGCTTTAGGAACTAAAATAATAAACACAGCATAAGACGGAGGCTCTTCTAAAACTTTCAAAAGTCCGTTTTGAGCCTCTTGGGTGAGTGCTCCGCCCTCAGCTATAATAAAAATCTTTTTATCGGATAAAAGCGGTTTTACATAAACAGACTCCATAACCTGCTCACGCACATCTTCGATACCGATGGTCGCTTTATCCTTTTTCTTTCTAACGTAAATAATGTCAGGATGGTTTTTCGTGTCACATTTTATACACGCACCGCACTTACCGCACGGCAGTCCGTCCCCTTCGCACAACAGTGCAGCCGCAAAGATATCTGCTGTGGTTTTTTTGCCGATGCCGTCCGCTCCTTCAAAGACATATGCATTAAGCGCACTGTCAGTCCTGACCGTCCGCACCAGTCTTTCTTTTATGCGTTTGTTGCCGTAAATATCATCAAAACTCAGCACTAAATCTTACACCTTCTCAAAGCGCTCTACATCTACAACAAAAATTGTAGCACCGCCTGTTTCAATCTCATCAGGATATGAGCTGTATTCAATGGCTCCACCGATATACGGTTCCGGAGTGAAGATAACATGTTTTCTTTTCATACTGTGATTTGATATAACATCAACGACTGTCTGAACTTTCTCTTCTTCTGTTCCCACTAACAAAGTGGTGTTTCCCGCGCGGAGAAAGCCACCGGTTGAAGCCATTTTAGTAACGGAAAAACCTGCTTTGTTAAGCTCGCGCATAACAATATTGCCATCCTCGTTGTTTACAACAGCAAATACCAGTTTCATAATCAAAACCTCCTCTAAGACTTACGGCATTTCTGCCACAACCTCAGTTCTTTCTGCCATTACATATGGTAATTAAAAAGTCTCCCATTTCCTTGGCGGAATCAGGCTTTGATGCAAATTTAATATTTTCCTTAAGCTGATTTAATTTATGCGGATAATTCATAAGCTGATAAATTGCCTCATCCACCGTAAATGTTTCGCTTATTGACATTGCAAGCCCATTGTTCAACATAAACTCTTTGTTTCGGTCTTCCTGCCCCGGAATTGGGTCAAGCAATATGATAGGAAGGCCCTTTGCCAAGGCCTCCGACGTTGACAGGCCGCCTGGTTTTGTTATGATGCAATCCGCCGCATCCATTAATAAATCAACATTATTGGTAAAACCATAATTGATTATCTTTTTATTGTTTTCCATATTGTCTATCTGACGCTTAAGCTTTTTGTTGTTTCCGCAGACTGTAATAAGCTGCAAATCATCTTCTAACGCATCAAGCCTTTTTATATTTTGCATAGTGTCTGTACCATAACCCATTGAACCCATCATTAAAAGCACAGTAAACTTATCCTCTATGCCAAGCTCCCGTCTTGCTACCTCTTTAGGGATACTCCTTGAAAATTTCGGTGATATAGGTATGCCGAAAGACTTTACCCTTTCCGGAGGAAAACCCTTTTTCATCGTCTGATAATCCAAAAGCTCCGTCGCAGTCACATAATAATCAACATCAACATCTTCCCAGTATGGATGCACCGTAAAGTCTGTTATTATCGCTACCATTTTTGCTTTTAAGGGATATTTGCTTCTTAAATAGCTTATTGCTATAGCCGAAAAAAGATGAGACGCTACGATTACGTCCGGCTTATAATCTTTAAGAACACGGAAAAGTTTTTTATTTAAAATGGTTTTAACAACCTTGCTCATAAAGGATTCTTTTGAGTAGTCTCTTTTTTCTGCCATATCATAGAATTTGCCGTAAACCTTAGGCGTGACCTTTGTAGATAATAGATACGCATCTGAAAGCCACTCTGCAAAAAGCGGCTGAACATTATCTACAACATCTATCGTCTTACACTCTACGCCGTCTATATCGGCGAAATAGTCCTCGAGGGCTCTGCACGCCTGATGATGGCCATGACCCGTGGGTACGGATAAAAACAAAACTCGCATAAACTTCCTCCCGGAATAAGACACGCTGACAATATATTCTTCATACAGATACAATGGTCCTATTTATATTTTATATCTTTTTACATAGATTGTAAAGCAAAAATTTTTTATTTATACATAATTATTTTATTTTTTACCCCAAATTCCGTTTTAAAATAGCCTTTCCTCAAAAATAAAAAATGATTTCCCAAGATAAATACTCAGGAAATCATTTTGGCTTTTAATTAAAATAATCCAGGCATACCAAAACCGCCTGTTAAACGGTTCATCCCCTCTTCTGTCATTTCGCTAACCTTTTTGCTTGCCTCATTTACAGCAGCCATAATAAGATCTTCTAGCATTTCTATATCATCAGGGTCAACAACCTCAGGCTTAATCTTAATTCCAACTATTTCTTTTGTGCCCTTCATTGTTACGGTTACTGCACCACCGCCGGCAGCAGTTTCAACAGTTTTTTCGTCGAGCTCTGCCTGCATGCGCTCCATTTCCTCCTGCATCTGTTTTGCCTGACGCAGCATAGTATTCATATTGTTGTTGCCTCCACCTGTAAATTTATTTCCGTTTGCCATTTTTATACCTCCGTAAAATTATATACTGTTAAATAATTTCAATTACATTGTGCGATTTCGCCAGTTCCTCAAGCTTTTTTAGGGGGTCCTCTTTAGTATCTGTTCCCACTTCTTTGCTTGAGTAACATCTTACCGCTATTTTTTCGCCCGTTACTGCCTCTACGGCTTTTTCTACGAGCTCAAGATTTCCCGGCTTTGAAATAACGCTTTTGCTCATAAGTCCCGTCTCATCAAAGACCAGACCTACCTCATTTCTTATATTTTGCACAGCCGCCTTTTTGAGATGTGAGAAAATCGGCATTCCACCATTTGTTTTGACGTATGATATTATCTCATCCCATTTTGCTATAGGTGTGAAATCATCGTTTTTCTCTGTGACTTCTTTCTTGGTTTGCTCTTTTGGGGCATCAGTCTCTGCACTACTTATATTTTCAAATTCATAAAACTCTGGCTTTTCCTCCGGCAGCGGTGGGGTTTCCTCCCACGGCGGAAGCACCTCTTCCTTTTCTTGCTTTACCCCAGGAGCAGATGCCTGC
Source organism: Clostridia bacterium (assembly GCA_045578185.1). Lineage (GTDB taxonomy): Bacteria > Bacillota > Clostridia > UBA1381 > UBA9506 > RGIG1666. Next base: position 14,069 of record JAZNJS010000051.1, read on the forward strand.
TTAATCGTAACGCCTTCTGCCAGCTTTTTTTCAAGGTCTGCTACGCGGTCTAAAAGCGCCTCATATGAGTTTTCTGTCATCGGGTCACACATCTTCACAAGTGCAAGCTCATAAATCGTGCGTGTAAAGCTCGACATTTTGGCAGAAGCAATGCTTTCATTTAAAAGCCCGAGGCTTCTTACAATCTTCTCTTTAGTTATTTTAGGCGCAAGCTCACGCATAGCGGTTATCTTTTCGCTCGATGAATTTAAAATCTTTTGAGGCGTACCCATGAGCTTGACAATCATCAAATCTCGAAGAAAAGCAACAAATCTTTCTATGAAAACACTCAGTTCTTTTCCCGCAAGTGATACCTCATCTAAAATAGCTAAAGCCGCCTCGCTGTTATTGTCTGCGATTGCCGCTGCCAGACGCATAAGCGCACCGTCATCTGTTATGCCTATAATATTTATAATATCATCATATGTGATTTCTGTTTCCGAAAATCCGAGACACTGGTCTAATATGCTCAGCGAATCACGCATTGAGCCATCGCCCAGTTCTGCTACAAGGGCGAGCCCATCGTCCGTGACCTTTCGTCCGTCACCTGCTAAAATCGTCTTAAGTCTTGCGACAATATCATTATTTGTAATTCTTCTAAAGTCAAATCTCTGACATCTTGACAAAACAGTTGCAGGTACTTTGTTAAGCTCCGTCGTAGCAAGAATAAATAAAACGTGCTCCGGCGGCTCCTCAAGCGTTTTGAGTAGTGCATTAAACGCCTGTGTAGTGACCATATGCACCTCGTCAATTATATATACCTTTTTGCGTGCGACAGACGGCAAAAACATAACATCATCAATAATGTCACGAATGTTTTCAACCTTGTTTCTTGATGCACCGTCAAGCTCAACAACATCAACTATAGTTTCGTCTAAAATTCCGCGGCACACATCGCACTCATTACAGGGGTTGCCGTCTTTGGGATTTAAGCAGTTAACCGCTCTTGCAAGAATTTTGGCGGTAGAGGTTTTTCCCGTTCCGCGAGTTCCGCAAAACAGGTATGCATGCGCCAGCTTTCCGTTTACTATTTCATTTTTCAAGGTTTTAGTAATATGCTCCTGACCGACAACATCATCAAAAGTCAGCGGTCTCCACTTTCTGTAAAGAGCCTGATAAGCCATGATGCACCCCCCTAATTAAAATCTTTATATAATAAAAAAAGCTGTACAAATATACAGCCATATTGTTTCACGCCGGGAGAACCTGCATCACACTCAAGATTCCGCTTATCGCTGCTTGGTTCCCCACCTGACGAGGTTCACGGGCTCAAGTTGCGCAGGACCCGGCAGACAGTACCGAAGTACCGAACGCATCTATTATAGCATAAGCTCCAAAAACTTTCAACTGTTTTTTACGAAATCAACCCAAATTTTATTGACAAGCTTCGCACCTGTAGTTAAAATAAGAAGACAGAGGTGATAAATATGGCTAATATCAAAACCAACGCTATGCGAATCATAGAAAAAGAAAACATTCCGTATAATTCTTATACATACACAGCAGAAGACGGCGCATTAGATGGCATCACAGTAGCCGGAAAAATCGGCAAAGACGAAGCTAAGGTATATAAAACGCTCGTTACCAAAGGAACCGGAAGAGATTATTATGTTTTTGTTATTCCCGTAGCAAAGGAACTTGATTTAAAAGCCTGCGCGCGATGCGTCGGAGAAAAGTCAGTGGAAATGATAAAAGTCAGTGAAATAAATAAGGTCACGGGTTATATTCGCGGCGGTTGCTCTCCCATTGGTATGAAAAAAGAGTATAAGACTGTAATTGACTCATCCTGTCTTGGTCTTGATACCATGATTTTTTCAGGTGGCAAAATAGGCTTTCAGGTCGAGATGGCGCCCTCTGCCTTGATTAATCTCATCGGCGCTGATACTGCAGAAATTACTGCAAAATAAATTAAAGAAAGTGGCTGTGATATTTCACAGCCACTTTCTTTATCTGTTTAAATAATTGTAAATTATTATAAGTGCATCGCCACGTTTTAAATTTGTCTGTGCAGAAAATGTATCAGTCTGCGAATACACAAGCTCAAGGCCCGCAGCCAGCGCGCCGTAGCCTTTGTCGCTTTCTGCCACATCGGCAAACGGACAGTTAAATATTCCGGGAATTGCCGCAAATTCAGCATATCCTAATGCATTAAGAAGATACTTGATACCGCCAATGCGTGTTATAGGAGCATCGGGGTTTATATCGTCTTTACTCAAAACGCCCTGTCTTATCATATAATTGTAAAAATCTTCATCCGTTTTTGCAAAACTACGATTTAGCACAGCGCGAGCAATAAGTTTAAGATAATCTTTTTGAAGCACAGCATCGTCCGCTCTTAACATATTCTCATCATAACAAATGTCCATTAAAAGCAGTTTCTGCGCTGCATCTTCAGCATAGTGACCGGAAAGGTCATTATACTCAAATTTCCCTTTTTCCTTAATCGGTTCAAGTGACCAGTCAAGCTTTTCAAGCGTTTCGGCGCCAAGTATCATATTATCTTTGGTCGCATACACAAGCGCCGCCTTATTTTCTTTAGTCTCGCTGTCATATACCTTTAAATATCCCAAACAAAAATTATCTTCAGCCAAAACCTTATCATATACCGCACTAAGATTTGCTACTGATTTATGGTCAGGAAATTCCGCGTCAGTATAATTTAAATTAAACGAGCTTATTTCTCCCCGCTTGGTATCTATATAGACGCTCGCACCGTTATTATAAACTCTTACTCCGTCATAAACAAGCTGATACTCCGCTCTGTCTGTTTCATCGTTAAAGCGGTTTTTCGGCTGCATTTTTGCAAACTTTTCTTTATAGTATTTACCCAGAAACGCTTCAGCTTTTTTCTTCGTTTCCTCTGCGGTTAATGGCTTTTTAGCATTGTAATTTTCATCCTGACCCGAATAGCCGTTAAATGCAACCACTTCGCCACTCATAGCATCAATCGAAACGTTACGATAGCCGTATTTTGAGCCATTGGATTCAAGTCTTAAATTGATTTGTCCTATGTATTTTCCCGAAGCGTTTTTATAAATATTAAAACTTGCAGCTTCATAGTCTTTGGTTATATTAAACTCTGATATACTGCGTGCAATTGCTTCCGCCTTATCTTTTGAGAGCATCTTGGCAATCTTATCAACCATCTCCTGCTCTTCTTTTGACAGTTTTATTTCTGCGCCGCTTGAGTTTGTCGCAGAGTCTTTCATTTCTTCTCGGAAATTGCCGCCGACTTCGTCGGAAATCATTTCATAATCAACAGCTTCCCCGCTTATTGCATCAACATAGAGAGTTTCGTCATATTTTGGGCGATACACGAGTTTTACGGTGTCGGCATAATCTTTGCTTACCACCTGATAAAACAACACATATCCAATCTTTTCCTGGTATGCCTTGCGGGCATCAGCAAGCGAAATTGCCTCACCCTCATTAAAAATGAGCGCTTCATTCCAGTTCGCGTAGTAGCTCAAAAGTTTGAGATTATCCGCATCCACGATGATTGATACGCTCTCACCGAAAACGGGGATGCCATCCTTTGCTCTTTGAGCGGTATATGTATAGGTATTATCGTAAGAATTATACGATACTTTCTCGTTTATAACCTGATTGTGCTTATCAGAATCAACAACGACAAAATGCTCTTTCGCCGCACGCATAGCAACTTCCTTTATATGTGCAGGATATTTCATCTGACCGTATTTTTTTGTGCCGTCGTAGAAATTATAATTATATATAGTTTTATTTTCTCCAACCTCGACATTTATCGAAGAAGACTTCGTTTCGTCCTTACTTTCCCAGTTTAAATAGTATCTCGTGCCGTTTTTGCTCTCGCTGTGATTATAGTTTTTAAAAACAAATTCGTCATCGGAAATCGCAAGTTTTTCTTTTACAAAAACAATCAGTTTGGCTGCGTTTTCACTGTTTACAGTATCTGCAAACGCACTAAACCCCATTGTAAAAACTAAAGATGCCGCTAATAAAATACTTATAAATCTTTTCATGAGATACCCTCCCCGTTTAAAGTTAAGTTACTTTATTGACGCGCTACAAAGGCAAATTGTTCCATCATTTAAAAGATATTTTTCCGTCATCAAGGTCTTTTATTATTTTTGCTATTGCGTGCTCTTCATTGCTGACGGTAATATAATCTGCCGCCTCTTTTGCCAAAGGACTTGCATTTGCTACGGCAAAGCCTATTGCCGCACTTTTTAACAAATCTGCATCGTTATCGTGGTCACCCACACCGATAATTTTTCCCTTGTCAATTCCGATAAGCTCAGCAATTCTCAAAAGTACCGTGCCCTTGTTTTCGCCCTTGGGCAATATTTCATAGTATTCTTCGCCCGAGCGGATAAAATCAAATTCCGATGCTTTAGGATGTGCATCCAAAATCTCTTTAACCTTTAAAATATTCTCTTCGCTGTCTTCCGAAAAAAGAATCTTCGCTATCGGCTCATTAAATCCGTGATAGTCACAGGCAACCATCCCAACGCCCGTCTGTTCACGAAACCTTTTAAGAGCACCGCTGTCTTTACAAAAATATAATTTTTCGGGAGTATTGAGCTGAATTCCCATTGTCGGAACTTTTTCATCAATCTCTTCTATCATATCAACAACGGAGTTAGAAATTGTGGCATACCATATAAGTTTTTCTGCCTTGTGGTCGAAAATTCCGCCGCCGTTAATGCATCCGAACGGCGCATTAACATCAAGCATCTTATACACAGGACGTGCCGCCAAAGGCATACGTCCGGTAATGAAGGTGAAAATACCGCCCTCTGACTTAAAATACTCTATTGCCTCCACGTTTTCTTTTGAAATGCTTTTATCATTTTTAAGCAAAGTACCGTCTAGGTCTGTGCCTATCATAATTCCCTCAAATTTTTTCATAATATGCGCTCTTCTCCCTGCAAATTTTTTACTATCTTTTTTTATAATAATCTCCCAAAACAACTGCATCGTTGATTTGGCTCATTTCCTTAACCTTTTGATTTTGTTTTTCGATATAAATTATATCATCAGGCGCAGTTTCATCTTCAGACGGCACATAGTGTGTTTTTCCGTCCATCCACGCACCAGTTTCAAAATATACAAATCCGTCATTTTGAGGATTTAGTATATCACTGCCGATATATCTTCCTTCATTTGAAAGCCCGAAAAGATTTACTATGGTAGGCGCCCAGTCTATTGTCATCATCGGCTTCGATACCTTAGAGGGCCTTAAGCCTTTATAATAGATAAATGCCGGAACGGTGTACGATAGTGTATCGCCTTTCCAGTCTTCCAGAAGCTTCTTATCTGATACGCCGTACGCAAAGTGATCTGTGTAGCCGATAATCACCGTGTCGTCTAAAAGTCCATCCGCCTCAAGTCTTTCTAAAAGCTGTCTGAAAAATTCGTCCGTATCTTTAGCAAGAATCTGTATGTTATTTTTTTCTTCTTCTATCTGGTCATTTAAATAGTCAGGATAATACTCCTTTGCCAAATCAAGCTTAGCGCTTTCCCCCTTATACGGAAGATGCGCAGAATAAGTTATAACGAAGTTATAAAACGGAGTTTTCTCCGTCATCTTCTGATAAAGCTCATCGCTTTTTAACATATTACTGTCAAGCTCCGCCTGGGCTCCCGTTATACCAAAATCCGAAACTGAGTTATATCTTTCATAACCAAAGCTTTTGTGCATGATTCCCCGGTTGTAAAACTCGGAATCGTTAAAGTGGAACGAATTTGTCGCATAACCCGCCTCTTTAAAAAGATTGGCAATCGAATACGGGAAAGTATTTTTGCTGAAATTCGATGCACTTACAGCTGAAACCGGCGTGAAAAATCCGGTGTTGAACGCAAACTCCGAGCTGAACGTAAAGCCTGCACCAAAAAATGGAGCGTTGTAGTTAGTAAAATTAATTCCGTTTTTAAGCATTTTATTAAGCGTGGGCGTATGTTTTGCATCAATCATCCATGTATCAATGCTCTCCATCATGACGGCGATTACATTCTTGCCCTTAAAAAGTCCCGAATATTTATTTTTAGCAGGTTCGCCCTTTAAGGCAAAATATTCATTTACCTTGGTGAAAACCTCTTCATCATAGTCATCATTCGGAAATATGCAGGTATAAAGATTACGGTATGTGAACTGATAAAGCCCGCAGGTTTCAAAACTCTTATTTATATCATTAAAGTTTTTATATACCACTCTCGGCTTACGCCAGGTATCCCAACCATCCATAGAATCATTATGAAGCTCGGGCTGCATACATATATGAGTAACGACCAGTAATAATATCGGCGCAATCAAAATCAAAAAGCTTTTTTTTGTTTTGGCTTGCGGCACTCTCCAAAGTATCAAGGATACAATTAAAGATATAAGTGCTATGGCCGTATAGACTATAAGTCTTGCGTCGATAAGTTTTGCTGCGCTTGAAATATAGTCTGCTCCCTCGCCTGCCAAAACGATACTCTGAAGCCAGAAAAATTGGTCAAAGATTTTATAATATACATATTCAGCGAAGGATAAAAACATATAGAGCAGCGAAAGCACAGAAAAAATAATTTTTCCTGCTCTTTTCGGCAAAATATACACACATAAAAAAATTATAATAAGTATCCAGCCCAATGTAAAAAGAGTTGATGCAAATTTAACATAACCTTGTGTAAACACACCCGGGTCAACAAGAGTATTAAGCACCGCATCAGGCAAAATGAGTGATAAAGCGCAAAACAAAATAAAATAGTATTTTTTTATAAAACTAAACGCATCTTTAAATATTTTAGTCAAAAAAATTTCCTCCGTTCAACCATTAAAACCTTTATTTTTATCCAGTCAGACACTTTCCCCCATAATACTACAAATTATATTGTACCATATTAATCAAAATTTTACAATATTATTGATTTTTTTATTTTCGTGTGCTAATATAGTATATTGGGTTTGTTTTGGGCTTAATATGCTTCACATAAACCCAGGGACATATATTTTACTTATAAAGAGAGGCTTATATCATGGAAAGTAACTCACAGAAAAAAGGCGGTCTTAAAAACAACAAATGGGTAAGAGCTGCAATACCCGCACTACTTTTGCACTGCAGTATCGGTACCGTTTATTGCTGGTCAATTTTCAGTCAGGAAATCGCAAAAAGCATTGGTTTCTCACAAGGTGCAACAGAGTGGGCGTTTAGCTTTGCAATATTCTTTTTGGGAATGTCCGCCGCGTTTTTAGGCAACGTTGTTGAAAAAGACATTCACAAGTCTTCACTTATTGCTACCATCTGCTTCGCGCTCGGCATGGCGGGAACAGGCGGTTTTATTTACTACGGAACACTTCATACAGGAAGCCCTCTCGCACTTATCGGCATTTATCTGTGCTACGGTCTTATCATGGGTATCGGTCTCGGCACAGGTTATCTTTCACCGGTTAAAACCTTGATGCTGTGGTTTAAAGACAGAAAAGGTCTGGCAACAGGTCTTGCCGTTGCAGGCTTCGGTGCTGCAAAAGCAATTGCAAGTCCGATTATGCAGTGGATGCTCGAAAAGCTTGGTGAAAATAAGATTTATCTTATGTTTATCATCTTAGCTGGTGTATATTTTGTTATGATGTTTATAGGTCATCTGCTTCTTAAAAAGCCGGACGACTGGCATGAACCGCAAAATGCTGAGGAGAAAAAGAGCATTATCTCCGTTATTAAAACAAGACCTATTAAAAACTACATCGGTATCTGGCTTATGTTCTACTTAAACATCACCTGTGGTCTTGCTCTCATTTCCCAGGAAAAAATGATTATCAAATGTATCGGTCTTGCAGGAGCTGTAGGTATTATATCCACAGTCTCCGCAATCTTTAACGCCGGCGGAAGACTTGGTTTTTCTGCCTGGGCTGATAAGATGAAGGACAGAAACACCATATACAAAATGATTTTCGTAATATCAATTGTACTTACCGCGCTTGTTATCTTAACCGGTGGTATAGAAAAAGGTGCCCAAAGCACAATCCTCGCAATTTTGGTTTTGGTGCTTATTATGATGGTAAATGCTGGCTACGGCGGTGGTTTCTCAAACGTTCCTACCCTGCTTGCTGACCATTACGGCATGAGTAACATAAGCGCAATTCACGGAATTACTCTTTCAGCATGGGCGTTTGCCGGTCTTTCAGGTAACCAGCTTGCAACCTGGATTGTAAATAACTTTGGTCAGACCGTTATGGTAAACGGTATCGAAGTTAACCCAACAGGTTATCAAACCGTGCTTTACATTACACTTGCTCTCTACATAGTATCGCTCGTTCTGAGTATATTCTTTGTAAAGCCGATAGCTAAAGGCAAAAAATAAATATTTGTTGTTTTGTGCCGCAACGAGCGTTGCGGCACTTTTTTATGCAGCTTGTTCTATTTTGCAAAACCAAATCATATATTAATATATAAAGACAAGTTTTAAAGAAAGGAATGAGCCGTATGAAAGAATTTATCGTCGCCTTTAAAGGACGCTGGCAGCATTTTTTTATAAAACCCGGATACGGCCTGTGCTTAAGAGAAAAAAACGGAGTGCATTTTAACGATTTTAAAATTCTTTTAAGTGACTGTGCGGAAGATTTTTATGTTTTGCCGTTAGGCGACAGTATTCACGTTGTCTGTCAGGATACAAACGGCGCAATTTTATATCTTTACTATGACGGCTCGGTATGGAAAAAACTTATTCTTTTCTCCAGCAAAGATGCGCGCCCATATCCAAAACATTTTGCGCTTATACCAATTGGAAGTCATATAAATCTTTACTATGTGATTGAATATAAAGAAAAGTATATGCTCGTGCACCAGATTTTAAACCGCCCGGACGATGAACCGACAGTTGTTGATTATATTTCGTACTCAAAAACTCCTTTTTCTGTCTGCTGTAACCCCTCGGGCGATATTACTGTCTGCTATGCAAATACCGATGGCATCAGCGGAACACGCACATATCGTTGGTCGCAGAAAAAATATTCTCCCTTTGTAAAACTTATTGCTCCCACATCTTCAGACAATGTTACGATGTTTACAGATAATGACGGCACCGAATACTACAGCGCCATCACGAAAACAGAAAATATTCATAACCTTGTATTGATAAAACGTGAGCCTGATGGAGATTTTTGCGAGCCAAAAATTATATATCTCGACTGCGCCCTATCGCCGGGTACAACTATGTTTAAAATATCAGACCGTCTTTACATAGAGTGGTTAGACGGCGGTAATGTGATGATGTCTTACTCTGATGACGGCGGAGAAAAGTGGAAAAAACCAATAAAATATATGCGTGGCAGCAATACCGATATTATGCTTTATCATATTATAAACGACGGCAAAATAACCTGTTGCTATGGCCTTTATGATAATTCAGGCATCAAACTTTATGATGCAGACACTTTACTGGGCTCCGAACCGCCGAGTAAAAAAACACCAAACTGGCGTGCGGAGGGTAGCGATGCAGCTGATTTTGCCAAAATTTTTGGCTACAAAAAACCATCGGCGGATTACCCCGACTATATATGCGCAGAAGAATTTTATCACGAGCTTTCCGAGGTCAAAAAAATCCTTTCAAGACAAAACGAGACCATCGCGGCGCTGATTCTTCAGCTAGAGCAGGTCAACAGAAGGCGAGAAGGTGTACCTCTTGCGCAAAACGATGCAGATATTGACCGCATTGTGACCAAAAATTTGCTCTCTGAGGAAGTTAAATCCGAAAACGCTATTTCACCAACACCAAAAATTGTGGTGACAGGAAAATAAATATATGAACTCCCAAATATTTGAATAAAATTAGAAAAAAATGAAAAAAATTAAAATAAGACTTGCTTTTTTCTCCATTATCATATAAACTATATATCATACAAGAGACAATAATTTTGTGGAGGTTATATATGATTTCAGCAGGTGAATTTAGAAACGGCATAACTTTTGAATTTGAAGGTAATGTTTATCAGGTAGTAGAGTTCCAGCATGTAAAACCGGGTAAAGGTGCAGCTTTCGTTCGTACAAAGCTTAAAAACGTTATCACCGGTGGTGTTGTTGAGAAAACTTTCCGACCGACAGAAAAATGTGCTAAAGCTCACATCGAGCGTAAGAGCATGTCTTATTCTTATAACGACGGCGATTTATACTACTTTATGGACAATGAAACATTCGATATGCTCCCGCTCTCACCCGACCAGCTCGGTGATGCGCTTAAGTTTGTTACAGAGAATATGAATGTTACCATCCTTTCTTATAAGGGAAGCGTGTTTGGCGTTGAGCCCCCGACATTCGTTGAGCTCGTCGTATCTGACACAGAGCCCGGATTTAAAGGTGACACCACAACAGGTGCTACAAAACCGGCTACACTTGAAACCGGTGCTTCTATCAACGTTCCTCTGTTTGTAAACCAGGGCGATAAAATCCGTGTTGACACCAGAACCGGTGAATATATGGAGCGTGTATAAAACCTAAACTCAGAAAGGAGAGGGCTCAGCGCCCGAGAACGATTATGGGATATTTAGTTGAAAGAGTTGCATATCTGCGCGGTCTTGCAGAAGGTATGAAAATCGATGAAAAAACTAACGAAGGTAAGATGATTTCAAAAATTCTCGACGTTTTAGAAGAGCTGTCTGCCAACTTTGAGGATTTGAGCGATGAGGTTTTAGAAAATGAAGCTCGTGTTGACGAGCTTGAAGAATGCTTCGATGAGCTTTGTGAAGAGCTTGACGAAGAATGTGGTTGTGGTTGCGAAGATGACGATGACGACTTCTTTGACGAGCTTGACGATGAGGACTTAGAAGACCTTGATTTTTATGAAATCGTCTGCCCGCATTGCAATGAAAAGGTATATTTTGACGAGGATATGATTGACGATTCTCTCGTATGCCCCAACTGCAATGAAGAAATTGAAATCGAGTTTGACTGTGATTGCGGTTGCGACTGTGGCTGTGAGGATTAATATCTAGTACTTTTAAGAGCTGTTTCCGCTTAGGAAGCGGCTCTTTTTATTCATTTAAAGAGTCGTGGGGGAAGTTATGAAAGAGCAAACCTGCTGTTTTACCGGGCATAGACAAATTCCAAAAACAGAATATGAACGTATTTATAAGATACTTTTTAAAGAGATAACAACTCTTGTTAAAAAAGGCATTACACGCTTTCGCTGTGGCGGTGCGCTTGGATTTGACACCGCTGCTGCTTTGGTTGTGCTGGACGTGCGAAAACTTTATCCTGACGTTTTGCTGATTATGGACATTCCATGCAAAAACCAAAACAGGTATTGGAGCGCTGAAGATAAACTAACGTATGACTATATTTTATCTGTAGCCGACGAGGTAAACGTTCTGGCGCCCTCGTATTATAACGGATGCATGCAGTACAGAAACAGATATATGGTTGATCGTTCCTCTTACATAATTGCCTATCAGACAGAAAATGCCGGTGGCAGTGTCTATACGGTTTCCTACGCCCGTGACTCAGGACTTTGCATAATAATGCTATAAAACCATCGGGCTTTTCCCTTTTTTCATTTTTTTCCATATACCCCTCACCACCTTTTCTTTTCATGCATAGTATGTAGCATAACAAAGAAAAGGAGGTAAGCGTTATGGGATGCGATAAAGGTCTTTTTGGTTTCGGTGGTAACAACTGCCTGTGGATAATCCTCATCATTATCCTTATTTGCTGCTGCTGCGGCGACTAATCCTCCACACATAAACGCACAAAAGCGCAAGTAAAAACGGCTGCAGATTTTTTAAAAGGTCTGCAGCCGGTATTTCAAAAACAAAAAAAGCCGAAAGCAGATGCTTTCGGCTTTTTAATTTTAAATTAGTTAACTTTTATTTTGTCAACAACTTTCTGATTAATCTGGATGTCAAAGTCAGATTTGTAAGAATCCATTAATTCATTGTATTTATCCTGCATAAGGCTGTTCTTAACATTCTGGATTGCGCTGTCATAAACCTCACCGGATGTTGGAAGTGCATAACGCTTGATGATGTGCCAGCCGTAGCTTGACTCAACAAGGTCAGTAACCTCGCCAACGCCAACAGAGAAAGAGCCCTGTGTGAACTCTGCTACCATAGTTCCTGCGCCGGTTGCCTCAGCACCAGTTTTGTCAATTACATAACCGTCAGGATTTGATTCCATTCCCGGGTCCTCGCCGTACTCTTTGATTAATGCTTCAAAGTTTGAACCGGCTTTGGCTTTTGCTAAAACCTCGTCAGCCAAAAGCTTCTGCTCTGCTTTATAAAGCTTAGCATCAGCTTCTTTTGCAGCAGGGTCAGCAGTTGCCTCTGCACTATCTGCAACGGGAGCCTCTTCCTGTTTCTCACTCATAATTAAGATATGCTTAACTCTTGCGTAATCTTCTTTATACTTTGCATTTGCATCTGCATCTGCAACTTCAAGTTTTTCAGGCTCAGTTGCCTGGATATCCTGGGCATAAAGACTTGCAAGTGTTGTCTTTTCGAGCAATTTCTTAAGACCCTGGTCAGAAAGACCTGTCTTATCTTTAATTGAATCAACCTGTGCTTTTGTCTGTGCATCAGTAGCTTTAACAAGCTCTTCAATCTGATTTGCAGTCACAGAATCAAGCGCTATACCTTTTTCGGTTGCCTTGCTTACGGCAATCTCTACTCGAATCATTTCTTCAATTGCACGCTCTTTTGCAACATCTGCTGCTTTTTTGCCGTCAATTTCGCCGCTCCAGAAAGTTTCAGCATCCTGAGTACCTGCTCCGGCAAGCATCTGCTCTTTAATGCTCTCGAGGTAATACTTGTACTCGCCTGCGGATACCATATTGCCGTTTACTGTTGCGAGTTCCTTTTCAATCTGCAGTCTGCAACCCGCAAAAGACATTGCAAGTACCAATGCTAAAGCAAGAGCTATAATTTTTTTCATCTGTTTCATATAAAACACTCCTCACCTATTATTTATCAAAATAACAAACACATCTAATTATACACTAAATTTTTTCTGTATGCAAGTCTATATACGATTGTAACATATTTTTAATAAGATCAAGCGGTTTAAGCTTCTCCGTTTTGTTTAAGCTCATCGTAAGATATGGTTTATTTCCCGCAGACAATAAAAGTCTGCCGTTATATTGAGATATAAGCGCCGATGCACGCTCAAAATCAATATCTTCTTTATAGTAAAACGTAACCTTATCCTCACGGCAAACTATTTCAGAAAACATTGCATTTTTCGCATATGCCTTAATGAGCGCAACATCCAAAAGCGCAGCGGTTGCCTGTGGTGGTTCGCCGAAGCGGTCAATCATCTCGTCGAGTACGTCCATAGCGTCACGTTTGTCACAAACCGATGCAATCTTTTTATACATATCAAGCCGCATACTGTGGTTTTTGATATATTTCGGCGGGATATATGCTTCAACCGCAATGTCTATTACAGGGGACCATTCTTCTTTTAGTGGCTTGCCCTGCAATTCGCTTACACTTTCAGCTAGAAGCTTGCAATACATATCATAGCCTACACTGTCCATATGCCCGTGCTGCTGGTCACCTAAAATATTGCCCGCTCCACGAATCTCAAGGTCTCTCATAGCAATTTTAAAGCCTGAGCCGAACTCCGTAAACTCGCGGATTGCCTGAAGCCTTTTAACCGCAATTTCATTAAGCGTTTTCATTGGCTTATATGTCAGATACGCAAAAGCACGTCTGCTAGAGCGGCCAACTCGCCCTTTAAGCTGATAAAGCTGCGACAGGCCCATACGGTCTGCATCCTCTATAATTATGGTGTTTACGTTAGGAATATCAAGTCCTGTTTCTATTATCGTCGTGCACACTAAAACATCAATTTTACCCTCGAGCATATCCATCATAATGTCCTCAAGTTCGTCCTCATCCATCTGTCCGTGCGCAAATCTGATTCGTGCGTCAGGAATCTGCTCACTTATTCTGCGGGCTGTAGCCTGAATTGAATCAACACGATTATGCAGATAATAAACCTGGCCTCCCCGTGCCAGTTCTCTCTTTATCGCCTCCGTCAGTATAGCACGGTTGTGCTCCATAACAAAAGTCTGCACAGGATAACGTTCCTCAGGAGGCTGCGAAAGTACGCTCATATCCCGTATATTTACCATAGACATATGGAGTGTTCTTGGAATCGGCGTTGCAGAAAGTGTCAGTACATCAACATTATTTTTTATCTCTTTAAGACGTTCTTTATGCTTAACTCCAAAACGCTGTTCCTCGTCGACAACCAAAAGTCCAAGGTCTTTAAACTCGACATCCTTACCCAGCAGTCTGTGCGTACCGATTACTATATCAGCCTCGCCGCTTTTTAAGCGTGCGAGTGTTTTTTTCTGCTCGGTAGGCGTTCTGAAGCGTGACAACATTTCAACCTTTATCGGATAATCTTTCATTCGCTGGCAAAACGTATTATAATGCTGCATCGTAAGAACCGTGGTGGGCGCAAGATATGCCACTTGTTTCGAATCCTGAACTGCCTTAAAGGCAGCACGAAGCGCAACCTCTGTTTTGCCGTAGCCAACATCGCCGCAAAGCAGTCTGTCCATAGGACGTGAGCTTTCCATGTCCTCTTTGACCTCGGCAATACTTCGAAGCTGGTCTTCAGTTTCTTCGAATGGAAACTTTGACTCAAACTCGCCCTGCCAAGCTGTATCCTGACTAAACTGAAATCCCTTTGCCTGCTGTCTGGCACTATAAAGACGCAAAAGCTCTTCTGCCAGTTCTTTTGTAGAGGCTTTAACTTTTGCTTTCTGGCGGGCAAACTCTGCTCCACCCATTTTATTAAGGCGCACACGCCCCTCTTTTCCGATATATTTTTGCAAAAGTTCAAGCTGGTCTGTCGGCACATACAGATAGTCTTCGCCGTTATATTTTATTTTTAAATAATCTCGCAGATAGCCGTCAACCTGCAAAGTATCAAGTCCCACATACTCACCGATACCGTGCGTCTGGTGAACAACGTAATCACCAATGTCAAGATCCGTAAAATTCCGAATTTTACTTGCCGAATCAGTCTTGGCTTTTCGAGCACGCTTTTTAATGTGACGCCCAAAAATTTCTTCATCACTTACCAATACAAGACGAATCAGCGGATAATAAAATCCCTTTTGCAAGGTTCCCTCTGCAAGATATACTGTCCCAGGTTCAAGTTTTTCGGTACCCTCATCCTTGATTGCCGTAACAAAATCCTGCTTCTCCAGACTTTCCTTAAGGTCAGAAAGTTTTGCGTTATTTCCTGCAAGCACGACAATTCGGTAGTCTTTACCTATCCACTCATTAAGGTCTGAATAAAAGGCCTCGCGCTTGCCCGAAAAGCTATTAACGGCACCCATTGTGATGTTTACTGACGCCTTCGGTCTGTACTCCTTGCATGAATGCGGCAATGTATAAAGTCCAACAAAGCTATATTTTAAAAGTCTTTTAAGAGCGTCAGAAAAGCTATGAATATACTTTTCTTTTGCTTCTGTGATTACCTCTTTTTCAATTAACGATTTAACCGTTTCGGAAATTTCCCACTCCAAACCCTCAGCACGCTCGCTGATTTTGTGCGGTTCATCAGCGAATATGATGGTGTTTTTAGAGATATATTCAAGCACTGATGGGTACTCGCTCGATATTCCGTAATTTTCATCTGCCGCACTTATTGTGACAGAATCTGCCTGAGAAACAGAAATCTGCGATATGGGGTCAAACTCACGGATTGAATCAACCTCATCGCCGAAAAACTCAATTCTGTATGGATTATCCGCTTGCGGAGGAAAAATATCCAAAATGCCTCCGCGGATACTGAACTGACACGGTCCTTCTACTATCTCCTCACGAACAAAACCCATTTGCGTCAGTTTTTTTGCAAGCTCTGAAAGCTTATATTCCTGACCGACTGCGACAGTCATTATACTCGATATATATGCATCATAATCGACCGTGAACTCTAGTAGCGCATCTACGCTCATTACAGTCAGCGTCTCTTCTTTGGCATTTACGAGTTTTTCCAAAACGGAAAGTCGCTCATTTATATACTCATTACTTTTAGCATCAACAGAATAATATTCTATGCCTTTTGCAGGATATAAAAGGGTGTTCTCGCCATAGAAAAACGAGATGTCCTTTGCCGTTTTCTTCGCCATATATTCGCTGTCTGCAATATAAAGACCGCATTTTTTTAAATTTTTGCATAACGAAGCAGCGAGATGCGCCTTTCCCGACGCTGTCAGCCCTGACACGTTCACGGGCACCTCACCATGATTTATGTGCTCTAAAAGCACGCTGTATTCAGTTGATTCGTTTAGCAGTTCCGATAAAATTTTCATTTTTTCAGCCCTTACCGTTATACCTGTTCATAGCACTTTGTGTGCCGTTTTTAATAATTTCTTTTATAATATCAGGCAGTTTTTCTACCGATTTTGCAAGCGTTTTTACCTCTTCATCAGTAAATTTTCCCGTCACATAGTCTGCCATATCCCATTTTTCGGGTGCGGCACCGATTCCTATTTTTATACGTGGGAAAACATCACTTTGTAGCTGATATATAATAGATTTTATACCGTTATGTCCGCCGTCAGAGCCTTTCGGGCGAATACGGATTCTGCCGGTATCTAAGCTCACATCATCATAAATTACAATCACATTTTCCATAGGAATTTTGTAAAAAGAAACAATCTCTCTTAAGCTTTCACCGGTAAGATTCATATAAGTCTGCGGTTTTACCAGCATAACCTTTTCTCCCTCGATATTTCCTTCTCCATATACCGCCTTAAACTTTACCTTGTTCAGATTAACCTTAAAATAATCTGACAGATAATCAACGCTGATAAATCCTACATTATGTCTGGTACTTTCATACTGCTTACCTGGATTTCCCAGTCCCGCTATTAAATACATCTGTTTCACCTGTTTCTTTTAGTTTTTCACTTTTGTTATCGCCATTCCGTCACCAATAGGGAGGATTGCAGTATCAAAACGCTCATCTTGGCAAAGCATATCCAAAAATTCCTTAAGCCTTGTAACAATGGTTCTGTGCTTATGCCCAACATCACCAGTTTCTGCCACCATACCACGATAAAGCACATTGTCCGTAACGATAATTCCGCCGGGTGCGAGCTTTAAAAGAGCTAAATCAAAATGAATGGGAGACTGCCCCTTTGCCGCATCAATAAATATGAAATCAAATTTTCCCGGCAAGTTTACTATTTCTGTCTCCGCATCACCGTGAAGCACGCGAATTCTGTTTTGCATACCGCAGGCGGAAATATTATCTATCGCCTTTACAAACATCTCTTCATCCCGCTCGATGCTTACAATCTGCGCTGTCGTTGCGTTCGCCATCAAAAGCGCAGAGTAGCCGATTGCGGTACCAAGCTCTAAAATACGCTCGGGGTTTATAATAGATACCAGCACAGACAAAAACCGTCCTGCCTCACGCTGAATAATCGGTACGAAGTTATCTTTGGCGAAGCTCTCCATTTCACTGAGTCGACCTGTCTCTTTTTTTACGGTCTTTCTTATATACTCAGTTACCGCCTCATGAGTAATGTTTTCCATTAAAATATCTCCTCTGTAAGCCACTTTTTTAGGTTTGAGTATCTTTTTGCCTCAAAATCATTATCAACCATTTTTTCTACTGCGCTTTTTTGTCCCACCAGAGTTACAAAGTCTTTAGCGCGTGTTATCGCAGTATAAATAAGATTTCTGTTCATAAGCATTGGTGCTCCGTGGAAAACGGGCATTACAACTGCCGGGAACTCACTTCCCTGGCTCTTGTGCACAGTAATCGCATAGGCAAGGGTAAGCTCCTCGAGCATAGAATTGGGATACTCAACTTTTTTATCATCATCAAAAATTACCGTTACCATTTGCGCATCAATCTCGGATATATAACCAATATCACCGTTATATATTCCGACGCCCTCTTCACTTGAGCTGACACGTTCCCAGGCTATATCATAATTGTTTTTTACCTGCATAACCTTGTCGCCCTCACGCAGTATGCGGGACATAAACGACCTCTCACTCTTATCTTTGCTTGGCGGATTAAGAGCTTTTTGCAGCTGTTCATTAAGCGCTATGACGCCTGCAGGTGTCTTTTTCATCGGCGATATTACCTGAATATCGTGCATAGGGTCATATCCGTATGCCTGGGGCAAGCGCTCACATACAAGCTCAACAATCTTTTGTGTTATTTCCTCACCCGTTTTAGCACCGATAAAGAAAAAGTCCTTTTCTTTTTCGTTATAAACCGGATATTCGCCGTTATTAATTTTATGCGCATTTACAACTATCATACTTTCTTCCGCCTGACGAAAAACCGTATCAAGCTTTATTACGGGCACGATGTCTGATGCTATTATATCATCTAAAGCATTTCCCGCCCCAACTGACGGGAGCTGGTCGCTGTCGCCAACGAACACAACCCGTGCACCCGGTTTTATGCCTGAAAGAAGTGCCTGCATAAGCAAAATGTCAACCATACTAACTTCATCGACTATGATAACATCGTGTTCCAAAGGAAAATCGCTTCCTCTTCGGTAATCTCTTTCTAAGTCATCACCGGTATAGCCAAGTTCTAAAAGTCTGTGAATGGTCTTTGATTCCTCACCGGTCACGCTGCTCATCCTTTTAGCCGCTCTGCCAGTCGGCGCAGTAAGCGCAATGTCAAGACCACGCTTTTTGAGAAGCTTTATAATAAAATTAATCGTTGTCGTCTTTCCCGTTCCGGGTCCACCGGTAATTACAGTTACTCCCGATGTCAGCGCACACAATACCGCTTTTTTCTGTTTTTCTTCAAGTATAATGTCACTTTCCTTTTCAAGTTTTTCTATTTCGGAAAGCGCCTTGTCTTTTTTCTCTTTTCTTATATAACCGCTTATCGCTTTAATCTGCGTAGCAACATCTTTTTCACACTCATAATATACAGGTAGATATATGCACTCTGTCACGCCGTCATTTTCGCTCACTACCTGACCGTCTATAATCAATGACACGAGCGCATTTTCCACTTCCAAAGCATCTATAAGCAGCATTTTCGCTGCAAGCGAAACCAAAATCTCCCGTGGCAGATAAGTGTGGCCGCCACTTGCCGCATAAAACGACAGCGTGTATTTTATTCCTGAGCGCACACGGTTTTCATCTTCGGGCCTTATTCCCATATGGTGCGCTATGTAATCTGCGGTTTTAAAACTTATTCCCCGAATCCTTTCGCAAAGAAAATACGGATTATCTTTAATTATTTTCACCGCATTTTCACCAAATGAATCGTAGATTTTAACTGCAAAAGCAGGAGTGATATTATACTTTTGCAGAAACAGTATAAGTTGCTCTTTTTCAAATATTTCAAGGTATGATGTGCGGATAGCATATGCCTTTTCCTCACTTATTCCCTTAATTTCAGCCAGTCTTTCGGGCATATCGACAATGACCTGAAGACTTTCCTCTCCGAAACGGTCAACTATCTTTAGCGCAGTTGATTTTCTTACTCCGCGCACCACACCCGAGGATAAGTATCTTAAAATCTCGTCTCTGCCTGTCGGCTCAATCCTCTGGAAATTTTCAACCTTAAACTGCTCTCCATAGCTTGCGTGGTTTGTCCACCTACCGCTTAGAATAAGCATCTCGCCGACTTTTATATATGGAATGTAGCCAACGCAAGTGATTAATCCTTCATCGTTTGCGTCAAAGTCAAACACCGCATACCCATTTTCCTCATTTGCATAAATTATCTCATTTACACTTCCCTGATATGCGTCAACGTCCTGCATCGGCTCACCCCCTTGATTATAGCCATTTTATAAACCAAAATCTAATAATATTCTCTCCGCCTGACCTACAAGGTCATCCGTCATACAGTCAAGCCAATGGTAGCGTTCATCTCTTTTAAACCATGTAAGCTGCCTTTTGGCATAATTTCTGCTGTTCTTTTTGACGAGCTCTATAGCATCTTCATAGCTAATTTCTCCGTCTAAATGAGATAATATTTCTTTATAGCCGATACCCTGCATCGACTGCATATCCGCCGTAAGCCCCATATCCCTAAGCCTTTTTATTTCCTCTATGAGACCGTCATTTAGCATAATATCAACACGGCGGTTAATTCTGTCATATAAAACCTCTCTGTCCGTGTTAAGCGCAAGCATTATCGGCTCAAACGGTGACGGTTCTGTCTTTGAATTTTCATTCTGCTCGGTGAGCGTTCGCCCCGTAGTTTCATAAAGCTCAATCGCACGGATAACACGTTTTATATTATTTGGATGTATTGCCTCCGCTGCTTTTGGGTCAATTTCTAAAAGACGTGCGTGCAGCGCTTCATTTCCTTTTTCCTCTGCCTCTTTATACAGTCTGTCTCTGAGTTCAAAGTCTGTTTCAGACTGTGTAAATTTCACATTATCAATAAAAGACGAAATATACAGCCCCGTACCGCCTGCAATAATCGGCAGTTTCCCTCTGGAAATTATGTCTTCTGCCACCTCGTTTGCAAGCTCAACATAACGCGCCACGCTAAAGCTCTCTTTCGGGTCTGTAATATCAATTAAGTGGTGGACTACGCCCTCCATTTCCTCTTTCGTCGGTTTAGCGCTTCCTATGTCCATATATTTATAAATCTGCATAGAATCGCTCGATATGACCTCGCCGCCAAACCTTTTTGCAAGCTCTACTGCAAGTCGGGTTTTCCCCGTGGCAGTAGGTCCTGCGATTACTACAATCTTATTATTCATTATACAATCCTCTTAAACTGCTTTTCTATGAACGTTTTGGTAAAAGCAATGGTAATTGGTCTTCCGTGCGGGCAGGTGTTTATGCCCTCAAGCGAAAATACTGCATCTAAAAGCACTTTCATCTCGCTCTGGTGGAGGCCGTGATTTGCTTTTATTGCTCCCTTGCAGGCGATACTGTAAAGCATACGACTGACTAAATCCTCGTCTAAATTTTTTCTGTTTTGTGATAGCATCGTCAGTATCTCTGCAAAAAGCTCGTTTATATCACGCTCTGAAAGCTCTTCAGGCGTCGCACGGACTGCGACGGCATTTGCTCCAAATTCTTCCACATCAAATCCAAGCGTCGCTATTTTTTCACTATATTCACGGTACAGCGCCATTTCCTGCGCAGAAAGCGTAACAACCGCAGGTATAATTAAAGACTGCGCCGCTATTTTTCTTTCTCTATACTGTCTTAAAAGTTCCTCGTATCTTAATCTTTCGTGCGCTGCGTGCTGGTCAACCATCAAAAGCTCTCCGTCTTTTTCAACGAGAATATATGTGTCAAAAACCTGACCGCATATTTTATATTCAATTTCTTTTTTAGCTTCTTTTTCTCCTGTTTCCCACTTAGTTTCCTGCTCTTTTACCTCTTCGGTTTCGTCAAAGATAACAACACTCTCTGCAGGTGCTTTGTCTTCTGCTTTTTCTTCAAGCACGCTATACGGCGCCGCTTTAGCTGCAGCCGCCGGCGGCACAAACTCAGGAATCGGCCACTCGATTGCAGGCTCACGCACAGTAGTTTCCGGACGCGTCCATTTATTTTCATTTTTCAGGGCAGCATTTATATGTATCGGTTTTGCTTCGGTTACTTTAGATACTTCTTTTTTTGTTTCCTCTTTTTTCGGCGCTATGACCTCTGACATATGAATAGGCTCTGCCGTCTCTTCTTTTGTCGGCATTGTAAAGCTTGTCTTTTTTATATCCGCAGTAACCTTGGGAATCTCTACCCCCTGGCAAAGCGCATTTTTAACCGCCCAGTAAACACAGTGATAAATATGCTTTTCATCGGCAAACTTTGCCTCAAGCTTTGTCGGGTGAACATTTATATCCACTAGTGATGGGTCAAGCTCAACGCTTAATACGCAAACCGGGAATTTGCCGACCATCACTTCGTTTTTGTAAGCATCTTCCGTTGCTCTAGCAAGTAGCGGACTTTTTATATAGCGTCCGTTTATAAAAAAGTTCTGCATATTACGGTTTGGACGTGAAATGCTCCCTCTGCCGACAAGACCGTGCACCTTTACCGGTGATTCATTAAAATCTGCCGGCATCATAGCAGTAGCTACATCTTTTCCGTACACAGAATATACACAGGCGGAGAGTCCTCCCTGACCGTCAGTAAAGAGTGCTTCCTTGCCGTTGTTTATCAGTTTAAACGAAATATCAGGGTGAGAAAGTGCCAGACGGTCGAGCATATCTTTAATATATCCAGCCTCGGTAAAATCTTTCTTTAAAAATTTCATACGGGCAGGTGTCGAACAGAACAAATCACGCACAATGATAGTTGTACCCAAAGGACAACCCGCCTCGCCAATATCCGTTATTTCTCCGCAGACGGATGACAGGTGAGTACCTGTTTCATCATCTGCTGATTTAGTATATATATCAAGATTTGAGACAGCTGCGATGCTCGCTAATGCCTCGCCACGAAAACCGAGTGTTTTAATCGCCCCTAGGTCATCCGCTGTGGTAATTTTACTTGTTGCGTGGCGCAAAAGACAAGTCTCGGCATCTTCTCTGCTCATGCCGACGCCGTCATCTGCCACACGAATATAGGTTATTCCGCCGGATTTTATTTCAACAGTAATATGTTTTGCTCCTGCATCCATAGAGTTTTCCAAAAGCTCTTTTACAACGGACGCCGGTCTTTCCACAACCTCACCTGCAGCAATCATATTGGAAACTGTCTTATCAAGTACGCGTATTTTTCCCATCGCCGTCTCCTTTCTAATCTTTGGTTTATGCTCTGAATTTTAAAACATCCATCACCGCAATCATTATCGAAAGCAATATTAAAATTGCAAAACCCGCAAAGTGAATCATACCCTCTTTTTCAGGCGGTATTTTTTTGCCGATTATCATTTCAACAAGAACAAATAATATGCGTCCGCCGTCAAGTGCGGGTATTGGCAGCAGATTGAAAATTCCTAAATTTATCGTAAGCAGTACGGCAAGGTTTATAAGATTTAAAAATCCTTCCATACCGGTTTTCGCCGTTTCCTGAACTGCCGAGCCTATCTCTGAGACTATGCCTATAGGCCCAGAAAGCTGCGAAATTTCTACGTTTCCACGAAACAGGTCAACTATCGAGCTTATTATCAGTTTGCCGTAGAAAAAGGTTCCGTGGTATGCCGTCTTTAGCGACTGACCGACATTATTTTCGGCAGATGCGAGCGTAAAACCAAAACGATACGCACCGTCTGTCTCACGCGGCGTTACCAAAATAGTCATCTTCTCTGTACCACGCTTTACTAAAAACTCTGTCACCCTGGCTCCTCTTCTTCCCGCCTCCCAGGTGACTTCTGCAGCAATATTTGTTCTCTTACCTGCAATCTTTATAATTTCATCGCCCGGCATAAGTCCGCTTTCATAAGCCGCCGAACCTGTTTCTACCGACCCTATCACATTTGTCGCCATATGGCTGCCCTGCGTCATCATAAAAAACAATAGCACAAAGCCGAGCAAAATATTCATAAACGCGCCTGCCGCAAGCACCAAAAGTCTCTGCCAGGCGGGTTTGTTATTGATAGCTTTCGGGTCATCAGAGTCCTTGTCCTCGCCCTCCATAGCACAAAAACCGCCAATAGGAATCGCACGAATGCTATAACGTGTTTCGCCCTTTCCCCAGGAAAGGACCTTTGGCCCCATGCCTATCGCAAACTCAAGAACCCTGATTCCCACCAGCTTTGCAACAATAAAGTGTCCAAACTCGTGCACAAAAATCATAAGTGCAAAAATAAGTATGGCAGCGGCAATCGTCAAAACAGTAGTCATAAAAAACCTCCGGATTAAATAAAAAACCCCGAACAGAATATATAAATGTCCGGGGCAGAAAAACCGTAATTTCTGCAGGCAAAACCATCCTGCCCGCTATATGGCAGTATTTATCTTATGCAAAATGCTCCGGACATATTCTCTTGCCCAGCTGTCTGCCTCTAAAATGTCTGAAAGCGCAGGATTTTCTTTTAACTTATGATTTTCCATAGCGCCGGATACAACATCTGCAATCTGTAAAAACTTTATTTTATCCTGTAGAAATAGCGATACTGCTTCCTCATTTGCTCCGTTTAAGACGGTCGGCATTGTTCCACCGATTTTTCCTGCACGGTATGCAAGGTCAAGGCAGCAAAACGTATCTGTATCAGGCTTATCAAAAGTGAGAGGACCGGATGTGAGCAAATCGAGCTCGTTGCCCTCCATCTTCATTCTTTTTGGGTATGTAATTGCATACTGAATAGGCAGTTTCATGTCAGGTGCGCCAAGCTGCGCGATAACAGCATTATCAGTAAATCGCACCATAGAGTGAATTATGCTCTGGCGGTGAACCAAAACCTCAACCTTTTCAAGCGGCATACTAAAAAGATGCGCCGCCTCTAAAACCTCAAGGCCTTTATTCATAAGTGTTGCACTGTCAATCGTAATTTTAGCGCCCATCTCCCAGTTGGGATGAGCCAGTGCCTGCGCACGGGTTACATTTAAAAGTTCCTCGCGACTCTTCCCAAAAAAAGGACCGCCCGAAGCAGTAAGAATGATTGCGTCTACTTCTTTTTCGTAATCGTTTTTGTTTACTCTTGCGGCAAGGCTTTGAAAAATTGCGCTGTGTTCACTATCAACCGGAATAAGCTCCGCACCGCATAAAGCCGCCTCACGCATTACTATTTCTCCACCCGTAACTAGCGTTTCTTTATTAGCAAGCGCTATGCGTTTGCCCTTTTTAATCGCTGCCAGCGTTGGTTTTAAGCCTGCAATTCCCACTATGCCAGTTACAACCGTATCGCTTTTATTGCTTTCGGCAAGCTCTATAAGTCCGTCTGCGCCTGACAAAATCTTAATCTCTGTATCCCTAAGCTTTACCTTAAGCTCTCTTGCCTTTTCCTCGCAAACAACACATACCTTTTCCGGTTTCCACCTTCTTGCCTGCTCTTCCAGCAGATCTATCTTCGAGTATGTCGAAAGTCCGTCAGGGCACACGCCCTCCATCTTCTCCATCACCTCAAGCGTCTGCACGCCAATAGAGCCGGTTGAGCCTAAAACGGTAATATATCTCATAGTGAATCTCCTTTATCTGATAACAGGCAAGTATAAAATAAAATAATATACTAAGGGCGCTACAAAAATTAGACTGTCAATTCTATCTAATATGCCGCCGTGACCAGGAATCAGATTTCCAAAATCCTTAATGCCGTACTCTCTTTTAATGAGCGAAGCCGACAAATCTCCAAGTTGCGCAATCACGCCGCAAAATACTGACAAAACAAGAAGCAACAGATAGTTTATACTGCGTCCGTAAACATTATTAAGCACAAGACCAAATGCCATTGTAATAATAACGCAACCGACAACTGCACCAATTGCGCCCTCTACCGTCTTTTTCGGGCTTATGCTCGGACAGAGCTTGTGTTTGCCGAAAAGCAGACCTGAAAAATATGCAAAGGTATCAGGCATCCACGCACAAAGAAACGGCAGAAAAACCAAAAGTTTACCATGTTCCGTTTCCCTTATCAATGCAACATGGTATAAAAACAGTACGGAATATATGAGCATAAAAAATGCCGCACATACATCGCCGAATTTTATTTTCTCGTGCCAGAAAATAGCCGAAATAAGAAGAAACATAGCATAGGCAACTAAAATCAGCATTAAAAGCGCTCCGCTATTCTTTGCAAAAAACAGTGCCAGTAGCGCAATAATAGCAAATGCATACTCAATTACTGCAAGCTGAGGTTTTTTATTATGCCCGAATGTTGTAATGAGCTCATAAATAGACACAACACACGCCAGAGAAACCACAATGTTAAACGCCCACGCACGAGTGTATAAAATAATCAGGATTAAAAGTGCTGCGCCTATTACGCCGCTTGCCACTCTAGTTCCAAGTTTTGACCACATAACGTCCTCCAATCTTCAGCGCTTACACGCCGCCAAAACGTCTGTTTCTGTTTTGATAATCTAAAATTGCTTTTGCAAAATCCTTTGTCGTAAAGTCAGGCCAGTTAATATCAGAATACCAGAATTCGCTGTACGCTGACTGCCAAAGTAAAAAATTACTTAGTCTCTGCTCGCCGCTGGGACGGATGATAAGGTCAGCATCAGGAACATCAGGGGTATAAATTCTTTCAGAAATCATTTCCTCCGTAATATCTTTAGCCGATATTTCACCCTTTACTGCCTCATTCACCATAGATTTTACGGCTTTTGCAATTTCCTGTCTTCCGCCGTAATTAATCGCAAGATACAAAATCATACCGTCACGGTCTTTTGTGTAATCCTCTATAACATCAATTTCATGATTTATCTCATCGCTTAGTGCGCTTTTGTCACCAATTACGCGAATGGTAACATTCTTACCTGCAAGCTGCTCTTTATCACGAAGATAATCAAGGAGTAGCGCCATTAGCGCATCGACCTCTTCTTTGGGTCTTTTCCAGTTTTCCGTGGAAAATGCATAGGCAGTTATGTACTTAATTCCAAGCTCGCCGGCATACTCTGTTATCGTCTTTAAGTTCTGCGCGCCCGCTCTGTGACCTGCACTTCTTGGCAGACCTCTCTTCTTTGCCCAGCGTCCGTTTCCGTCCATAATAATACCGACGTGTTTAGGCAGATTATCTTTGTCAATTTCTTTTTCGAGTGCTCCGACTGTCAATTTATGCGATAGTTTTTTTAAAATAACAATCACCCCAATAATGCCCTAAAAGGGGCGCCGCAAACGGCGTCCCTTTTAGCAGGCAGCATAAAATTTATTATACTTCCATAATCTCTTTTTCTTTTTTTGCGGCTATCTGGTCGATGTCTTTAATGTATTTATCTGTAATATCCTGAACATCCTTTTCGCAGCCTTTTAAATCATCCTCAGTAATCTCGCCGAGCTTCTTCTGGTTTTTAAAAGCGTCAATTGCATCACGGCGAATACCGCGGATAACAACCTTGCCGTCTTCAGCACGCTTTGAGATTGATTTTGCAAGCTCACGTCTGCGCTCCTCTGTAAGCGGCGGGAAATTCAATCTGATAGATTTTCCGTCATTGTTCGGTGTAATTCCGATATCAGCTGCTAAGATTGCTTTTTCAATCTCACGAAGAATGCTTGCATCCCACGGCTGAATCATAAGTGTACGAGCCTCGGGAACAGAAATTGTTCCAACCTGACCTACCGGTGTCAGTGAGCCGTAATAATCAACCGTAACTCTGTCTAATATAGCAGGGTTTGCTCTTCCTGCACGGATTGCCGCATAGTCAGACTCAAGTGCCACAATCGCTTTGTCCATTTTTGCTTTTATTTCTTCATACATAATTTAAATACCGCCTTTCATCAGTTTGAAACTACTGTGCCTATCTTTTCGCCCTCGAGCACGCGGATAATATTTTCCGGGTCATCAAGACCAAATACCAAAATTGGAATATTGTTGTCCATACACAGTGATGTTGCTGTTGAATCCATAACTCCGAGGCCTTTGTTTAAAACCTCAATATACTTAAGTTCATCAAACTTCTTAGCATCGGGATTAAGGTTCGGGTCAGAGTCGTAAACTCCGTCAACCTTTTTAGCAAGCAGGATTGCCTCTGCCTCAATCTCTGCCGCACGAAGTGCAGCTGCTGTATCGGTTGAGAAGAATGGGTTACCAGTTCCGCAGCCAAAAATAACTACTCTTCCCTTTGCAAGATGACTTGCAGCCTTACCTCTTATATACGGCTCTGCAATCTGACGCATTTCAATCGCTGTTTGAACGCGAGTGTTAACACCCGCTGCCTCAAGCGCACTCTGCAAAGCCAAAGAATTAATTACTGTTGCCAGCATACCCATATGGTCTGCACGGGTTCTGTCCATATCTTTTCCTGTTCTTCCGCGCCAGAAATTACCACCGCCTACTACAACAGCAATCTCTACACCCATTTCACTCGCACGCTTGATTACGCGCGAAATATCAGCCAGCGTCTCTTCATCAAGACCAAAGCCTCGCGGACCGGCGAGCGCCTCACCGCTTAATTTAAGGAGAATTCTTTTAAATTTAGGTGTCATGATAGCCTCCTAATACATCGTATGAATTTATTCTTACTGAAATTCCTGCCTAATATTATATAATTTTTTTCGCAAAGTTTCAAGCCTTAGACCCATTATTTTATAATTTATTTGCCTTATTTTACATATTAAAATTTTGCTTTTAGTTGACATAACAACAAAAATAATCTTTTTGCCTGTCTACTTATCAACAGGGTTGTTAACAGTTTTTTCACTTTATTTGGCTCTATAACTGCATTTTCATCTCAAAAATATGTAGTTTTTAACAGGTATATTGTTAGCAACATTGGTTTACATAACAACATTTTGGCATCTCTATGTATTTCCTTACAATACAACCGTCTTATGGCGTGTAACGTGGCAGTTGATATTAACCGCACAAGGAAGACCTGCAATATGTGTCGCAAACGTCTCAACATTGACCGCAAGCGCTGTTGTCTTTCCGCCAAAGCCCTGGGGACCGATGCCCAGCTCATTTATTTTAGTCAAAAGTTCCTGCTCAAATTCAGAGTAAAACGGGTCAGGATTTCTTTCGTCTAAACTGCGCGTTAGCGCTTTTTTGGCAAGACACGCACATTTATCCATCGTTCCGCCTATGCCCACGCCGACAACAATCGGCGGGCAAGGGTTTGAGCCTGCACTCGTCACGGTATCAATTACAAACTGCTTTACGCCCTCTATACCATCAGATGGTTTTAGCATCTTAAGTGCACTCATATTTTCACTACCAAACCCTTTTGGAGCAAATGTTATTTCAAGCTTATCGCCCTCGACAATATCATAATGTATAACTGCCGGAGTGTTGTCTCCGCTGTTTTTTCTTCTGATAGGGTCGGTCAGCACGGATTTTCGGAGGTATCCGTCTGCATATCCCAAGCTTACTCCCTTATTAATCGCATCGGTTAAAAGCCCGCCTTTGATTTTTACCTTTTGTCCAATCTTGACAAAAAACACCGCCATGCCTGTATCCTGGCAAACGGGAATTTCTTCTTCTTTTGCTATATCTGCATTTTTAATGAGGTCATCAAGAATTTCCTTGCCTATTGCTGATTCTTCGGCAGCTTTTGCCTTAACAATTGCCCTGCGCACATCATCACAGAGGAAATAGTTCGCCTCCATACACATTTGTCGTACGGCTTCTGTAATTTTTTTAGTATGAATTGTTCTCATAACGGATTTTGCTCCTTTTTATCCGAGTTCTTTTTAAATACCCATAGCCTATTTCCCAAGAAATTAACAATCAACGAAAAAGGCATAGATATAAGCTTGCAAAACATTACCGAGGCGTCTCCCGATAATCTGTATGAAATATTTGTCAGAGATAAAAGATAATTCACCGCGCGCTCTGCGTGCAAAAAGTCATAAAACAGATGCAGACAAAGTATTGTAACGCTCATCGCGACAAAGTTTACAACCACAAACTTTATTATCTCATCCGCTCTTATCGTTCCTTTTCTGCCAAAGGTCCAGTAGCGGTTAAAAACATAACTGTTTGTCATCGCAATAGCCGTTGCAAAAACCTGTGCCATCGTTTTATTAATATTTAAAATACTAAAAAACAGGAAAAACAAAACATAGTCTAAAACAGTATTAAATGCACCTATCGAGCAAAATTTAACTATTTCAATCAGGTTCTTTTTCCTGATATTTGCTTCAATCATTTTTATTCACCCTCTGAAAACCGATTTTTTCTCTGATGATATAAAGCGGTCGGTTTTTAACCTCATCATAAATTCTGCCGATATATTCGCCGATAATTCCGAGCATCATAAGCGTCACGCCGTTAAATATGAGCGAAACAGCAAGAGTAGATGCCCAGCCTGCAACAGCGGCATCGGTAAACAGACGAAGATAAAGTACAATCAAAAGATATAAAAAGCTAGCAAACGCAACCATAAAACCGATATATATTGAAAGTTTAAGCGGCTTATATGAAAACGTTGTGATGGCATCCATCGCAAACTTCAGCATCTTTTTAAGCGGATACTTCGTCTCGCCCGCAAAACGCTCTTCTCTTACATAAGTAACCGCAGTCTGACGGAAACCAACCCAACTCACGAGACCTCTTACGTAACGGTTCTTCTCCGTAAGAGACGACATGACATCGCAAACCTTTCGGTCAATAAGACGAAAATCGCCCGTGTCAACAGGAATATCCACACTCGTCATACTACGCAAAAATCTGTAAAACATCTTCGCTGTCAGCTTTTTAAATACAGTCTCACCCTTTCGTTTTGCACGCCGGCCGTAGACTACGTCATAGCCCTCTTTCCACCTT
The DNA here is from genome assembly GCA_045578185.1 of Clostridia bacterium. Classification (GTDB taxonomy): domain Bacteria; phylum Bacillota; class Clostridia; order UBA1381; family UBA9506; genus RGIG1666. The sequence continues at coordinate 44,344 of JAZNJS010000051.1, forward strand.
TCAATCATCTGCAAAATTACTTCGGGCGGGTCCTGAAGGTCAGCATCAATAACAACGATTGCCTGACCCGACGAATTGTCCATTCCTGCTGTAATCGCAGTCTGATGACCGAAATTTCTCGAGAAATTGATAAGGCGCACATTCGGGTCCTCTGAGCATATCTCAGTTATAATTTCTTCCGTTTTATCTCGGCTGCCGTCGTTTACGAATATTAGCTCATACGCCTCGCCGGTACTGTCCATAACGTTTTTAAGGCGCTTATAGCTCTCACGGGCAACCTCCTCTTCGTTATATACGGGCACCACAACAGAATAACGAATCATCCTTTTTCCCTCCGATATCTTTCGTAATTATCGCACAATGTATTTCTACCGCAATTTTTCCGTTTTTTAAACATATTTATACACTTCTTTGTAGAGCACATTTCTTATGTTTTGAAATTCGTTCTCGTCCACCTTGCCGCCGTGCGTCATAATCATAAGCGGCACGATATTTTTCCCCTTGGAAATCGGTGGCTGAAAATATTCATAATCATTTAAATAAAATCCGTTACGCTCATAAAAGGAAATACGCCTAATTTGTATCTTACTTTTCGGCGGCTCTACCTCAAGGCAGGCTCTTTTATCTGTCATATGAGTCAATTCATTTAATATTTTAGCCCCCAGTCCCCCGTTTCGATTTTCGGGACTTACGGCGAAATGCTCTATAAAAACAAAATCATCAAATTCCCACACCGCTATAAAACCCTCTATATGAGCATCAGATTCATATTCGGCGTACACACAATATCTCGCCTTATCAAAAAGCTCCTTTTGCTCATTATACGGTCTTATTTCATCACTTGGAAAACTCTTTTCCATAATATCATAAACCAAATCAAAGTCATTTTTCTCCACTTTTTTAATCATAAAATTTCCTTCTTTTGAGAAATTCAATAAAAGTTATCCTATAGGGAAGGGATAGATGCAATATTTTAAATACGTCATTATACAAAAACACAATGCTATTAAATACGTTTAATTTTTTCCATTAACCATTTTTTATAACCTATCATTTCGGCGTTGGTGGCATCTACCGATAAAACATAATTCACCTTACCAAGTAGTTTCATTAAATAATCCTTCTCGCTTACATCAAGTTGTTTTCTTTGCAAATGCGAAACTACACCAAACTTCATGCAGTAATACATTTCCTGTCTTATTTTCTTTCTGTATAACAAAGGTGTATTTATTTTTTCATTTACTATAATTCCTGTAACAATTTGTTTTTGTCCTTTGCGAGCAACGACAGTTTTATTATCATTAAGATAAAAACCCATTTTTTTAAGTTCTTTTTTTACAAAAGAAATAACTTCTATATAATTAAAATCCCCGGAAAAGGTCATATCGTCACAATATCTGGTATATCTTATCCCTTTTTCTTTGCACCATTCCCCAACGGCATTATCAAAATCTTTCATAATAATATTAGAAATAATTGGCGATGTGGGCGCTCCTTGAGGTAATGCATTGTTATATATACAAAGTAATGACAACAAAATACGATTACTTTCAGAGTATTTTTCTTTAACAAAAATCTTTTCTTTAACCATAGGATAAATTATATGGTCAAAGAAATGTCGGATATCCAATTTCAGCATAGTATTTTTTTTAAGATGTGGATATGCATTCTTAACCGTTGAAGCACCATATCTATATGCAGTAGCATAAGATGAAACTTCTTCATATACAAGAAGCTTTTCAACTATTCTTTTTTGTATTGTTTTTAAAAATTCATCTGGAACAGAAAGTTCTCTGTATTCTCCATTTTTCTTTGGAATTTTTGTTTGATAATAGTGTGAAGATACGTGATTGCTAAGTGAATATAATGCTTTTGCTGAAACACCAAGGTCATTCGTCAAAGAGGAAAGTTCCTTATATACAATCATTATTAAACTTCCCTCCTTTCAGAATATCGTGGAACAAAACAATGTGAATTACGATGTTGTGTAGCTGTATATAAGCCCATGAAGTGGGCCTTTCAATACAGCGGAATCAACTTCGTTTGAACAAAGTGAATACTTATAAATGTTACTTCCCGACAACGACTCGTTGTTGGTGTCAAAGTATATTGACTTGCGCTTATGTTCCACTAATTTTATTATAGCGAAATCACTATCCAATAAAAAGGACGATGAAACAATATACGACCTTACACAAATACTACCATCAATTTTTCGTCAAATTTAGATATCCATTATAAAATTAGTGCACATTTTAGATGCCACAAAATCATTTTACGACGCCGTCAATTGATGCAGCGGTTAAAGACCGCAAAAAGTCATTAGACTTTTAGGAATTTTGTATAACAAAATTCCGTATGCATCAATTATACCACACTCTCCCACCTAATTCAATATTATTACAAATTTACCTGTCGTTGCTCACTGTAATTTGTCGAAACATTTTCACCATTCGACACGCCAAACCGACAAGTTTTTAGCCACCTGCGCGTTATAATATTTAACAGAAACACACGATAAAGGAGCTAAAAAATGCAGATAAAAGTCTATGTAGACATACTTTTTTTAATTAATTTTATCTCTGACTTTTTTCTGCTTTCTCTTACCGCCGTACTTTTAAGGCTTGCGCCGAAAATAATGAGAGCAATTTTTGCAGCAAGTCTCGGTGCCATATACTCCGTAGTGGCATTTTTTATTTATTTGCCGCTTATGTATTCATTCATGGCAAAAGCTCTCGTGAGCTGTTTTATGGTTGCAATCACATTTGGCGCAAAAAATCTGCGCTCGTTTATAAAACGCATTTGCGTATTTTATCTTGTAACTATTGCCTTTGCGGGTGCGCTGTACGCTCTTTTGTTTTCGACAAGCATCGGCAGCAAATTAGGCACTGTCATTTCAGGAACAAGTCTATATCTAAACCTTCCGTCTTATTTTCTTATGATGGCCGCGGCGCTTATTTATTTTTTGTTTTCCTGCGCCTTTCGTGCTATAGAAAAAAGCGCAGATAAAGGAAGATTTTTAAAATATGTTCAGGTAACTTATGGCGAAAAAAGTATTATGCTTCCTGCTCTTTATGACACAGGGAATTTTCTCACTGACCCAAGAGAAAAACAAGGTGTAATTATAGGAGAATTCCGAGCTTTAGCACCTCTCTTTAATGATGCAGCAAATATTGAGTCTGCTGCCCTGCTCTATGGTTTTTCACAAATAATATGCAGGGGCATCTCAGGCGAGCAAATGCTTTATTCATTTTACGCCCGGGTAGGATACCCAAAAAACAATGAAACAAAAAGGCTTTTTGCCTTAACTGATAAACCTCTCGACCGCGAGGGGCGTTATTATTTGATACTACCTAATGACTTTAAGGGAGAGAACTTAAATGATGGCACATTTATTAAAAGATTTTCTAATTCTTGCAAAGCTAAAATATTCCTTGCTAAAAAACTGGCTCACAGAGCCGGACATCCCCACAGAAAGCTATTACATAAGCTCGGGGGAGGCGCTTCCCGCTCCGCTAAGCGCTGAAGAAGAGATATATTTTCTGTCTCAACTTGCGCCCGATAATATAGAAGTCAAGCGTGTTTTGGTTGAACGAAACCTAAGGCTTGTTGTGTATGTTGCAAGAAAGTTTGAAAATACCGGTATTTGCATTGAAGATTTAATATCAATTGGCTCAATCGGTCTTATTAAGGCAATTAACTCATTTGACACATCCAAAAACATAAAACTTGCTACCTATGCCTCCAGGTGCATCGAAAATGAAATTTTGATGTTTTTGAGGAAAAATCACAATATAAAAAGCGAGGTTTCCATTGACGAGCCGCTTAACACCGACTGGGACGGGAACGAGCTCCTGCTTTCCGATGTTTTAGGGACTGAATCTGACGAAGTTTCCAAACATTTAGAGGACGAAGTGGACAAAGAGCTGTTATCTCTTGCAATTAAAAAACTTTCTAATCGCGAGCGCGCAATTATGGAGCTCAGATTTGGCCTTGGTGGCAGGGTTGAAAAAACACAAAAAGAAGTTGCCGAGCTACTCGGTATTTCGCAATCTTACATATCAAGGCTTGAAAAACGTATAATTGCACGCCTGAAGAAAGAGATTGCTAAGATGGTACAGTAAAATAATAAAAAAGAGGATGTAAAAAAATATTTTTTACATTCTCTTTTTTAAAGGGGGTTTCCGACTTGGGGGAAGTCGGTTTCAATGTATTTTGTGAGGTCAATACTATGATGGCCCCAAATTCAAATCTTTATACATTAATTTAAAAATTTTATTTTAAATTCCCATTCTTTCTATTGATTTTTTAATGCCCGCTTTAACCTTTTCCATATCAATTGTGGTCAGGTTGCGATTATCCATAACGATAACTCCGTTTATTATAGTTGTTACGACATTATTGCCGTTTGCGCTATAAACCACCGTTGACTCCGGATTGTGCACAGGTAAAAGATTTGGTGCGTCTGCATCTAAAATGATTATATCCGCACGCATTCCCTTTTTAAGCATGCCACGTTCTCCGCTGCGACCCAGGATTTCTGCTCCTGACTGCGAAGCCATCATAAGTGCATCATGTGCATTAATCAAAGTCGGATCAAGGCGCATTCCTTTCTGCAGAAGCGCCGCCGTTTTCATTTCACCAAAAATATCAAGCGCATTGTTGCTTGCCGTACCGTCTGTTCCAACACCCACGCAAATTCCTTTTTCAAGCATCTCTTTGACATTAGCAACTCCGCTTGCGAGTTTTAAATTGCTTACGGGGTTATGTGATACGCCAACATGATGCTCTGCCAAAATGTCCATATCGTTTTCGCTTAAATAAACGCAATGCGCCGCATTGACTCTGCCACAGAAAACATCCATATCACGAAATACCTCTGTCGGTGACTTTCCGTACTGACTATAGCAGTCACGGTTTTCCTTCATCGTTTCGCTCAAATGAATATGTACGCCTGCATCACGCTTTTGTGCCGCCTTACCAACCGCACGGATGGCCTCCTTGGAGCAGGTATAAATAGCATGAGCAGAAAATTCAATATTTACCGCTCCACCGCCTGCACCATGATACTTATCGTATAATTCCTCGGCTTCCAAAAGGCGCGTTTTATAGTCGCTATCCATTCCCGTCACACAACGCGAAATATTGGCATTGATTTTGCTTTCCAAGACCGCACGCACAGTATTTTCATTCATAAAATACATATCTGCAAAAAGTGTCGTTCCGCTTTTTATCATCTCTGCACATGCTAAAAGCGAGCCATAATAAACCGCCTCATCATAGAGCTTGTCTTCTGCCGGAAAAATTTTATTAAAAAGCCAGTCATTTAGCGACATATCGTCACCATAGCCACGAAACAGAGTCATCGCAGTATGCGTGTGGCTGTTGACGAGTCCGGGCATAACAATTCCACCGCGCGCATCTATCATGCGGTCAAACTGCTCATCCGGAAGGCACTCCTCGCCCACATAGGATATATTCTCATCTTCTATGCGCAGACAGCCGTTTTTAATAATACGACCCTCATCCATAGTGATAATCAGGGCATTTTTAATCTGTAATTTCATCAGAATTTCCCACTTCCTGTCCGCCTGCAGCACTGGCAGAATTATATATTGCCTCTCTGACCTTTGCCTCTATTTCATCTCTTAACTCAGGATTTTCCTTAAGATATTTTTTAGAGTTTTCACGCCCCTGACCAAGACGTAACTCGCCATAGTTATACCAGGTTCCACTCTTTTGCAGAATATCCATATCGGCAGCAACATCTAATATTGAGCCTTCTTTTGAGATACCCTCGCCATACATAATATCAAACTCCGCCTCTTTAAACGGAGGAGCTACCTTGTTTTTAACAACCTTTGCCTTTGTGCGTACACCAATTACATCTGTACCCTGCTTGATAAGCTCCTGTTTACGAACCTCCATACGCACGGAAGCATAGAACTTAAGCGCACGGCCACCGGTTGTAACCTCTGGGTTACCATACATTACTCCAACTTTTTCACGAAGCTGATTTAAGAAGATTGCAATAGTGTTTGACTTATTAATTACACCCGCAAGTTTCCTGAGTGCCTGGCTCATAAGACGTGCGTGAAGACCAACGTGAGAATCGCCCATCTCGCCCTCAATTTCAGCCTTGGGAACTAAAGCTGCAACAGAGTCGACAACAATTACATCTATCGCGCCACTTCTTACAAGCATTTCTGCAATCTCTAAAGCCTGCTCACCTGTATCAGGCTGTGATACAATCAGGTTTTCAACATCTACGCCGAGCTTTTTAGCATAAATCGGGTCGAGAGCGTGCTCAGCGTCAATAAAAGCAACATCTCCGCCTAGCTTCTGTGCTTCTGCAATTGCGTGCAACGCAAGCGTGGTTTTGCCTGAAGATTCAGGTCCGTAAATTTCTACTATTCTGCCACGCGGCAGTCCGCCAATACCAAGCGCCAAGTCAAGACTTAATGAACCTGTGGGGATTGACTCAACATTCATTCTTGTCTCCTCACCAAGTTTCATAACCGCGCCTTTTCCAAACGTTTTTTCTATCTGGCTCATAGCCATATCAAGAGCTTCTTTTTTGTTTGTTCCGAGCTCCGTTGTTTTTTTGCCTGCTGCTATCTTTTTATCCAATGCCATATTTATTTCTCCTTACTGCACTTTTTTGCGAACATACGTTCTGTCTTTAAGTCTATTATAGCGTAACAAAATCTATTCGTCAAGTACTTTTTTTATTTATCAAGAAGAATTTTTCTTATTTCGTTAAGCGCATTTAACACCGACAAATGTCTCACTCTTTTTCTATCTCCGAAAAGCTGCAGTTTCTTTACCTGTGTGCCACCTGCATGTGCGACACCTACATAAACCAAGCCGACAGGCTTTTCCTTTGTACCGCCACCCGGACCTGCAATTCCGGTTATCGAAACGCCAATATCGCTTCCCGCTGCCTTTTTGATTCCCTCCGCCATTTCTTTGGCAGTCTCGCTGCTGACAGCGCCGAATCTTGAAAGAGTATCGTGCGATACTCCCAAATATTTTTCTTTTGCATCGTTTGAATATGTTACAACACTTTCTGAAAGAACCGCCGATGCTCCGGGATTATCTGCTAATGCTGCCGTAAACATACCAGCCGTGCACGACTCTGCCGCTGCAACAGTCATTTTTTCTTGCGCAAGAAGCCGGCACACAACCGCCGCCATTTCCTCCTCACCAAAACCGTAAACATATTCTCCTACACGCCCTTTTACTTGCTCATACATATTTTTTATGAGCTCGTCAGCTTCCGCTTCATCCTTTGCTTTTGCGGTTATCCGCATTGTAACCTCGCCATCTTTAGCATACGGAGCAAGTGTCGGGTTTTCACTTTCCATAAGGTCTCTTATCTTTTCTGCAAGTGCTGACTCTCCCGAGCCAAAAAGCCTTACAACCAATGATTTCATAACAAAGCCAGACTTTTCTTTGAGATAGTCTCTTACCTGCTCTTTAAAAAGCGGCTCAAGCTCTCTCGGAGGGCCGGGTAGCAAAATTGCAATCTTTTCATCTTTTTCTATGATGATTCCGGGTGCCGTTCCGTAATTATTATGAATTATTTTCGCACCCTCAGGGATATAAGCCTGCTTTTCATTCGATTTAACCATTGGTCTTCCTTTTAAATACTCATTCATTTCTGCCATTACGCCCTCATCAAAGTACAAAGGCAGTCCGAAATATTCAGCCGTTATTTCTTTTGTAAGGTCATCGTCCGTTGGTCCTAATCCGCCTGACATAATTACTACGTCAGAGCGGCTTATCGCCTCACCGATAACCGCCTTTAACCTCTTTGGATTATCCCCTACAACCTGCTGATAATAAACGTTGATTCCAAGCGATGATAACTCCTGCGACAAAAAACGGGCATTCGTATTTAATATATCACCAAGTAAAAGTTCCGTTCCAACTGCTATTATTTCTGCGTTCATCAGGGCAAATCCTTTCATTATATATTTTCTTTAAAAACATTTACGGGCGGCAAAAAATAGCCGCCCGTATATAGATTTAATCTAGCGCAATCACTCTTGGATTCATTTTTTTCATTTCTTCTGCCAGTCTTTCAGGCGGCTGAAATGTTAAAAGTGTGCGCACGCCGTCAACCTTATAAAGTACGCAATATATTCCGCCTTTTTTCGGGTCATATACGGCATCAAATTTTTTAGCAATAGTGTCGCTTTCAAACTGATTAGTATATGCTGAATTTTCTTTTTTAGCCATAACCTCAATCTGTCTTACGGAAAGGCTTGCAAGTCTTTTTCTTGTTCTGCGGCTTTTGATTATATCAATATCTAGGTCTCCGTTTGTGAAAATATACTCGTATTCAACATTGAAACCGCGAATTAAAATATACGCTCCGTATACAACCGCCGCAACTGCAAGCGGAATGTATGAAAGCAGATATTTGCCAAACAGTAAAAAGACGTTCATCAGCGCTATAATTACGATAAATGCGGCAATAACTATACCAAGTTTTTTTATAAAGTCTCCGTTTGAGCTCTTTTTTTCCATTAAGTATTCAAGAAAAGTATCCATTTAAAATCTCCTTCGTTAAATTCTTCCTTCAGTATAGCATACCTGATTTTTAAAAACAATCAACGGCAGGTATTTTTTACATTTTATTCACATGAGGTCAGAAAACCCTTCGGCTCGCCCTGATGCTGAACATCCGCTGTAAACAGACTTTCTTCGAAATAAAGTTCTTCATTTCTTCCCAAGACGGCACGAAGAACATTCGCCCGACCATCAAGCTCTTTAAGACCTGCGCCAAAACCCACGCTGCTGATTGTCATAGACGGCATCTTATCAAATCGACGCGCACACGCACAAACAATCGCTGCCCCCGTCGGCGTTATCAGCTGAGTATTTTCCTCGCATATCTCAATCGGCGCTTCCGATAAGCGCATAATTTCCATCACCATCGGCACGGGCACACGCATCATAGAGCTGCCCGTTTTAGCAAGCCCAATACCCTCTGTTATGGGCGAGGATACTACCGCTTCTACCCCGAGCATACTAATAAGCAACGCCGAAGACACGATGCTGACCGCCGTCCTTACGGCTTTTTCTCCGCATAAGAATACATCATGAGGCTTGGTTTCGTAAACATTTGTATATGCATTGGCATATTTTTTTAATATCATTAGTGCATATCGTTTAGCTTCGGGGGAAATCCCGCTTTCCGCTATTATATGCGCAAGCTCTTCTATATAAAGTCTGTCGCTTGACTTTGCTCCATATATATTAAAAGCCGTAGCCGAAATTCTGTTTTTAAATACTTTTTGCGTTTCAATATCATACACTCTGCCAAGGTCCACTTTATGAAGTTCTCTTGCCAGAGCGTTTGTGTCAATTCCCAAATCCAAAAGTGCCCCAACAACCATATCGCCGCTTATTCCGCTCATACAGTCGAAATATAAGATATTCATCTTAAAAGCACCTCTTTTTCAGTCACTATCATATCGAGCGGGACATCAAAATTCTCTGCCTCCACCTTATCTTTTAAAAATGAATCATAACAAATGCCGATTTTTACTGCATTTTTTGCCAGTGGCAAAAATTTATCATAATATCCTTTTCCGTATCCGATTCTGTGAAAATTGCGCCCGAAAACAGCCCCCGGCACGATTATACAATCTATGTTTTCAGGATTTTGGGCGTCTAATGAGTTGGGTTCTAATATTCCGTATGCACCGGGGCGAAGAGAAGAAATTCCATCTATTCTGCACGCCGTCATCTCAAAACTCTTTGTGTCGCAAAGTGGCACGCAAAGTTTCTTGCCATTGGCGCAAAGCTTATCTATAAGTGCGTGTGTGTCAGGCTCCGAATTAAAGCTCACATAGCACATTATATTAGTAGCATTTTTTATAGCATCAAGGGTTAAAAGTTTATTATAAATCTCTTTTGATGCAGACTCTTTTTGCTCCTTTGGCATATTTCTGCGCATTGTGAGGCTGTGTTTCCTGAGCTCTCTTTTAGCATCTGCGCACGCTTTACTCATAGCACTATCTCCTCTGTGGCAAAATAGAAACCGGTATAACCTCATTGGTCTTATTTGTATCATCATCTATACAAAATACTGCGCCGTTTAATTGCGCAGGTCCGTCTGCAAACTCAAAGCGCTGCGGAACGCAGCTTAAAAATCTGTCGAGCACAATTTCCTTGTGCACGCCAAGACAGGAATGGTACGGTCCCGTCATTCCGATATCGGTGATATAACCCGTACCCTTTGGCAAAACTTTGGCGTCTGCGGTCTGGACGTGTGTATGTGTGCCGAAAACCACGGTAGCCTTTCCGTCTAAAAAATATCCCATAGATATTTTTTCACTGGTTGCTTCCGCGTGAAAATCAACAAGAACAATATCTGCCCTGCACTCTTTTATCGCTTTTTCCACACCGCGGAAAGGACAGTCAGCATAATCAAGATATATGCGTCCCAAGGCATTTATTACAGCGATTTTTTTGCCGTCTTTTGTAACGGTTGTAATGCCTTTTCCGACAGTATCCTCGGGGTAATTAATCGGTCTTATAACTCTATCGTTGTTAGCCAAAAGATGCACGGCTTCTTTTTGTCTAAAGGTATGATTGCCCAGAGTTATAACATCAGCACCCGCAGACAGTAAAAGCTCCGCTTTTTTGCGCGTTATGCCGTTGTTTGAGCAGGCGTTTTCGCCGTTTACCACACAAAAATCTATATTATATTTTTCTTTTAGTGCATCAATGTTGTTCAAAAACATATTTGTCCCTGAATCACCTACGATATCACCAATAGCTAAAATATTCATTTGCTTTCCTTTCTATGCTCCTGATTCTTGTCCGCCTTTTGCGGCTGGATATCTTCTAAAAGCTTTACACGCTTTTTGTACTTTACTGCATTTGCATAGGTTAGAAGAATCTCGAGCGAACAGATAAAATCTTTGCCGCATCTTCTGCAGTTATGCTGAGATACAAACTTGCTGCCACGCTTAAACCAACCTTTTGTCTTTTGCGCATAACGTCCGCATACGGGGCAACGCATCCTGAGTTCACGTCTGTCAATGCACTTATGAGACAAATCGGTAATATGCACATTCTTATAATGCTGGTTCATTTCAGTAGCATTTACGATATATTTTGCAAAGCGCTTTTTATCAAATATTCTTGCAAACACTTCTCCTGATATTGTCGCATCAACCAAGGCATCATGCAGGGTTTCTTCTTCATAATCAATCGGGAAAAAATCTGCCGCATTCTTAAGTCCCATCTGGTGTTGTTTTGCTCCGCCAGATAAAATATCCGATGAATATCTCTGAAGGTCTGCAAAGCGAAGAAGACATTCCATATTTTCGTCTTTATCATAATAGCGGCAGTTTGAGCGAAGTACCGATGCGTCCTGCATTCCCCAAGACATCAGGATAAACTTTTTACCCATAAACTTTTTAAACTCGCGAAAAGCCGCAGGAAAAGGAACCCCCTCTTTCTGAAGCTTTTTAATGGTAATTCCCGTCATTTTTTCGACTGTCGGCTCAATTCTGTTATAAAGCTGAGGAAGTATCATACAGTTAAAGCTGCCCTGAAATCTCATATGGCCGTCATATTTTACTGCGCCAATCTGAATAATCTCATCAGGGCATGCGCCCTTTACTCCCCTGGCGTAGCGGTTCCATTCCAAATCAAAAATAATATAGTTCATAGTTGTTGCCTTTCAAAATTACTTTAAACAAGTGCCCAGTCTATCGCCTCTTTACCCATCTGTTTAAGAAGCTGGTTTACTTTACTGAAATGCTTTGAGCCAAAAAAGCCTCGACTTGCAGACAGAGGACTCGGATGTGGCGCCATAAGCACATAATGATGGTGATTTGTTATAAGCGGCAGTTTTTCCTTTGCGTTATTGCCCCATAAAAGAAAGATTACGGGGTCTTCTCTTTCATTTAGCTTCTTAATCACACAATCTGTAAACTGCGTCCAGCCAAGACCTTTGTGCGAGTTCGGCTGCCCTTCACGCACGGTCAGTACGGTGTTTAAAAGCATAACCCCCTGCTTTGCCCAAGGGATTAAGCAGCCTGTTTCGGGACGCGGTATTTTAAGGTCCGACTCAAGCTCTTTAAACATATTGACAAGCGACGGCGGCGGCTCTATCCCCGGTTGCACCGAAAAAGCCAGACCGTGAGCCTGTCCCGGACCGTGATACGGGTCCTGACCTAAAAGCAGCACTTTAACGTCACTATACGAAGTCATTTTAAGACTGTTAAAAATATTATGCATATCGGGATATACTGTGTGCGTGCGATACTCTGCCGCAAGGCACGTTCGCAATGTCTGATAATATTCTTTTTCAAACTCAGCGCCTATTATTTCATCCCAATCATTTCCGATAAGTACCATAAAACCCTCTTCTTTGCTATTTTTTAAGCAACTTGTTTACTTCTTCAATAAAGGTATTTATATCCTTGAACTGACGATAAACGGATGCAAAGCGTACATACGCAACCTCATCAAGCTCTTTTAAGCGCTCCATAACCATTTCGCCGATTTCAACGGATGCAACCTCACGCTGCAGGCGGTTCTGAATGGTAGCCTCAATATCAAGTGTGATGCGCTCGATATCTTTCATAGCTACTGCTCTCTTTTCGCAGGCGCGCACAATTCCGTTTAAAAGTTTCTGACTGTCAAACATCTGGCGCGAGCCGTCTTTTTTGACTACCATAAGCGGAATACTCTCTACCTTTTCATACGTGGTAAAGCGCTTTCCGCACTCTAAACACTCTCTGCGGCGACGTATTGCTTCACCCTCATCGGTGGGTCTTGAATCTACTACCTTGCTTTCCTCAAATTCGCAAAATGGACACTTCATACGAACACTCCTTTATTTAAAATACTCGTACATATAATTTTTTCTCTCTATCTGCTCGTCAAGTCTTCTTATATATTCCCTGACGTCCTTGATATTAAATATCCGCTCGATGCGGTCGCCTTTAATGAGCTTTGTAACTCCGCCAACGCCCATAGATACAACCGTCTGGAGCTCCTCCATCATATACACATTATAGAATCCTTCGTACCCGTCTTTACAAAATCCCGTGTTTTCCTGATTGCCGAGAGTTTTTTTCTGTTTATAAAGATAATATGGATAGTATTTATTTTTTTTGAGTAAATCATAGGCATAACGCACCATACGCTCTACCTCTGCATCCTTTGAAAGCTCTACCTTTTCATCCTCCGTTGTTAGCCTTGCCGCACGTTTTATACACATAGTATGTACAGTTATGTTTTCGGGGTCAAAGGCGACAACCTTATTAATCGAATCAGAAAATTCTTCTGCCGTCTCCTCGGGAAGACCTGCAATAACATCCATATTAATCGCACGAAAATCATATTTTCTTACAAGCTGCATAGCTGATGATATTTGCTCGGGAGAATGCTTGCGCCCGATAATATCAAGCGTCTTCTTATTCATGCTCTGCGGATTTACACTTATTCTGTCAACTCCGCACCTTTTCATCGCCGCAAGTTTTGATGCAGTTATAGTGTCGGGTCTGCCTGCCTCAACCGTAAACTCACGGAGCCCTGAAAGGTCAAACTTCTCAGTAATTTTCCACAAAAGCCTGTCCAGAGCCTCTGCCGAGAGTGTAGTCGGCGTTCCTCCTCCAATATACACCGTAGAGGCGCGAAAACCAAGATTTTTTACAACCTTTGCCGTAGCATCAATTTCCCTAAACATAGCCTCAAGGTAAGGCTCTACAAACTGGCTCATCTTGTCAACGCCCATTGAAGCAAAGGAGCAATAAATGCATTTAGACGGACAAAACGGGATGTCAAGATAAAGACTGCAGCTGTCTGCCGGTGGTTTAGGGAAAACCCTTACTTCCCTTTCGGCGATTTCAATCGCAAGTTTTATCTTCTCATCAGATACCGAAAACTGCTCATGAATTGCATGGGCAATTTCGTCATTGTCCATGCCCTTTTCCATCATTTGTACTATACGCTTCACAGGTCTTATGCCGCTTAAGCTGCCCCATGGCAAATTATTATTAATATCCATTCATATATCGTTCCCATTCATAAACTTCGTTGTGTTCTTTCTCAAATCCTATCGTAGAGTCCGGTCCGTGACCTGCATATACTTTTGTCTCCTCAGGCAAAGTGAACAGTTTCCCCTTTATAGACGAAATTATCTCTCTCATCGAGCCTGACGGAAGGTCAACTCTGCCTATGCCGCGGCAAAACAAGGTGTCTCCTGAAAATAACGCATCACCGCACAAAAGGCACATTCCGCCACTCGTATGACCTGGTGTTTCAATAACTTTAAAACTATATTTTCCTGACTTTATCTCGTCTCCCTCTTTCACGATAAGGTCAGGAGGCACCGCCACCTTTCCGCCACCAAAACGAAAAAGCATACTTACGTCCGGATTTAAATAGTTTTCCTTTTCTTTTTCGCAAACAACTATCTGTGCACCCGTTTGCTTTTTGATTTCTTCTGCCGCACCAATATGGTCATAGTGGCAGTGCGTAAGCACAATATATTTAACCTTATATCCGCCACCTATTACGGCATTCATTATATTTTCTGCATCATCGCCCGGGTCGATTACCAAAAGTTCATCCGCATCGCCCACAAGATAACAGTTCTCCTCAATATATCCGGTAACAATCTTTTTAAAAACCACCAGACATTCCTCCAACAATCACATTAACTTTCTCTCGAAACAGAAATTACACCCTTTAAGCCCGCAATCTTTCTCTGCACATTTTCAAATTGCTCTTTAGATGCTATTTCCATCGTAATTTTAATTATAGCCACCTGGTCCTTGCTCGGGTTCGAATGGATTGAGCTGATTAAAATTTTAAGGTCAGATATAATCCTTGTAATTTCTGCCAAGAGGCCTTTCCTGTCATATGCCGAAATGGTAAGCTCTGTAAGATAAGAATTTTGCTGTGCAGCCTCTGCCTGCCATCTTACAGGGATAAGGCGGTCTGTTCCGCTATAGCGGTTTTCGGCAACAATATTGGGGCAGTCCTCACGATGAACAGACACTCCTCTGCCGCGTGTAATATATCCTACAATTGCATCACCAGGCACAGGATTACAACAGCGAGAAAGACGAACCAGACAGTTATCTATTCCCTCAACAATTACACCATTACTTGCTGAAACTTTTTTTGGCGCAGCCGTAACCATGGCAGTTGCTAAAGCATCGGGGTCTTCGTTCTTCATCGCCTGACGATACTGCTCTTTTAATCTGCCGACAATCTTGTTAACGGTCAGCGCACCGTAGCCAACTGCCGCATAAAGGTCATCCATGCCCGAAAATGTATACTTTTTGCATATTATCTCTACCCACTCGGGACGAAACAGCTGAGCCGCTGTCATATTAATTCTTCGGAGCTCTTTTTCTATCATATCCTTTCCGCGAAGAATATTTTCCTCACGGCGCTCTCTTTTAAACCATTGATTTATCTTCGTTCTAGCCTGCGATGTCTTACAGAGCTTGAGCCAGTCACGGCTGGGACCATGGACTGATGAAGACGTCATAACATCAACGATATCTCCGTTCTGAAGTACATAGTCGAGCGTAGAAATTTTTCCATTTACCTTTGCTCCAGACATCTTACAACCGATGGCGCTGTGAATCATAAATGCAAAATCTATCGGCGTAGAACCTGCAGGAAGATTTATAACGTCACCCTTAGGTGTAAACACGAAAACTTCATCTGCAAACAGGTCAATTTTAAGGGTACGCATAAAATCATCAGAGTCAACAACATTCTGCTGAATTTCAAGAATCTGACGAATCCACTCAAGCTTTGAGTCCATATCCGTCTCGCCGCTTTTTCCCTCTTTATATTTCCAATGTGCTGCGATACCGTGCTCTGCAACACGATGCATATCCCATGTTCTTATCTGTATTTCAAACGGCGTTCCGTTAGGACCTATAACCGTTGTATGAAGCGACTGATACATATTTGCTTTAGGCATCGCTATATAATCTTTAAAGCGTCCCGGCATCGGGTAATAGCGCTCGTGCACCATTCCTAAAACTGCATAACAGTCCTTTACGCTGTCAACAATTACACGCACGGCAAAAAGGTCATAAAGCTCATCTATGCTCTTATTCTGCGTAAACATCTTACGATAAATACTGTAAAAATGCTTCGCGCGACCTGTTACATGCGCCTGGATACCAATCTCAGAGAGTTTATCTTTGAGAGTGTCCATAATATCGTTTATATACTGTTCTCTCTCACGCCTTTTAAGGTTGATTGAGTCAGTAATTTCTTTATATGCAATAGGGTCTAAGTAACGAAGCGACAAATCCTCAAGCTCCATTTTTATCTTAGACATACCGAGTCTGTGTGCTAAGGCTGCATATACCTCTATCGTCTCACGGGCTTTTTCTCTCTGTTTGTCCTCACTTTTAGCAGTTATTGTTCGCATATTATGCAAACGGTCCGCAAGTTTTATGACTATAACCCTTACATCCTTTGCCATTGCAAGAAACATTTTGCGCAGATTCTCTATCTGCTGCTCTTCTTTTGAGGTGTACTGAATTTTACCAAGCTTTGTAACGCCGTCAACTATCAGCGCAACATTTTCTCCAAATTGCTCTTTAATGTCCGCTAAAGAATAGTCTGTATCTTCAACCACATCGTGGAGCAGCGCTGCAACGAGTGAGTCGCAGTCAAGTTCAAGGTCAGCCAAAATATGCGCAACAGCCAAAGGGTGCGACAAATACGGCTCTCCGCTTTTTCTGCTTTGACCATCGTGGGCATTTTTTGCAAGCTCATAAGCGCTTATGAGCCTTTCAACATCAAACTTTGGATTGTATGAAACGACCTTTTCTTTAAGTCTTTCAAAAGAGCTGTTAACCTTTTCCATTTACTCACCACCTGAATCAGAAAAACGCATATCTTTTAAAACCGCCTGAGCGTGTCTTTCTCCCCTGAATACATTTATATCTACCTGGAACAGAATATCAATTACATCATTTAGCTTTATTTCTTCCAAATACGAGCCCATACCAAAGCCTACTGCCTCTATACTGTTTCCGTCTTTAAAGAGTGTAAGTTTTATATGTTTACCTTCGCTCAACGGTCTTATTCCTGTTATCTTAAGGCCTCTTGCGAAAAATATAGGGCTGCCGTTACCCATGCCATACGGCTCGAGCTGGGTCAGTTTCTCTGCTGTATTCATGTTTATATACTCAATCGGCAATTCTGTGTCCACATAGATTCTCGCAATAAAGTCATCAGGAACTAAAATCTTTTTTGCGTGCCTATTAATTTTCTCCCTGAACGCAGAAATCTTATCCGCTTCTATGCTTAATCCTGCCGCAAGCTCGTGTCCGCCAAATTTGGTTAAAAGTTCGCCCGAGTCTTCGAGTGCACGAAACAGATTAAAGCCTTTAATACTTCTGCCCGACCCTTTTCCCTTGCCGTCAGTCGTGCTGATTAAGATACAGGGTTTTCCTGTCTGCTCGGATATTTTAGATGCAACAATTCCAATTATGCCGTGATGCCAGTCTTCGTGCTCGAGCACCAAAACGTAATCATCCTGCATAGATTTATTATTTTCCAAGATTGCAAGAGCCTGCTCCATTATGCTTTGCTCTGTCGCCTGTCTTTCCCTGTTTTCGCTATCTAAAAGCGCAGCATATTCGCGAGCATTTCTTTCATCCTCTGAAAGAAGCATCTCTACCGCAGTTTTGGGGTCCCCCATTCTTCCTGCTGCATTGATTCTCGGTGCTAAAATAAAACCGATTGTTCCAGCAGTAACTGCTGATGCGTCAACCTCTGCCTGTGCAATAAGCGCCATAAGTCCGCGGTTTACGGTATATTTCATAAGCTCTAAGCCTTTTTTTACAATAATTCGGTTTTCGCCGAGCAGCGGCATTACATCTGCCACCGTGCCTATCGCAACAATATCAAGATACTCCTCCAAGAGCTCTTTCATATGGTATTTCATTCTGATCGTCAGCGCCTGCAGCAGCTTAAATACCACGCCAACACCCGCAAGTTTTTTAAATGGATAAGGGCAGTCAGTTTGTTTGGGATTTAATATACAAAGCGCCGATGGAAGTTCATCCTTACACTCATGATGGTCGGTAACGATTACGTCCATTCCTTTTTCTTTTGCATAATTTATCTCCGAAACCGCTGTAATTCCGCAGTCAACTGTAATCAAAAGCCTAGTCCCCTGTGCTGCTATAGTGTCAATCGCTCCCATGTTCATTCCATAACCTTCTTCCAATCGGTCAGGAATATAATAGCTTGCATCTGCACCGTGTGCAGTCAAAAACTTTACCAAAGCCGCCGTAGAGGTTATTCCGTCAACGTCATAATCGCCATAAACAGTTATTTTTTCTTTGCTCTTTATAGCAAACAAAATCCTCTCTGCAGCCTCTGTCATACCCTTCATAATAAACGGGTCATGAAGCTTTTGGGTCTCGGGTACAATATATTCTTCAACATTTTCAATTCCACGGTTTAAAAGTACGGTTGCAAGAACCGGCGGCAAATTATATTTGCTGCTGATTCGCAAAACGTCCTCTCTTGCGTTATTTTTACTGAGTAAAACCCACTTCTTTTTCTGCATATCAAACCTCTAAAACTATATGTAGTGCAATTCTATCCTATTTAATACTAATTATACTACTTTTTTATGTAATATGCAACTAAAGATTAAAAAAAGAGGATGTTAAAAAAGCATTTTTTAACATCCTCTTTTTTTCTTATCTCACCACAACATTACCTTCTCCGACAATCTGTGTGATTTTTTCAATTAATTCATCAGAAATTCTAACCCACATATCCTTTGGCGCCACTACGGTTTTCTTAGTTTCTTCTATGTGTATATACACCGGTGAACTACCTTTGTTTTCAGCAAAAATGGGCTTTAGGTGTTCTAAAAGATAGTCTTTTCCAAGCGCAAACTTAAGATAAAGCTTTTTATCATTTTCACGCATCTCGTGAATCGGTGTAACGCTGTCACACAGAATCTTTGGCTCTTCATCTTCTCTGAAGCTTAATTTTCCGTTAATTTTTATTACTGCATCTTCAACGAGATACGGCTTGTACTGTGCATATACTTTCGGGAAAACAAGCATCTCAATTTTGCCCGTTAAGTCTTCAAGCGTAACGAAGCCCATCATCTGATTACTGCGCGTGAGTTTGCTCTTTACATCCGATACGATACCGCAAATAGAAATCTCAGCTCCGTCAAAAATTTGAGCCGTCACTTCCTCA
This sequence comes from Clostridia bacterium, assembly GCA_045578185.1. GTDB lineage: Bacteria > Bacillota > Clostridia > UBA1381 > UBA9506 > RGIG1666. The sequence goes on from JAZNJS010000051.1 coordinate 63,592, forward strand.
TCGTCACCTGATGCATACTGCATAATTTCGAGTGCAGTCGCTGTCGACCACTTCTCTACCTCTTTAGCATATTCATTAAGCGGATGTCCGGAAATATAAAATCCTATGCATTCTTTTTCCATCGTCAGAAGTCTTTTTAGCGAATACTCTTCTATATCAGGATAACGCACCTCGGTTTCTTCTATCTCCTCACTGCCGAAAAGTGACAGTTGTCCGTCAACGTTTCTCTTTCTTTCATCAGCCTGTGCGTCTATCATAGTCTCAAATACCGCCAAAAGCTGAGAACGCTTTTCTCCTAGTGCATCAAACGCTCCTGCGCGTATAAGGTTTTCGTGCACACGCTTTGACACTGCAAGATACGCCGTACGCTTAACAAAGTCCTGATAGCTTGCAAATTCGCCGCCTTTTTCTCTCTCGTCTACAATGGAGTCAATGCAGGCAACGCCGATATTTTTTATAACGGCAAGACCGAAACGAACATCATTTCCCGATACCGTAAAGCCACTGCAACTCTTATTGATATCAGGCGGCAGGATTTTGATTCCCAGGCGGGCGCATTCCATTGTGTAACGTGCCACCTTATCAGGCGAGTCTAAAACGCTTGACAAAAGCGCCGCCATATACTGAGCGGGATAAAAATGCTTTAAATAAGCAGTCTGATAAGTAACCATCGCATATGCCGCCGCATGTGACTTGTTAAACGCATAGCTTGCAAAGTCCATCATCTCATCAAATATTGCATTTGCAACCTTTTCCGATACGCCTCGTCTTAAAGCTCCGTCAATAAGCACATTTCCGTCCTTATCCGTCTGGCCGTATATAAAATTCTTACGCTCTTCCACCATAACATCGTGCTTCTTTTTAGACATCGCACGGCGGACAAGGTCAGCTCGCCCCATTGAGTAGCCACCAAGGTCACGTACTATCTGCATAACCTGCTCCTGATACACCATACAGCCATAGGTCACATTTAAAATCGGCTCAAGTGACGGGTGCTTATATTCTACACTTTCAGGATGGTTTTTATTCTCAATATACCTTGGAATCTGCTCCATTGGACCTGGGCGGTATAAAGATATACCCGCTATAATATCCTCAATGCTTTCAGGACGAAGCTCCTTCATAAACGATTTCATACCGCCGCTTTCAAGTTGGAAAACGCCCTCGGACTCGCCGCGAGAGAGCATCTTATATACGCCCGGCTCTGCAATATTTATTTTATCAAGCTCTATTTTTTCGCCCGTTGACTCCTCAATAATTTTTACGGCTTCATGAATAATGGAGAGGTTACGAAGACCCAAAAAGTCCATTTTTAAAAGTCCGAGTTCTTCAACGGTTCCCATCGGGAACTGTGTTGTTACAACATCATCATTTTTCTGTAGCGGAATGTGGTCAGTCAGCGGGTCTTTTGATATTACAACTCCCGCCGCATGAGTTCCCGCATTTCTCGTAAGACCCTCTAGCGCACGAGCATCATCAATCAGTTCTTTAACCTGCGCATCCTCTTCATAACGTTCTTTGAGCTCGGGGTTTATTTCAAGCGCTTTATCAATAGTCATTTTAAGGTCAAAGGGTATCATTTTTGCAATTGCATCCGTTTCTGCATACGAAACATCAAGCACACGGCCAACGTCGCGCACCGCCGCCTTTGCCTTCATAGTGTTATAAGTGATAATTTGTGTAACTCTGTCACGTCCGTATTTTTCGACAACATAGTCAATTACCTTCTGGCGGCTTTCGTTACAGATATCAACGTCTATATCTGGCATGCTTACACGCTCAGGGTTTAAAAATCTCTCAAAAAGAAGCGCAAATCGAAGCGGGTCAATGTCCGTAATTCTTAGGCAGTATGCAACAATGCTTCCCGCCGCACTTCCTCTTCCCGGACCAACGGGAATATCACGGTCTTTTGCAAATTTTATAAAGTCCCAAACAATGAGAAAATAGTCAACATAACCCATCGAACGAATTACATTAAGCTCATATTCCAGTCTGGCTTCAGCCTCCTTGTTTCCCTCGCCGTAGCGCTCTCTCAAGCCATCTTGCGCAAGTCTTTTTAGGTAGCTGAAAGAATCCTCTCCATCAGGCACAGGGAACTGCGGCAAGTGGAGCTTTCCAAACTCAAACTCAACGTTGCATTTATCAATAATTTTCTGCGTATTGTCGATACTTTCGGGCACTCCAGCAAAAAGTTCACGCATTTCCTGCTCGCTTTTTAAATAAAATTCATCACTTTCAAAGCGCATACGGTCAGTTTCTGCTACTTTTGCGTTAGTCTGTATGCAAAGCATCAAATCCTGATATTTTGCATCCTCTTTCAAGGTATAATGAACGTCATTTGTCGCAACTAACGACAGTCCGTATTCTTGCGCAAGGCTGATAAGTGTGCTATTTACTTTTTTCTGTTCAGGCAAACCATGGTCCTGAATTTCAAGATAAAAATCATCTTTTCCGAACACTTCGATGTAGTCTTCTATCTTTTTTCTCGCCCTTTGAATATCGTCTTCTAAAATAGCATTCGGTATATCACCCGCAAGGCAGGCAGAAAGGCAAAGTAAACCCTCGCTGTGACTTTTAATCTCCTCAAAATCTACACGGGGTTTATAGTAGAAACCGTCTGTATAGCCTCTTGACACGATTTTAATCAAATTACGGTAGCCGACCATATCCTTTGCCAAAAGCACAAGATGGCCCGTACGATTTCCGCGCTCGTGTGTGAAATCCATCATATCCCGGCCCGCTGTATAGACCTCGCAGCCGATAATCGGCTTGATACCTGCTTCTTTGGCTTTTTTATAAAAATCGATAACTCCATACATTCCGCCATGGTCCGTGATGGCAACAGCATCCATTCCCAGCTCTTTTACACGGTCAATAAGCGCACCAATACGGCACGCTCCGTCTAAAAAGCTGAACTCGGTATGTACATGGAGATGCGCAAAGCTCATAGCCTAATCCTCCCGTAAAAATTTGTTGCATTTTACTCTTTTATATATATTGTATATTGTTCACAAAAAAAAATCAACATTTTTCTACATATACTTTTATTAATACATTTGACATTTTATCCGTCAAACGATATAATAATATAGTATAAATTGGTGCATAATATCAGCAACAAACTGTAAAGGAGATTATATATGGGAAACACAAATCTTATCGAACTCAGAGCAAGCGAATTTGAGGCAGAAGTATTAAAGTCTGACATTCCTGTTATGGTTGATTTCTGGGCTCCATGGTGTGGCCCCTGCCGTATGGTTGTGCCACTCATGCAGCAACTTGCTGATGAATATGAAGGAAAAGCAAAGGTGTGCAAGGTAAATGTCGATGACGAGGGTGCTCTCGCTGCAAAATTTGGTGTTATGACCATCCCGACAGTGTTTGTTTTCTCAGGTGGTGAAATCGCAGAGCAGGTTACCGGTGCATATCCTAAAGCTCACTATGCACAGATGCTTGATAAGGTGCTGGCGAAATAATTGGTTGCTGCTAAATACGGCAGCTATACATATAAAGGCAAGGAGGAAAACATCTTGGCCGGTGGATTTAAAAGCAGTCTTTTCGGTTATAAAAAGAAAGACGTCTTATCGTACATAGAAAAGCTCGCGACAAATTATGCTCAGAAGCTTACGGAAAAAGACGAAGAAATCGAAGAGCTGCTCACAAAAAATAAGGAGCTTAAGCAGAAAATAAAAGAGCTTGAGAATTAAGGAAGGAACGAATACAGATAATATGATTACGAGTAAACAGCGTGCCGCTTTGCGTGGCCTTGCAAACCCCGTCCCCACCATCTTCCAGATTGGCAAAGGCGGAGTAAACGACAATTTGATAAAACAGTTAGACGATGCGCTCGAGGCGCGTGAACTTATTAAAATTCACATTTTAGAAACAGCATTTTTAGACCCGAGAGATACTTTAAACGAGCTCTGCGCCGTATTAGGCGCTGAACCAGTTCAGGCGATTGGTTCTAAAATAGTAATGTACCGCGAATCCAAGGAACACAAAACTATAGAAATTTAGGATGTGAGCAGTTATGGCAAGAATTGGTCTTCTGGGCGGAACATTTGACCCGGTGCACAACGGTCATGTTGCCATCGCACAAACTGTAAAAAAACAACTTGGCTTAAATAAAATAATAATCATTCCGACAGGCGACCCGCCTCATAAACAGGAAAAAGACGTTACCGACAAACATCACCGTCTTGCTATGGCAGAGCAGGTTTTTCTGCCCCTTGGCTTTTATCAAGTTTCTGATTATGAGATTAAAAAAGAGACGCCGAGTTATTCTGTCGATATGATAAAGCATTTTTCAGCTCTTTATCCGTATGACGAGATATACTTTATAATAGGCGCAGATTCTTTCCGTGATATTCCCACCTGGTGGCATTATCGTGAATTACTCTCTTTGTGTCAGATTATAGTAGTATCGCGTCCCGACACGAAAAAAACAGAGCTTCTATCCCGTTTTGCAGGAGACGAGTTGCCGCCGCGCGTATTCTATATAGACAATGTTTCATACGACATCTCTTCAACCGAAATAAGGGAGCTAGTCAGCCGTGGCGAAGACATAAGTAATCTTGTGCCGATGGCGGTGCAGAACTATATAAAAGAAAATAAGCTATACAGTGAATAAGTCAAAACTAAGGAGACGTACTGATGGAAATCTCACAAATGCAGGAAAAGTTAAAGGGCATGCTTAGCGAGCGCCGATATATCCATTCTCTAGGAGTTATGGAGGCGGCTGTTCATATGGCAGGTATTTTTGGTGTTGCGCCCGAAAAAGCTCGCATTGCGGGTCTTTTGCACGACTGCGCAAAGGATATTGACAAAGAGCAGATGCCCAAAATATGTGAGGAGCTGGGTGTTTACTTAGACCCCGTAAAACTTAAGCAACGCTCATTAATACACGCAGATCTAGGAGCTAAACTTGCCCAGACCGAATTCGGCATAACCGACCCCGAGATTTTAGATGCCATCAGATACCATACACTCGGAAGACCGCATATGTCGCGTCTGGATGAAATTCTTTACATAGCGGACTTCACTGAGCCCAACCGCAAAAATTTTCCTGGGCTCTCTACCTTGCGTGAGCTTGCCGAGGTGGATTTAGATCTTGCGATGCTTCGTGCGGTGGAATCATCAATCGGCTATGTAGAAAGTCAGGGCAAGACCGTGCACGAACAATCCGTGCTGACACGCGAATATTACAATAAACTAATTGCAGAAAGAGAAAAGGAGAAGGTGATAAAATGACATCTGCTGAAAAGATGCAACTGATTGTAAAAACATTAGACGACAAAAAAGCTGAGGACATCCGTGTTCTATCCCTGGACGGACTAACCATCTTGGCGGACTATTTTGTTATATGCTCTGCACAATCCACTACACAGGTTAAGGCTCTTTCTGACAATGTCGAAGAGAAAATGGATGAAGCCGGCGAACCCTTGGTAAAAAAAGAGGGCAAACAAGGACTTAACTGGATTTTAATGGACTACGGCGATGTTATCTGCCACATTTTCTACCAGGAAACAAGAGATTTCTATGCTCTTGAAAAACTGTGGGCAGATGCCGAAGAAATAGATATTTCTGACATTATAAACAACTGAAAATAATACCGCAGTTCGCGGCATAATAAAGGAGTAATAAAGAAGATGGATTATCAGTTTGGGAAAATAGAGAAAAAATGGCAGGATAAATGGTATTCTGAAGAAACATTCAAAACAAAAGACGACAAAACCCTGCCGAAATTTTATGCGTTGGTTGAGTTTCCGTATCCGTCAGCACACGGCCTGCACGTCGGACACCCTAGAAGCTACACCGCACTTGATATTTTAGCAAGAAAACGCCGTTTAGAGGGCTATAACGTTTTATACCCAATTGGCTGGGACGCATTCGGGCTTCCGACTGAAAACTTTGCGATTAAAAACAAAATTCATCCGAAGATTGTTACTGCAGATAACGTTGCAAACTTCAAGCGCCAGCTCCAGAGCATCGGTTTTTCATTTGACTGGTCAAGAGAAATCAACACAACCGATGAAAATTACTATAAATGGACACAGTGGATTTTCCTCCAGCTCTTTAAGAAAGGTCTTGCGTACAAGCAGGAAATGCCAATTAACTGGTGTACTTCCTGTAAGGTAGGCCTTGCAAATGAAGAAGTTGTAAACGGCGTATGCGAGCGTTGCGGAAGCGAAGTTGTTCAGCGTAACAAGAGTCAGTGGATGCTCAAAATTACGGAATATGCCCAGCGTCTCATTGATGATTTAGATGACCTTGACTACATAGAAAAGGTTAAAATTCAGCAGAAAAACTGGATTGGCCGTTCTGAAGGAGCCGAGGTTGATTTTAAAGTCTCCGGCACAGACGACGTTATCCGTGTTTATACCACACGTCCTGACACGCTGTTTGGCGCTACCTATATGGTACTTAGCCCCGAGCATCCGTTTGTTGAAAAGTATAAAGACAAAATTAAAAACTATGACGAAGCTACAGAATATCGTGCTCAGGCAGCAAGAAAATCAGAGTTTGAAAGAACTGAGATGGCAAAGGACAAAACCGGTGTTATGCTTGACGGTCTTATGGCTGTTAACCCGGTTAATGGCAAAGAAATTCCTATCTGGTTGTCAGACTATGTATTGATGAGCTACGGCACAGGTGCTATTATGGCAGTTCCGGCACACGACGAGCGCGACTGGGAATTTGCTAAAAAATTCGGTATGCCTATTATTGAAGTTGTAGCCGGCGGCGAAAATGTTCAGGAGGCTGCATATACCGACACACAGAGCGGCAAGATGGTCAACTCAGGTTTCTTGGATGGTTTGGAAGTTAAGGCAGCAATTTCTGCTATTATTGAGTATCTTGAAAAGAATAATATAGGAACTAAAAAGGTTAACTACAAGCTTCGTGACTGGGTATTCTCTCGTCAGCGCTATTGGGGCGAGCCAATTCCTCTCGTATGGTGTGACCACTGCGGTTGGGTGCCGCTTGACGAGCACGAGCTTCCGCTTACTCTGCCTGAGACAGATAATTTTGAACCGGGCGAAAACGGCGAATCTCCGCTTGCAAAAATGACTGACTGGGTTAATACAACCTGTCCTAAGTGTGGTGCTCCGGCAAAACGCGAGACCGATACAATGCCGCAGTGGGCAGGCTCTTCCTGGTACTATCTGCGCTATATTGACCCGAATAATTCCGATGCAATCGCGTCAGAAGAGAATATCAACTACTGGATGCCTGTTGACTGGTATAACGGCGGCATGGAGCACACAACCCTGCATCTGCTCTACTCTCGTTTCTGGCACAAGGTATTATTCGATATCGGTGTTGTTAACACTCCGGAGCCGTACAGAAGACGTACTTCTCACGGTATGATTTTAGGCGAGAACAACGAAAAGATGTCTAAATCCCGTGGTAACGTTGTTAATCCGGATGATATGGTTGAAACCTTCGGCGCAGATACATTCCGTACCTACGAAATGTTTATCGGCGCATTTGACCAGGCTACCCCGTGGTCAATCAATGGTGTGCGCGGATGTTACCGTTTCATCGAGCGTGTATGGAATCTTCAGGATATCTTAACCGATGAAGAGGGATATTCAGCTGACCTCGAAAGTCTCATGCACAAGACCATTAAAAAGGTAACAGACGATATTGAAAAAATGAAATTTAATACCGCTATCGCAGCTTTAATGGCTCTTACAAACGAATTCTATAAAAAAGGCTCTATCACCCGTGGTGAGCTTAAAACATTCCTCGTTCTTCTTAATCCGACTGCTCCTCATATGACTGAGGAAATGTGGGAAATCGCCGGCTTTGGCGGATGTCTCAACGAGACAACCTGGCCCACATACGATGAGGCTAAGACCATCGATGACGAGGTTGAAATCGTTGCACAGATTAACGGCAAGGTAAAAGACAGAATTACCATCAGCGCTAACCTTTCAAAAGAAGAAATGGAAAAAGCTGTTTTGGAAAACGAAAAAATCAGAACTTTAATCGACGGAAAAGCAGTTGTTAAGGTTATCTGTGTACCTGGTAAACTTGTAAATATTGTAGTAAAATAAAACGTTTGCGGAGTGGCTTTATGCCACTCCGTTTATATTAAGGAGAAACAAAGATGACTGTTAAACATCCTTTTCCGCCTCTTTATAACTCCAAAAGCAAGATACTAATTCTAGGCTCATTTCCCTCAGTAAAATCAAGAGAAGCAAACTTTTTCTATGCTCATCCGCAAAACCGTTTCTGGAAAGTGATGGCATATGTTTTAGACTGTCCCGTGCCTCAAACCGTTGAGAAAAAAAAGGATATGCTCTATGAGGGTAAAATTGCCCTGTGGGATTCTCTGGCAAGCTGCGATATCACCGGTTCTTCTGACGCTTCAATAAAAAATCCTGTGGCTAATGATTTGTCCGAGATTTTTAATACAGCAAAAATAAAACTTATTTGTTTTAACGGAAAAAAATCAGAGGAAATTTACAAAAAATACGGAAAAAACCGCTACAGCGGCAAGACTGTTTGTCTTCCTTCGACCAGTCCTGCCAACGCTCAACTTAGTGTTGATGCGCTTTTTAAGATTTGGTCAGATGTTTTAAGACCCGAGCTTTAACCTTTGAAAATACATTATATTTTTTCGTTTTTTCGCAGAAAATACTTTACAAACAGCAATTCTTATAGTATAATATATGTAGAGCAAAATATGCTCAAAGTTTACCTCCCCCCTTTCATATAGTACCATAGACCGTGCCGGCGTTGCGATTAGCAATGTCGGTATTGTTTTTACCGATTATAAAAATTTAATTTTCCACCATTTTCATATAAACCGGTCTGTATATTTGTACAATATTACAGTACGGTTTTTTTAAATATTATTTGATATTTTGAGTAAAATATGATATAATGTTTTAGTATGTATAATGAGATAAGTCTACTTTGTATTAATTTTTATCTCAGCAGATAAATACGAATAATGAACAAGGAGGAAATAAAATGGCTAAGAAAATGAAAACCATGGATGGTAACTTTGCCGCTGCACATAACGCCTATGCGTTTACGGAAGTTGCATCTATCTATCCTATTACTCCTTCATCTACCATGGCGGAATATGTAGATGAGTGGAGTGCAAAGGGCCAGAAAAATATCTTCGGACAAACTGTTGATGTCTGCGAAATGCAGTCTGAGGCAGGTGCTGCCGGTGCTGTTCACGGCTCCTTGCAGGCTGGTGCTCTTACCACCACCTTTACCGCTTCTCAGGGTCTTCTCCTGATGATTCCTAACATGTACAAAATGGCAGGTGAGCTTTTACCTGCTGTATTCCATGTAAGTGCTCGTGCTATCGCTGCACACGCTCTTTCAATCTTTGGTGACCACCAGGACGTTATGGCTTGCCGTCAGACCGGTTTTGCTATGCTTGCATCCGGTAGTGTTCAGGAAACAATGGACCTCGGCGGTATCGCTCACTTAGCTGCTATTAAAGGCCGCGTACCTTTCCTGCATTTCTTTGACGGTTTCCGTACCTCTCACGAAATTCAGAAGGTTGAGGTTATGGATTATAATGACCTCGCTAAACTGGTTGACTATGAAGCAATCAAAGAATTTAAAGACAGAGCTTTAAACCCTGAACATCCTGTTCTCCGCGGAACTGCTCAGAACCCGGATATTTACTTCCAGGGCAGAGAAGCTGCTAACAAATACTATGAAGCCATCCCGGATATTGTTGCTGACTATATGAAAGAAATCAGCAAAATCACCGGCAGAGAATACAAGCCGTTTAACTACTACGGTGCCCCGGATGCTGAGCGTGTTATCATCGCTATCGGCTCCGTTTGCGAAGCTATCGAGGAAACAGTTGATTACCTTATGGCTAAAGGCGAGAAAGTCGGTGTTGTTAAGGTTCACTTATACCGTCCGTTCTCCGCTAAATATTTCTTTGATGTACTGCCCGAGACCGTTAAGAAGATTGCAGTTTTAGACAGAACAAAAGAGCCCGGTTCTTTGGGCGAGCCGCTTTATCTTGATATCTGTAACCTCTTTTACGGCAAAGCAGATGCTCCGGTTATCGTGGGCGGACGTTTCGGTCTCGGTTCAAAAGATACCACTCCGACTCAGATTGCTGCTGTATACACAAACCTTGAGGCAGACGCTCCGAAAAACGGCTTTACTATCGGTATTGTTGACGATGTTACCAACCTTTCTCTCCCACTTGGCGAGAAAATTAACGCTGCTCCTGAGGGCACAACACGTTGTAAGTTCTGGGGCTTCGGTTCTGACGGTACAGTTGGTGCTAACAAAGACGCTATCAAAATTATCGGTGATAACACTGACCTTTATGCACAGGCATACTTTGATTACGACTCCAAAAAATCCGGCGGCGTAACAATGTCTCACCTGCGTTTTGGTAAAAAACCGATTAAGTCCACATATCTTTTGGACGAGGCTGATTATATTGCCTGCCATAAGCCGTCATACATCTATCAGTACGATGTATTAGAGGGCCTTAAAAAAGGCGGTACTTTCCTTCTCAACTGCGTATGGTCTCCGGACGAGCTTGATGAGAAGCTTCCTGCAAACGTTAAAAGATACATTGCAGAAAACGATATTAATTTCTACACAATCAACGCTGTTGATGTTGCCGTAAAAGTAGGCCTTGGTTCTAATCGTATCAATATGGTTACACAGGGCGCATTCTTCAAACTTTCTGAGGTTATTCCTTTTGATGAGGCTGTTGTTCTTATTAAGGACGCTATCAAAAAGACCTACGGTAAGAAGGGTGACGAGATTGTAAACATGAACTGCAACGCAGTTGATGGTGCAATCGACGCATTGGTTAAAATCGATGTTCCGGCAAGCTGGAAAGATGCTAAAGATGATGACAAAGCAACTGACGCTGACCGTCCTGACTTCATTAAGAATATCGCTGACCCGGTTAACGCTCAGCAGGGTAACAAACTCCCTGTAAGTGCTTTCGAAGGTATCGAAGATGGTACTTTTGAGCAGGGTACAGCTCGTTATGAGAAACGTACTATCGCAGTTAACGTTCCGCAGTGGATTCCTGAGAACTGTATCCAGTGTAACCAGTGCTCTTTGGTGTGCCCGCACGCTACCATTCGTCCGTTCCTCTTAACTGACGAAGAAGCTGCTAACGCTCCGGAAGGTTATGTTGTTAAAGATGCTAACGGTCCGCAGCTTAAAGGCCTTAAGTTCCGCATCCAGGTTAGCCCGCGTGACTGCGCTGGCTGTGGTGTATGCGTACAGACCTGTCCTGCTAAGGAAAAGGCTCTTGTTATGAAGCCGGTTGATGAGATGGTTGAAAAAGAAGCTGCTAACTGGTATTATAGCTCAGAGCTTGAAATCAGAGATAATCTGATGGACAAGACCTCTGTTAAGGGTTCACAGTTTGCTCAGCCGCTCCTCGAGTTCTCCGGTGCTTGTGCAGGTTGTGGTGAAACACCTTATATCAAACTTATCACTCAGCTCTTCGGCGACCGTATGCTTGTTGCAAACGCAACAGGATGTACTTCCATCTGGGGCGGTAGTGCTCCGAGTATGCCGTACTGCAAGAACAAAGAAGGCAAAGGTCCGGCTTGGGCTAACTCCCTCTTTGAAGACAATGCAGAGTTCGGTCTCGGTATGGTATTAGCTGTTAACAAGGTTAGAAAAACCCTTAAAGAGCGTATGGAAGAAGCAATCGCTGCAGGCGTTGATGCTAAACTTGCTGATGCATTCAAAGCTTGGATTGCAGGAATGGATAATGCTGAAGCTTCCAAGAAAGCTGCAGACGAAATCATCGCACTCTTAAAAGATGCTGACCTTTCTTCAGCTGCTATGAAAGAAATCAACGACCGTCAGGATTACCTCGTTAAACGTTCACAGTGGGCGTTCGGCGGCGACGGTTGGGCATATGATATCGGTTACGGCGGTTTAGACCATGT
>JAZNJS010000052.1:0-8902 GCA_045578185.1 Clostridia bacterium
ACCCCGATACTTCACCCTTTTTTACTGCTGCTGAGGAGCAGATACAGGACATACGTTTGCGCAGTTACCGCATTCGATGCAAGTATCTTCATCAATTACAAATGTGCTGTCGCCTGCAGAAATGCAGGATACGGGACATTCTGCTTCGCAAGCGCCGCAGCTGATGCATTCATCATTGATAATGTAAGCCATTCTTTTGCACCTCCTTGGTTTTTTTCAGGAAGCAGTATTACTGCCTGAAACTATATATTATTTTATCATACATTTTATGAAAAAGAAATAGAAAATTATAAATTTTTTATAAAAAATTATATCACTCATAGAAAAAAGCACCTAAAACGTTAAAAAAACGACAATAATAAGCCAATTTTTATTGACTAAACCCATATAATGTTATATAATATACTGTAACACGTTTTTATTTTAAAAATATCTGGAGGTTACAAAAATGGACAGAGTTTTCAACTTTTCTGCAGGTCCTTCTATGCTTCCTATGGAAGTTTTAGAGCAGGCTGCAGCTGAAATGACAAATTACAAAGGTTCCGGTATGTCGGTTATGGAAATGAGCCACCGTTCTCCTGTGTACGATGCAATCATCAAAGAGACAGAGGCTGATTTCAGAAAACTTATGAATATTCCGGATAACTATAAGGTTCTTTTCCTGCAAGGTGGAGCTTCAACTCAGTTTGCTGCTATTCCTTTAAACCTTATGAAAACAGGAAAAGCTGACTATGTAGTTTCAGGTCAGTTCTCAGGAAAAGCATATAAAGAAGCTAAAAAATACGGTGACGCAAAATGTATCGCTACATCTGAGGATAAAACATTCAGTTATATCCCCAAAATCACACCTGATATGGTGAGTGAAGATGCTGACTATGTTCACGTTTGCTATAACAACACCATCTTCGGTACAAAATTCCCAGAAGTTCCGAACGTTGGCGACAAGGTTTTAGTTGCAGATATGTCGTCTTGCATCACAAGCGAGCCTGTTGACGTTACAAAATTCGGTGTTATTTACGCAGGTGCACAGAAAAACATGGCGCCCGCAGGTCTTACTGTTGTTATCATTCGTGAGGACCTTTTAGGCAACGCTCGCGAGGATATCCCGACAATGCTCGACTACAAAATCATGGCTGACAACGATTCCATGTACAACACTCCTCCCTGCTATGCAATTTATGTTGCAGGTCTGGTTTATAAATGGGCGCTTAAAAACGGCGGTCTCGAGGCTATGAAAGAAAGAAACGAGAAGAAAGCTGCTATTTTATATGACTATCTTGACCAGTCAGAGCTTTTCCATGCGACAGCAGAAAAAGGAAGCCGCTCTATAATGAACGTATGCTTCGTTACAGGTGATGCTGAGCTTGATAAGAAGTTCTGCAAAGAAGCTGCTGATGCAGGTTTTGTTAACTTAAAGGGTCATCGTTCTGTTGGCGGTATGCGCGCAAGTATCTACAACGCTATGCCGACAGAGGGCGTAGTTGCTCTTGTTGAGTTTATGAAAGAATTTGAAGCAAATAATAAGTAATACAGGGGTGCATAAAATGTTTGATATTTTAACCTTAAACAAAATCGCCGCTTGTGGTCTTGATAAGTTTGATGCAGATAATTATTCTGTATCCGATAACTGCGAGAACCCGGACGGCATCATCTTAAGAAGTTTTTCAATGCACGAGATGGAGCTCGGCTCCAACTTAAAGGCTATTGCCCGTGCAGGCGCAGGCGTAAACAACATTCCGATTGACAAATGCACAGAAAAAGGTATTGTTGTCTTCAACAGTCCCGGTGCTAATGCAAACGCAGTTAAGGAGCTTGTTCTTGCCGGTCTCCTGCTCTCTTCCCGTAACATTGTTGGCGGTATTGAGTGGGCAAAAACACTGCAGGGCAAGGGCGAAGAGGTTGGCAAGCTCGTTGAAAAAGGTAAGAGTCAGTTCGTAGGTCCGGAAATCAAAGGTAAAACCCTTGGTGTTATCGGCCTTGGCGCAATCGGTGTTATGGTAGCAAATGCTGCTCAGCACCTCGGTATGGAAGTCATTGGCTACGACCCATATATGACCATTGATGCAGCTTGGCACTTATCACACAACATCAAAAAAGCAAATGATTTAAGCGAAATTTATGCTAAAAGTGATTACATTACATTACACGTTCCAGCTAACGACTCAACAGTTGGCATGATTAACTCCGAAACAATCAAAGCAATGAAAAATGGAGTAAGAATATTAAACTTTGCTCGTGGTACATTAGTAAACGAAGCTCATATGGCAGTAGCTTTAGAAGAGAAAAAAGTTGCTTGCTATGTTGTTGACTTCCCATCTGATGCAGTACTTTCCATGGAAAATGTTATTGCCATTCCTCACCTCGGAGCTTCTACTCCGGAGTCAGAAGACAACTGTGCAATAATGGCAGCTGAAGAGCTTAAGGAATATTTAGAAAACGGTAATATCAAAAATTCCGTTAACTTCCCGAACTGCGAGATGCCTCGCGAAGCTGGTACACGCGTTACAATCGCGCACAAAAACGTACCAAATATGCTCTCCCGTTTCTCTGCTATTATGGCTGACAATCACCTCAACATTGTCAATATGATTAACAAGAGCAAAAAAGAAAACGCATACACCATTATGGATATTGATGGTGACGTCAGCGATAGCATCATTGCTGCTATCGCTGACATTGACGGCGTTTTAGGCGTTAGAGTTTTAAAATAATTATAATAACAAAAACCCTGTTGCCATGCGCAACAGGGTTTTCTTAATCTTCCCAGACATCTACCATTAATTCTTTGATTTCTTTTTGTGATTTCTTTGTTTCATTCTTATCAATAATAACCTTTACGATATCTCCTTCTTTTGCCCCATCCGGCAAAATGACCTTTGGAAGTTCTACTATCTTACCATCAGGTAGCTCAAAAATAGCAAATTCACCTTCAAATCTGTCGATTACAAATTCCATCTACTTCACCACTCCTATTCTCTCTCCGTCGGATATGAAAATAACTGTACCATCTGTATCCGCACGATAAATTTCTACACCGGACGCATTAAGGAGATTAAGCGTTTCCCTGTGCGGATGTCCGTATGAGTTACCCTCACCGCACGGGATGTAAGCATAGCTTGGTTTTACTCTGTAAAAAAAGTCGGGAGAAGTCGAACTGCTGCTTCCGTGGTGTCCAACTTTTAACACATCAGCCTGTACATTTTCTAAAATCTCACTTTCTGAAACTTCTTCTGCGTCACCCGTAAACAAAAACGCTGTATCTTTATATTCAAGTCTTATCACCGCAGAATAGTTATTCATTTCCTCATACTCCGCTCTCACCGGTGCAAGCATATATAAACCATAGTCTTCATTCCGTGCAAGCATAACGCCGGCTTTTGCAGTTTTTACAGTCAATCCCTGATTTTTAACTGCCTGCAAAACGTCTCGGAATGTTTTGGTGTTTGTCTGCACTTTCGGCATATAGACAGAACCAACGTCAAATGAGTTTATTATATCATCCAAACCGCCGATATGGTCCTCGTGCGGATGTGTGCCGACAACAAAATCTAGCTTTGATATGCCCAGATTTTCTATATAATCCGCAACCATATATCCATCATCATTATTTCCTGCATCAATAAGCATATTTTTACCATCAGGAAGCTCTATCAATGTAGAATCTGCTTGTCCCACATCAATAAAATGTACTCTTAAATCACCGTTTATATCAATATTTAAAGTGTTTTTTTCAGGCTGTAAATTATAAAACTTTATAGCACCTATTATTAACACAATAAGCAAAAACAAAAATTTTGATTTACTTTTTATCCTTTTCATAGTACTCTTCTCCTTAAAACTATCTCTATAGTATAAGTATATCATAATTACACCCGTCGGGCAACTATTTGAACAAAACAAATGTAAAAGAGGCGGCAAATACTGCCTGCATTATTTTGCCCATAATATATCTTCTCATCTTAATCCCGCTACCAGATGTCACTCCAAGTACCTGCAGGTGCACACAAATTCCTCCAAAACCTGTCAAAAAAGAAATCAGGAGCATTTTAAAATTCAATGACATATTCACACATTCTGATATACGGCTTATACCCGCTGTTATTTCAAATATTCCAGTAACAAAAAGTTTTATTTGCTCATTTTGAATCAGCACTTCAATTAACGGTGTTATGCACTCTGAAAGAACAGAAAACAAAACAACGAATCCGCATATTAGCATAATAGTGTTAACTGCAGATGATACAGTTTCTGACAATATTTTTCCGAAACTTTGTTTCTTACTTTTCATTGTTGCTCTTAGTTCTCTGCCAACCAATGACTTTATACTAAGCTCATTTTTTGTTATACTTCTTTCACCACAATACTTGAAAACAAACCCTACTAAAATAGCTGATGCAATGTGTATAAGATATAATTTTATTCCAAGTCCGGTATCTTTAAGCATACCGGCGCCTATAGCTCCTATGATAAAAAGAGGCCCTGAGTTATTACAAAACGGAAGAAGTCTTTCTGCTTCATCTTTACATATTACGCCTGCTGTATAAAGCTCTGATGTCACTTTTGCTCCCATAGGATATCCGCTGATTATCCCGATTGCAAAAGCAAACGCACCTTCCCCACTTATATTAAACAACGGTTTGACTATTGGCGAAAGAATCGCTCCTAAAACCTTTACAAAACCTGTACAAATTAAAATACCACTAAGCACAAAAAATGGAAATAGCGAGGGAATAAGCGCCTTGTAGCATAAAACCAACGCATCTTTAGCTGTAGAAACGGATACTTTGGAGTTGATTGCAAGAATTAGTATTAAAAATGAGACAACAAAGTAAAACATCAATGTTTTTGTATAAATAAAATATATTTTCCTCTTACCCATTCAGAACACTCCAAATCCACTTTATACAGTCATTATTATGCTTTTTTACGCATAATAATGACTATAAGTTCCTTTCCCGAAAGGGGTCAGCACAGTGAAAAGACGAACGCAAAAAGAAAGAAAAAAACTCAGGGAGCGTTTAAGCGGTGCACTAGCAATACCACAAGATATACTTTTAGACCTGCCTCGTATAACTGTAAGCTCAAACCGCGAACTTGAAATCGAAAATTATAAAAATATACTTTGTTATTTAGATACTACCATAGAATTAAATTGCAAGGATATAGTAATTAAAATTATAGGAAACAAACTTGAAATAACAACTATAACAGATGAATCTATCTGTATCAGCGGTGTTTTTTCATCAATTTCATTTCTAAAATAAGGACGGTTTTTATGCTGCTTTATAAATTAATTCATTTTATAAAAGGATACTTGGTTTTGGAAATAAGCGGTCGTTTCCCCGAGCGCTTTTTAAATATGTGTTTAGCACGCAAAATTTTAGTCTGGGATGTAAAAAGACTCTCTGACAATACTGTTCGCATAAAAATCAGCATCCGTGGTTTTAAAATGCTCAAACATATATCCCTCCGAACCGGAACAAAAGTAAAAATTATTGAAAAGCGGGGTCTACCCATAATTATAAAAAAACATAAAAGGCGCAAACCGTTATTTATAGGCATAGTTGTTTTTTTACTTTTACTGATTTTTATGAACCAATATATCTGGGATATTGAGATTACAGGATGTGAAAAGATTCCAAAGGGTACAATTTTAAATACGCTAAAAGAATGCGGCGTATATCCCGGACAGATGCGTTTTAAGATAGACCAAAAAAGGCTAAAAAATGAAATGCTGATAAAAATGCCTGACTTAGCTTGGTTATGGGTTGAAAAAAGCGGCTCAAAAATAATCGTAGAAGTTAAAGAAAAACTGCCTACGCCCGAAGTGTTTAAAGCAGATGACTACTGCTCTATTATTGCAGCAAAAGACGGAGTAATCGATTCCATGATTGTAAAAAACGGTCTGCCTTTAGTAAAACTCGGAGACACCGTGCACAAAAATTCGACTTTAGTAAGCGGTATGATAACAAGCGAGCGAGGCATCTCAACAAGATTTGTCCACTCTGAAGCAGAAATATATGCACGCACCTGGTATGAAAAAACCAAGGCTTTCTCCTGCATCGGTCAAAGGCGAGAAGAAACCGGAAAAATATCCAAAAAAATCAGGATTAAATTATTTGGACTAGATATTAAACTTTACAAAAATGAAAAACCGGATTTTGTTGATTTTGTCACAGATGAGAAAAAATATGAATTGTCTTTTTTCGGGAAATATTTAGGTATAACAATATTTACAAGTACTTATAGCGAACTGTCCGTGAGTAACATAAGACTTGCGCAAGACAACGTCATAGCTGACGGAATATTAGAAGTAAGCAAACTCATTGACGAACTCACTCTGCCCAACTCGAAACTTGTAAACTCCACGCCAAAATACGAAATAATAGATGAAGATACGGTTGAAGTCACTGTCGTTGCCGAGTACATAGAAAACATTGCGCAAAAGGTAAAAATGGAAAAGCCGGAGGAAGAAATTCTTCCATAGAGATAACCAATTTACTTCCGTTAGAGAACTCAAAAGCTGCTTGTTGCCAAAACAATTCCATTAGTTTTTCCTTAAAAAGTAAGTTTCATTTTCCTCTCACGTCATAAAATTTTTGTATGTATCAAGTATACCGCTTTCTATATCTTGCATCAATAACTTTAATATGATATACTGTTAATATCACTTAAGCGAGAAAGGCAAAAATTCTATGAACGAATTTTATAAAAACAAACTTATACTTGCACCTATGGCAGGAGTTACTGACCTTCCGTTTCGCAGCATTTGTCGCACATTTGGGGCTGACATTGTTTATTCCGAAATGATAAGTGCAAAAGGCATACACTACAAAGATAAAAAAACTAATCTTCTGCTTGAAACCACAGACGAAGAACAACCACTCGTCGTGCAGATTTTTGGTTCTGAGCCCGATATTGTAGCCGAGGCGGCAGTTTCTGTTGAAAACAAAGGTTTTTCTTATCTTGATATAAATATGGGATGTCCTACACCAAAGATTGTTACAAACGGCGATGGCTGCGCACTTATGAAAAATCCCCAATTAGTCGGCGAAATAATTTCTCAGGTTGTTAGTGCCTGCAAGATACCCGTCAGCGTAAAAATTCGTGCAGGATGGGATGATGACAATGTAAACGCCGTAGAAGTGGCTCTTATTGCCGAAAAAGCCGGTGCCAGTGCCGTTGCGGTACACGGACGCTCACGGGCGCAGTTTTACAGTGGCAAGGCAGATTATTCTATAATTAAAAAGGTTAAAGATGCTGTGTCAATTCCCGTAATCGGAAATGGTGATATATTCAGCGGCGAAGATGCACTCCGTATGCTTGATGTAACGGGCTGTGACAGCATAATGGTCGGCAGAGGTGCCGAGGGAAATCCCTTTATATTCCACGAAATAAAAAATGCACTTGATGGTAAAGAAATCGTCGCAATTTCCACCGAAGAAAAGCAGAAAACTATTATAAAGCATATGGAATTACTAGTTAATATAAAAGGCGAACACATCGGCATTTTAGAGGCACGAAAGCACCTTGCGTGGTATATGAAAGGTTTGCCCGGTTCAGGAAAACTAAAGACTCTTGCTTTTTCCGCTACCACACTTAAAGAAGTTAAAGAAATTGTATATAAAATAAAATAGAGGACGCTTTTGCGCCCTCTATTTTATTTTATATTCATGCCTACATCAATTAATTTTAATATTCTTATTAATCACAAAGTCAATATTATGAATTACTGCGTGCAACTTTTATTCCATATATAACACCTATCAGCGTATACGGGACTAAAAGCAGCAAGCAGATAACTGAATATATCGGAGGCAATAAGGCCGTGGCAAGAAATAGGATTCCCATAATAACAGTCTCAAATCCAACAAATCTGTTTATCTTACGAGCTTTTTCTGTATCTAAATCATAATTTTTAATATAGTCAAGTTTTGGCAGGTAGTTCCCTAGAACTAAAAACATAGCACCTACAATTATAACCGCAATTTTTCTCATATCAATATTCCAGCCGAGTCCATATCCTAAGGTTGCTATCTGCAAGACTATCACAATTACAGGTATTATCCATTTTATTACCGTATCAAACTTTTCCCGCTCACCGTGTTTGTATGAATTAAAGTCAGTTACAATACAACTAAATATATTCATAAACGCCATTAAAACAGGCAAACCAAAAACAACAAATTCTTTCGATGTAAAATTATCAGCTTCGCCATTTATATTAAAATGAATTGCCATTGAATCCGGAAGTTTTTCCATCAGCGCTAAACCTAAAAGAATAGGCAAAAGACATACAACACAAGTAATAATAAGTGATTTCCATTTTATAAATTTCATCTTTCTTTACCTCCCAATGCATAAATCCAGGTTAATACTTCTTCAAACACTGACGTATTCAGTTCATAATATATATAATTTTTGTATTTCTGCTCTGTTATAAGGTCTGCACTTTTTAATTTAGCCAAATGATACGAAACTGTTGCTCCCGCCAAATTAAAATGTTCTGCTATCTCTCCGGCGGACTTTTTCCCGCTTTTTAGCATTTGCAAGATATCTCTCCTCGCAGAATCAGAAATAGCCTTTAATGTCTCATTCATCCCCACTATAATATCTCTCCTTTCATTCTCTATTTAGAAATGTTTCTAAATAGATTATAGCACTCCCCAAAATACAGTCAATAACTATTTAGAAAAAAATCTAAGTAGATTTTGGCATAAAAAATCCCACAACCGAAGTTGTGGGATATAATAGATAAAATAATTATCTCTTTGAGAACTGCGGAGCACGACGCGCTGCTTTTAAGCCGTACTTCTTTCTTTCCTTCATTCTGGGGTCACGTGTTAAGAAGCCTGCTTTTTTGAGTAAAGGTCTGTATGCTTCTTCGTCAGCTTCAAGTAAT
>JAZNJS010000053.1:0-30081 GCA_045578185.1 Clostridia bacterium
ATTATACTATTATATAAATGTTTTGATAATATTCTTGAAAAAAGTTAATTAATATGATAATATAAATAAGTTAATAGTAATTTATTAGGAGGCTTGACTTTGACTGGCAAAGATATAAGAAATTTCCTGCTTGCAACGATATTAATAATCGTTTTGTCTTTAGTTTCAAGTTTTACAGTTGGATTTTTGCAAGCTATAGCAGGAATTTTAATAAGTGTGATCATTGGTGTAATGTCAACTAAATATCATTACGGATACGTATTTGCTTCTGCGTCTACTGCTTTTGTAGTACCAATAATCATTTCAGTATTTTCAGGAAGTAGTTTCATAGAGGGAATTACTTTTGCAACTGTTCTTTCATTGCCGATGATTTTAATTGGATTTGTTCTGGGAATAGCGGCAAACTTAAAGTTTGAGTTCAGTAAAACAATCTTAATGGCTTCAGTATTATATCTCGTGGGATCACTCATAAATATAAAAGTTTTAAGCATGATTAATCCCGATTCTTTCAACATTCAAAGCATTGTTTCTATGTCGGTTAACGAAATAAATGAAACAGTAAAAACGATGTATGCTCACGACCCTGATACACGGAGTTATCTTACCCAAATAATAGGTGCTATAGGTAAGGCATTATTAACGCTTTCCCCTGCTCTGTTTATAGTTATAAGTTTAGCTATAGGTTATGTTAGTACGATTTTATTTAAGAAAATTAATTCTCTTTGCGGTGCTAATATGAATTTTTGGCCTGTATTTAGTAATATGCGCCCTGACAGAGCTTTTACAATAATATTTGTAATTATTTTTTTCTTAAATACTGCCGCTCCTATGGGATTGTTTTCGGATGCATGTGCTAACGTAGAACTTGTTTTATCTTGTGTGTTTTTTGTTTTTGGACTGTCATTTTTGGATTGGAAATTTAAAAATGGCGGCATGAAAAAGTGGACACGGCGGATGTTGTTAATTGTAATGGTACTTGCGTGCACGATGTTTATGGTGTTGCCGCTTTTAATTGTAATAATGTTCGGTGTAACAGACGGTTTGTTTGGCATAAGACAGCGTGCTGATAAAAACGATTTGCCTGATGGGAAATAAATCTTCGTAAAGGAGAACGTTATGGATATAAATAAAAAATCTCAAAATATGTTTTATACGGGCGTATATTATGTGTTCGTTATTTTGATTTTGGGCTTTATCTCACTTTATTTTAACTTCTGGTTAGGTGTTGCAGAAATTTCATTTGCAGTAGTTCTATTTATCGTTGATTTGATTGTAAAACAAATATCCAAGAAAAGAATATCTGAAATATTTGAGCAAATGACGCTTAATTTAGATTCTGCACCGCGAAACTCATTAACCGGATTTTCTTTGCCGACAGCAATTATCAGAACCGACGGAAAAATTAAATGGTTTAACAATGAATTTCAATCAATATTTTCCGAGCAAAATCTTTTTGATTCGGAAATTACTGCTCTTGTCGAAGACTTTCCTCTTGAAGCAGCTTGCAGCGCAGACAAAGGGATATATACTGATATAGTAATTGGAGAACGCCATTTTAAAATTGCCGGAAGTGTTGCAGGTGCTCACGCTGATAAGCAACAAGATGTAATCATACTTTATTTTTACGAAATTACAGATTATGTTGATATTAAAAATAAGTATATAAACGAAAAAACATTTGAATGTCTGCTTTTTGTAGATAATTTCGATGAATTAATGGAATCTACACCAAGCGGCTCAGTTCCGCAGTTGCAGGCGCTGTTATATAAATACATTAATGACTGGGCTGAAAATAACGGCGGTGTTCTCACTAAATATGAAAAAGATAAATATTCTATTGTATTTGAGTACCGCTATTTAGAAACATTTATCAAAAATAAATTTGATATTTTAAATCAAATCAGAAGCATAGATGAAGGCAACACTCTTCCTGCAACAGTAAGTATAGGTGTTGGTTTAAACGGTGCAGATATTCAGGAAAACGATGCTTTTGCTAAAGCAGCGATAAATATGGCCTTGGGTCGTGGCGGTGACCAGGCGGTTATAAAAGATGACGAACAGTTCCGTTTTTACGGTGGCACATCAAAAGAATATGAGAAAAGTACCCGAGTTAAAGCGCGTGTCGTCAGTTTTGCGCTCAGTGGTCTTATCCAAAATGCAGAAAATGTAATCGTTATGAGCCACAAAAACGCAGATGTTGATTCTTTAGGTGCTAGTTTTGGTGTTTATAGAATTTGTAAAATGCACAACAAGCCGGTAAATATTTTGCTGGAGACGTATGACCAGACAGTAAGCAATATGCTGACCAGATTTGAAAACATTGACGAATATTCTGGTTTGTTTGTAAACAACCAGCAAGCATTAGCACATATGAATGCTAACACACTACTTGTTGTCGTTGATACTCATAAGCCCTCATTAGTAGAAAACCCTACCCTTTTAGAGCGCACAGAACAGATAGTTGTAATCGACCATCACAGAAGAGGTGCTGACTTTATTGAGCATACAGCATTGATTTATCACGAACCATATGCATCGTCTACTTGCGAAATGATAACAGAAGTACTTCAGTATACATCAGACAAAATGTCTGTTACTAAACTCGAAGCAGAATGTCTTTACGCAGGTATGCTGGTAGATACAAAACACTTTACATTTAAAACGGGCGTAAGAACGTTTGAAGCTGCATCCTTCCTGCGCAAACAAGGCGTGGATACCGTTGCAATAAAGACGCTTTTTCAGCAAGACTTAACTTCATATGTAAGACGAGCAAACATTATAAAAAATGCTGAAATCGTACGAGACCACATTGCGGTAAGTATATGTACAGACGAAGACCGTGCTGCACATGTGCTTGTTGCACAAGCTGCTGACGAATTATTGAACATCAAGGGAATTACAGCGTCTTTTGTACTCTGTCCCAACGATGACGGAGTAAATATAAGCGGTAGGTCATTAGGTGGAATTAATGTCCAGGTAATACTCGAAAAACTTGGCGGTGGCGGACATCTTACTATAGCAGGTGCGCAGATTAATGACGTAAGCATTGAAGAAACTAAAGAAAAACTGCTTGCGGCGATTGACGATTATTATTTAGAAACTACAAATTAACTATCGGAGGATATCAAAATGAAAGTAATTTTAAAAGCTGATGTAAAAGGTCATGGCAAAAAAGGCGATTTAGTAAATGCCTCTGACGGGTACGCAAAAAACTATTTGCTTCCTAAGGGCTTAGCAATCGTTGCTGATAAAACGTCCTTGAATGAACTCGAAGGCCAAAAGAATGCAGCAGCATTTCATAAAAATCAGGAAAAACAACAGGCAACTGAACTTGCGGAGAAATTAAATAAAATAACTGTACAGTTTAAAGCAAAAGCTGGAGATAATGGCAAGCTTTTTGGTTCCATTACAAGTAAGGATGTGTCTGAGCAGATAAAAATGCAACATCATTTAATCGTAGACAAGAAAAAACTTGTCATCCCGGATGGAATAAAGGTTTTAGGTGTAACAAATGTTACTGTAAAGGTCTATCCGGAAATCAATGCAACTATCAAGGTAAACGTTGTTGCTGAATAAAAACTTTTCCGAAAGGAATTTGATTTAAATGGAGAATGTTATTCCAAAGATAATGCCCCACAATAAAGAAGCTGAGCAGTCGATACTCGGTTCTATGCTTATAGATAAAGAATGCCTGGTCTCAAGCTTTGAGGCTTTAAAAACTGACGATTTTTATCTTGAGTCAAATAAATTAATATTTGATGCAATGCAGGAGCTTTTTAACAGAAATGAACCTATAGACATTGTAACAGTTTCGGCTGAACTGACTGCTAAAAATAGCTTGGAGGCGATTGGCGGCATTGAATATTTAAGCTATCTTGCCACTACTCTTCCCACTACTGCAAATCTGCGTCAGTATATTGATTTAGTGCTTGACCGTTCTACGCTGAGACGTATAATACGAGCAGCGTCTGATATTTTAGATAACAGCTACTCACCGGCAGGAAATGCCCAGAGCGTTGCAGACGAAGCCGGCAGACTGATTTTCAGCGTGCTTGAAAATCAGGAAAATCGTGGTTTGGTGCATATAAAAGATGTACTTTTGCAGGCACACGATTCATTGGCGGATTTATACCAGAACAAGGGAAGGTTAACGGGTGTTACCACAGGACTTACAGACCTGGACAAAGAACTACATGGTCTGCAGAAATCTGACCTTATTTTAGTTGCAGCACGTCCTTCTATGGGTAAGACAAGTTTTGCGCTTAACATTGCAAGTGCAGCTGCTATTAAAGGAAATACACCTGTTGCCATTTTCAGTTTGGAAATGTCCGCACCGCAGATTGTTTCCCGTTTAATCAGTAGCGAAATGCTGATTGACAGTGAACATTTGCGTACGGGCGAACTTACTGACGAAGATTGGGAAAAGATAGCGGCTTCTTTAAATGCACTCGGTGATGCACCGATATATATTAATGACTCTACTAATGTTACAGTCAGCGATATTCGTGCAAAATGCCGCAGATTAAAGCTTGAAAAAGGTTTAGGACTTATAGTCATCGACTACTTGCAACTTATGCAGGGAACTCGTTCTGAGAACAGACAGCAGGAAGTTTCTGATATATCCCGTTCTTTAAAAATACTGGCTAAAGAACTGGATGTACCGATTATAACGCTCTCCCAGCTATCTCGTTTGCCTGAGCAGCGCGCAGAGCACCGTCCGATGCTTAGCGACCTTCGTGAATCCGGTGCTATAGAGCAGGATGCGGACGTTGTATTGTTCTTATACCGTGATGAAGTATATAACCCTGAAACAGAACAAAAAAATATAGCGGAATGTATTATTGCAAAACACAGACAAGGCTCTACCGGCACAGTTAAGATGGTCTGGGCAGGCAAATATACACGCTTTATGAATTTGGATAGACAACATGAAGTATAATAAATTAATTGATGAAGTAAGGCAGTTTTTATGTGATAAAAATTATAAAAAGATTTTAGTTGCTCTTTCCGGGGGCGCTGATTCGGTGTGCCTACTCCACATTTTGAAAACTCTTGAACCTGAATTTGATTTTGAGATTTATGCGGCACACGTTAATCATATGCTTCGGAATAAAGAATCCAACAGAGATGAAGTGTTTGTATTAAATCTATGCAAAAAATGGAATATAGAGTGCTTTTCGAAGTGTTTTGACATTTCTAAGATTGCAAAGGAAAACAAAGAAAGTATTGAAACTGCGGCAAGAAATGTGCGCTACTCTTTCTTTGAAATTTTATGCAAAAAGCATGGGATTGACGCTTTAGCAACTGCACACCATTTAGACGACAATATTGAAACGGTTTTAATGCATTTTATCAGAGGAAGCGGACTTAAAGGGCTTTCGGGAATATCCGAAGTAAACAATAAAGGAATTATACGCCCGCTGATAAATATAACCCGTGATGAAATTTTAAATTATATTTCGGAAAACAATCTAGAATATGTCGTAGATTCAACCAACAATCAAACTATATATCACAGAAACAGTATACGGCACGAACTAATTCCAGTGCTTTTAAATTATAATCCAAACTTTAAAAAATCGCTTAGCCGCAATATAAAGTTATATAAAGCATCTGATACGTTTATTCAATCATTTGCAGATGCTGAATTTGACAAACTAGTAAAAAAAGATAGATATGGGCTTTCGTTTAATCTTTCAGATCTAAAAGAGAAAGATGAAATTATACGTTATTATATTATTGCGCGCGCAGTTAAAGAATCTGCAAATGGTTTTGTAGCAGATGCTGAAAGAATATTTGATATTGATAAATGTCTTTTTAAAGAGCACACAAATATTAGTGTAGGCAAGCACTTAAAAGTTTATGTTTTATATGACAGAGTGTATTTTGTTCTAGAAAA
The DNA here is from genome assembly GCA_045578185.1 of Clostridia bacterium. GTDB lineage: Bacteria > Bacillota > Clostridia > UBA1381 > UBA9506 > RGIG1666. The sequence continues at coordinate 5,900 of JAZNJS010000053.1, forward strand.
AGAAAAAGATGAAAACATATACCCGTTATATCTTAATAAAGAGTTAAACATTAAAGGTGCAGGTATAACATTTGTTTCTGCACTGGCAACATCTAAAAACAATAAGAAAAATTGCATCTATTTAAGTCGAAAAAAAATTGAAGGTAAACAACTTTACATTCGATTTAAAGATGATGGAGACTGTTTCTACCCTGCTGGTTTTGGGCATAAAAAAAGTTTGCAGGATTTCTTTGTAGACAATAAAATACCTTCATTTATGCGCGAGTCAATTCCTCTTCTCTTGGTAGAAGATGAAATTGTCTGGGTATGCGGCTACAGAGCGGATGAACGATTTGTTGCGGATGATGGAGAAAAAGATTTAATAGAAATTAAATTTACGGAGGATAAATAAAATGTATAACAATATTGACCATGTTTTAATAACAGAACAAGAAATTTCGTGTAAAGTAAAAGAACTTGCCGATAAGCTCAACAAAGAATTTGCTGGCAAAGAGCTTCACTGCGTATGCGTCCTTAAAGGCGCGGTTATTTTCTTTAGCAATTTAGTTCAGCAGCTTAATATGCCAGTTTCATTTGATTTTATGATAGTTTCCAGTTATAATGATAAAACCGTATCAGATGGCAAACTCGTAATAAAAAAAGATTTGGAACAAGATATTCGAGGCAAACATGTTGTTATAATTGAGGATATCTTAGATACTGGAAACACCCTGTATAAATTAAAAAAAGAACTTTTAAAACGCGAGCCGGCAAGCCTCTCCTTATGCTGTCTGCTTGATAAACCATCAAGAAGAACAGCTGATATTAAAGCAGATTATGTTTGCTTTGAAATACCGGATGAGTTTGTGGTGGGTTATGGTCTTGATTTTGATGAAAAATATCGTCATTTACCGTACATAGGCGTATTAAAACCCGAATGTTATAAATAATAAATTAACAGTTCGTTAAATTTATTTTCATTTTATTGTATTTTCTATTAAATTGTGTTAGACTATGAAAAGTTAGTTTAATTTTGACCTAAAACTGAGGGGTGACTTTTTTGAAGAGAAAATCTTTCGGCGGCATCGGCTTTTATATTATTCTTTTTGCAGCCGTCTTCATTATGTTTATTCTGTTTAACTACCAACCAGGTATTGAATCAATAACCTATTCGGAGCTTCTGACGCATATAAAAAGCGGCAAGGTTACTTCGATGGTTATTGAAGACAGAGTTGCAACGATTGTTATCGGAGAACCTGACCTTACGATGCCCGAAAAAAGTATGCGTGTAGCAAATATTCCGTCTATTTCTATACTATACGCAAACGCAGGCGATGCAATTCAGACTCAGCTTGATGAGGGTACACTTTCTTTCGATACCCCGGCACCACAAACGATGCCATGGTGGCTTTCTATGCTCCCTACCCTGCTTACAGTAGGTATATTCGTTATTTTTTGGTTTGTGTTTATGCGCCAGGCGCAAGGTGGCGGCGGCAAAATGATGTCGTTTGGTAAGAGCACTGCAAAAATGGCTCACGGCGGAAATACACACGTTACATTTAAAGATGTTGCGGGTGCAGATGAGGAAAAAGAAGAACTTGCTGAAATTGTCGAATTTCTTCGCGACTCTTCCAGATTTATTGAACTTGGAGCGAGAATACCAAAAGGAGTTTTACTTGTAGGACCTCCGGGAACCGGTAAAACATTGCTTGCTAAAGCAGTTGCGGGTGAAGCAAAGGTTCCGTTTTTCTCAATCTCTGGTTCTGATTTTGTTGAGATGTTTGTCGGCGTAGGTGCTTCTCGTGTAAGAGATTTGTTTGAACAAGCCAAAAAGAATGCTCCCAGCATTATTTTTATAGATGAAATAGACGCAGTTGGTCGTCATCGTGGTGCCGGTCTTGGCGGTGGACATGATGAACGCGAGCAGACACTTAATCAGTTGCTTGTTGAAATGGACGGATTTGGTGCGAATGAGGGAATAATAATTATTGCGGCAACAAATAGACCTGATATTTTAGACCCTGCTCTGCTTCGTCCGGGACGTTTTGATAGACAGGTCGTTGTCAATTATCCAGATGCTAAAGGTCGTGAAGAAATTTTAAAGGTTCATTCTCGTGCTAAGCCTTTGGCTGACGATGTTAACCTTGAGACACTGTCAAAATCAACTGCTGGCTTTAGTGGTGCAGACCTTGAGAATTTAATGAATGAGGCGGCACTTTTAGCAGCTAAATATGGCAAAAAGAAAATAGAAATGGAAGACCTTGAAAACTCCATAACAAAAGTTATTGCAGGTCCTGAAAAGAAATCTAAAGTAATTTCCGATAAAGATAAACGCATTACTGCATATCACGAGGCGGGTCATGCAGTAATACAGAAAGTTATACCAGACAGTGACCCTGTGCACGAGATTTCTATAATCCCCAGAGGTCGTGCAGCAGGATATACTCTTTCTCTGCCGCAGGAAGATAAAACTCACCTGACTAAAAGCGAGATGCTTGGCGATATTCTTACACTTTTAGGTGGGCGCGCAGCTGAAAAAATTGTTTTAAATGATATTTGTACCGGTGCATCCAATGACATTCAGCGTGCAACCAAAATTGCCCGTGATATGATTACTAAATACGGTATGAGCGATAATTTAGGTCCTATCAGTTACAGCTCTGAAAATGACGAAGTGTTCTTAGGTATGAATTACGGTCAAGCTAAAAACTATAGCGAAGAAGTTGCTGCCGAAATTGATGCAGAAGTTCGCAGTATTATTGATGACTCATATAATAAGTGTATTGATATTTTAAATAAAAACATAGTTAAGCTTCATAATGTTGCTAATGCACTTATTAAAACTGAGAAATTGGACGCTGAAGAGTTTGAACGAATATTTGCACTTAATGAGCTCATTGAAGACAAAAAGGAAACTGCAAACGAAGATTCAGCAAATAAAGATGCAAATGAAACTGTTGTTGAAGAAACTACTGATAATGAAGTAACGGAATCTGATAATAACTAATCTTTAAAAAGAGACAGGTAAAACCTGTCTCTTTTTTTATTGGACATACAACAATATTTATAAAATACATATAATGTTATTGGCTAAAAGAGGGGTGGTTATATGTCAGATCAGGAATTGCTTGCAAAACTTATAAAATGCGAAGCAGGAGGTGAAGGCGATAATGGTATGAGAGCGGTTGCATCCGTCGTTATGAACAGAGTTTATGCACCCGGAGGCGAATATGCAAGGGTTGGTCAAGGCAGTATTCGAAAAATAATATTACAGCCCGGACAGTTTGTTTGCGCATCTGAAACGGAAAATGGGCGTTATAATCCGCAAAATATTTATAATATGAATCCCGAGCAAATTCATTGGGATATTGCGGCCTGGGCAATTGCCGGCAACCGACTATATAACTTAGGTCAGGCACTGTGGTTTTATAACCCATTCTCCCCTACATGCAGCCAAAATTTTCCCAGCGATACCGGAACCTTTACAGTTCGAATTGGAAAGCACTGCTTTTATAATCCAACAGATGCATATTTTATGACATAATTTTATGAAAGGGTGAGCTATACATATGGCAAACGGAGTAAATTCTATGAATGGAAGAAATAATTCCGGAGCAAACGTAACACCGACAGATACTGCGGGTGAAATCGCTAATCCGCAAAATAATTCAGAGGTTTACTATGGTTCTTTTGCCTCTATTTTAATGCAAAATTTAGGTCAATATGTGGTTGTAGAATTCTTGGTTGGAACGGATAGATTAGTTACAAAAGAAGGTATATTATACTCTTCAGGAATAAATTTTTTGAGCCTTTATGACCCTATAGAAAACCGCTATATTGTATGTGACCTATATGCAGTAAAATTTGTAACATTTTATAATACTACAACTGTACCACCAAGCAGACTGAGAAATATGTCAAACAATAACAGCGAAAACACAAATGATGATATTGATATGATGCTAAACCACAATCATCGTTTTTATAATTCAAATACTGATAATTACAACAATCAAAATAATATGGCTATTAATCCAATGTACCCGGGAATGAGGGGATATTAAAAAGAAAGGGGCTTATTTAGCCTCTTTCTTTTTTTACTGACTTATTTAGTTTTATATGCTTTAGCCTGCTCTTCGTTTTCAATTACGTTAAATCTTAAATGGAAGGTCATCTCTTCTCCAGGCTCAATCATTTTAAGATTTCCAACTTCTCTCTGTCTTACTCTGCTCAGCGGAAAACCATTGCCGGGCTCAAGACCAACAACATACTCTCGTGTTCCGAGCATTCTCCATTCTGTAAGATAACCCAGTTCTTTAGCGTTAAACTCTACCGCAATACCTAGATTTTCTACTTCGTTAAATATTGCAGCAAATGACCAGTCGTCTTTATCGTGAACAGTATGGAAATAGCACTGCTCCTGATATCCTGCCTGTGGCGGATAAAGCTCATCCCAAGTGTCGATATCTTCAGCAGCGTGGTCATCGCACGGAGCTACAGTTTTAGACGGAATATACATTTTAGCATCCTCACTAAGTATCGGATAACCTATATTGCAGTGATAAAGATACATAAGCGGAGCTGTTACGCCACCGATGTTTACAACTGTATCGGTTATTTCAACGCAGTTTTTACCGTTAGGACAATCTATTCTGCGCTTTAATAAATAGTTCTGACCGAAAAAACGTGCTTCGCGAATTTCAGCATAAATATGCTGACCTTCATCATCAGTCCAGTAGTTTACACTATCTGCAGGTACGTTGCCGATTGTTCCGTGCTGCGGAAGTTTTTCGCCGTCATCATCACAGGGAGCACCGGTATTTATAAAACCGCATGTTGTCATAAGGCCAGCTGTAAATGATTTTAAAAAACCAAAGCCAACACTGTCATAATAAGTCGGTGCAACATATCCGCAAGGTGCAAAATAACCCATATTTACACCTTTATAGCTCAATCTTGATAAATCGGCACATCTGTCTAAAGATACAGTAAATTCCAAACCATCACCGTTATTCACTTCCAAAAGACGGAGGCCGTCACCCTTTCCGCCTTTTAAAATATGCTCCTCCATACGCTGAACCTGTGACGGATGTCCAATATAAAGATGTTCATTTTCTTTTCTCATATGTATTCCTCCTAAGTTTAATAAAAAAAGGCTTAGCGGCAAGCAAAGATACCTACCGCAGCCTCACATATTATTTTTTCTTCATAACAAGCGAAATCCAGTCGCCTTTTTCGCGAACATTAACAATTTCAAAACTGCTGTCAGCATAACGGGCAATCACGTCTTCTTTCCTGTCTGTTATAATTCCTGATGTTATGTATATACCACCAGGTTTAATAAGCGAAGGAACGATATCTGCAAGAGCGATGATTACATCTGCTACAATATTTGCAACAACTACATCATACTTTTTATCAGATATTTTTTCGATTAATGCATCATCGGATAAGACATTACCTGCTAAAGCACGGTAAACGTCTTTGCTGATGCCATTGCGTTCTACGTTTTGATATGCGATATCTACAGCGTTGGGGTCTATATCAATAGCAGTAGCGTCTTTTGCGCCTAAAAGAAGCGCTATAATTGACAAAATACCGCTGCCGCAACCCAAATCTAAAATATGTGTATTCTCATCAATACAGTGCTCGAGCTCCTCTATGCAGAGCTGAGTTGTGTTGTGAGAACCTGTGCCGAAACTCATTCCCGGATTAACTGTAAAAACAGTTCTGTCGGTTTCTTGCGTAAGAGTCTCCCACTCGGGAAGGATCAAAATTTTATCGCCAACATTTAAAGGTTTAAAATACTGCTTCCAGTTATTTGCCCAGTCTTCTTCATTTACATTATCTAAAGAAATTTCCAGCCGTCCATAAATGTTATCGGTGTCCATTGACTTAAGCTGAGCAAGTGTATCTTTTACACCGTGAAGCATATCGTGACCTACAGCATTATCGCTTAAATAAATCTTTACTTTGGTTTCACCGCTCATGCGCTTAACTAAATCTTCGTCAACGTAATCCCAAGTGCCACGACTCTCTTTCAAAAAAGAGTTAAACTCATTTTCATCTTCAATTTCAATTCCTGTTACGCCAAGTTGATAAAGTCTGCCGCTTACCGGTTCTATACCTTCGGAGGTTGTGTAGACAGTTACTTGTATCCAGTCCATAATTGTCCTCCTAAGCTAAGTTAAGCATATGGCTAACTACATCATACATTTCGTCTTTTTCGCAGGTAGCGGTGAAAATAACAGGCTTTTCGCGAAGACCTGCAAGACCTGCCGGAATTGTAAGGTCAGTGCTTTGCGCAAGCTCTTCTAAAAGGTCAAACGGGTCTTTGTCAATAACGGACTCCTCACCGTTTATAGCAGCAAAAACACTGTCAGTAAACTTAAACGGACTCGCTGTGGAAACAATAACGGTTTTAGTATCATCTGCGGTTTCTTCGAGGTATTTATCATAAACACCTTTAGCAACCGCAGTATGTGTATCCATTACATAACCGTGTTCTTTGTTGATTTTTTTAATCTGTGCAAATGTTTCCTCATCATTTAAGAAACCGCCCCAGAAAATCTCTTTAATCTTGTTCTTTGTTATTTCGGGTACTTCATAACGTCCGGTAGTTTTTAAATCATTCATCCAACTGGCTACGCGCACATCGTCTCCGCCTGTAACGTGATATAAGAAACGCTCAAGGTTACTAGAAATAAGTATATCCATAGACGGTGATGTTGTTGTTTTAAACTCACGGTTTTTGTCGTAAATACCTTCATTTATAAAATCAGTAAGTACATTATTTTCATTTGAAGCACATATAAGTTTACCAACCGGAAGACCCATTTCTTTAGCATAATATGCTGCTAAAATATCACCGAAATTACCGGTAGGAACAACAAAATTAACTTTTTCACCAATTTTAATTTCGTCATTTTTAAGCATGCTTGCATATGATGAGAAATAGTAAACAATCTGCGGCACAAGTCTACCCCAGTTGATTGAATTTGCGCTGGAAAGCAGAAAGTTATTGCGCGCAAGAACATCGGCATACTCAGAGTCAGTAAATATCTGTTTTACACCACTCTGCGCATCATCAAAATTACCGCAAACTGCAGCAACATCAACATTGTTGCCCTCCTGAGTAACCATCTGGCGTTTTTGAACGTCACTTACGCCCTCAGCAGGATAAAATACAATAATTCTCGTGCCCTCGACATCGCGGAAACCTTCAAGTGCAGCTTTTCCGGTGTCGCCGGAAGTCGCAACCAAAATTACCACTTCTTTTGTCTCGCCGGTTTTCTGAATGGAGCGACGAAGAAGATGCGGCAATATCTGAAGTGCCATATCTTTAAATGCACAAGTCGGGCCATGCCACAACTCGAGGAAATACACCTTATCATCAAGTTTATAAATAGGTGCAATTTCTACGGTTTCAAATTTTTCTTTGGTGTATGCACTGTTTACGCAAGCTTCTACTTCATCTGTAGTAAAGTCGCTTAAAAATTTGCTTAGTACATTTACCGCACGCTCGTTGTAGGTCATTGGAGCTAAAGCGGCAATTTCATCAAGTGAAAGCTGCGGTATCTGCTTCGGAACATATAGTCCACCATCAGCAGCCAGACCGGTTTTTATTGCGTAGGCCGACGGAACACGGACATTTTTATCCCTTGTACTTTGATATTCCATTTATAAAACCTCCAAAATTTTGCGAAAAATATAATGACAATTAAAGATAGTATATCATAAGCTGAGTCTTTTTTCAAGACTTGCTTTTTCTTTTTCGTACCCGGGTTTACCCAAAAGTGCAAACATATTCTTTTTATATTCTTCAACCCCCGGCTGATTAAACGGATTAACCCCCAAAAGATAACCACTTATAGCGCATGCTCGTTCAAAAAAATAAACGAGTTGTCCAAAATAATATTCATTTAGCTCCGGAATATTTATCACAATATTAGGCACGCCGCCGTCATTATGAGCAAGCATTGTACCTAAAAAGGCTTTTTTATTAACAAAATCTATAGATTTTCCAGATAAGAAATTAAGACCGTCTACATCTTCAGGGTCATTATTAATAACAAGATTTCTAGTGGGTTCTTCTACATTTAAAACAGTTTCAAAGATATTGCGTTTGCCGTCTTGTATATACTGCCCCATGGAATGCAGGTCGGTTGAAAAATCAACTGCTGCAGGAAAAATACCTTTACCGTCTTTTCCCTCGCTTTCACCAAATAGCTGCTTCCACCATTCAGCAAAATAATGCAGACGCGGTTCGTAATTTGCCATTATTTCAATGGTTTTTCCATTTCTATATAAGCAATTACGGATTGCGGCATACTGATAACAAATATTATTTTTGGGATCTATCTCAGAATATTCTGTCATGGCATTATGTGCGCCTTTTAAAATCATATCTACATCTGCGCCTGAACATGCTATAGGCAGAAGACCGACAGCGGTTAAAACTGAATAGCGACCGCCAACATCATCCGGAATAACAAAGGTTTCATACCCTTCTTTGTCCGCTAATTCTTTTAACGCACCACGTTTTGCATCTGTTGTGGCATATATTCTCTCTTTTGCACCATCTTTGCCGTATTTATTTTCAAGCATCTCTTTAAAAACACGAAATGCAATTGCAGGCTCGGTTGTTGTGCCGGATTTTGAAATGATGTTTACCGACAAATCCTTATCTTTTACCAAATCGACAAGCTCAGCAAGATATGTGGAGCTTATTGAATTTCCTGCAAAGAAAATCTGCGGCGTTTTACGAATAGATTTATCCTGAAAATTATAGAAAGAATTTGTAAGGATATCTATTGCCGCACGAGCGCCTAAATATGAGCCGCCTATTCCAATGACTATGAACACATCGGAATTGTTTTTAATTTTTTCAGCAGCTTTTTTAATTCTTAAAAGCTCGTCCTTGTCATATTCGCAAGGAAGCTCTACCCAACCAAGAAAATCATTTCCGGCTCCGTTTTTATTTACAAGTTGTTCGTGACAAGTTGCAATTTCAGAAAAGATACTTGTAATTTCCTCTTTAGAAATAAAGTCAAATGCCTTTTTGCAATCCAATGAGATTTTAGACATAATCCCTCTCCTTTGAGTATTATCGAATAACTTTACCTACTAACTCATTTACGTCATTAATATTATATTGTTCCATATAGTCAGCTATACCTTTTTTTATGTCAACGCAGGCATAAGGATTCATAAAGTTGGCTGTTCCAACGGCTACGGCGTTACTTCCGGCAAGCATAAACTCAACAGCATCTTCTCCGGTTGTTATTCCGCCCATACCTATTATGGGCAATTTTGTGCATTCAGATACCTGATAAATCATACGAACTGCTACGGGCTTTACTGCAGGGCCTGAAAGTCCGCCTGTAACGTTTGCAAGTATCGGTCTTTTCGTTTTTATATCGATAGCCATACCTAAAAGTGTATTTATAAGTGAAAGAGCATCTGCACCACCCGCTTCAGCTGCTCTTGCCATTTCTGTAATATCTGTTACGTTTGGCGAAAGTTTTACTATAAGCGGAATTTTTGCGTATTTTTTGACTTCCTGAGTAATGGTGTGTACCGTTTCGGCATTAGTACCAAAAGCCACACCACCGGCTTTTACATTCGGGCAGGAGATGTTCATCTCGAGCATATCTACACCGCTGTCCGAGAGTTTTTCAGCCATCTGGCAGTATTCTTCGATAGTGTTACCCGCCATGTTGGCAATAATTTTACAAGTGTATTTTTTAAGCTCGGGTACTTCGTACTCAATAAAAGCGTCAACACCGGGATTCTGAAGACCAACACTGTTTAAAATACCACCGTAAGTCTCTGTTATACGCGGTGGTGGATTACCTGCACGAGGCGCAAGAGTAAGTCCCTTAACGCAAATTGCGCCTAATTCATTTAAACTGTAAAGCTCTCCGTATTCGCGACCAAAACCGAAAGTTCCTGATGCTGTAATAATAGGGTTAGAAAGTTCTACTCCTGCAATATTAACTTTCATATTCATTACAGTTCCACCTCCGTTGACCAGAATACTGGTCCATTTTTACATACTCTTTTATATTTCCATGTACCTTCTAAGTTAGTTTTACATGAGCAAGTGAGACATGCACCGATTCCACAACCCATTCTCTCTTCTAATGAAATCTGACAACGAATACCGCTTTCTTCTGCTATCTCCTTAACTGCCTTAAGCATCGGCTTCGGTCCGCACGCATAAATTATATCCACTTTATCAGTTTTAATTTTTTCTTCAAGGAGATTAATTGCGTATCCGTTATATCCATAGCTTCCATCATCAGTTGCAACCGTTACATTAGAACAGACAGCTTTAAACTCATCTTCGAGTGTAACCTGCGCTTTTGAACGAAAACCGAGATAAACAGTAGCATTTTCTAATGCTTTTGTAAGTTTATATAACGGATATGTGCCTATTCCTCCACCGATTACAACAGGGTTTTTATATGTTTCGTTGTCGATTGTAAATGGATTGCCAAGCGGTCCCATAATATCAAGCACGTCATTAACTGTAGCAAGATTTTGTGTTCCACGACCTTTGACTTCGAAAATAAAACGCAGCTTGTCTCCTTCAGTATCACAGATACTTATCGGGCGTCTTAATGGCATGGATATATCATCACCACACTTGATATGGAGAAACTGTCCCGGTTTTGCTGCGGTTGCGATTTCATTGCTTTCTACGGTTACATCAATAATGTTTGGTGCAATTTCTTTTTTAGATATTACTTTACATTTGTAAACGTTATGACTCATATATATTACCTCTTTTGATTAAATTATGCTGCTATTTATAATAGTATAACAGAATTTGCATTTTTTTTCAAGCTATATTATACAGTTTAAAAGGGACTGTGACACTCTTTTAGGATTTGCCACAGTCCCTTAAATATTAGTTCGATTTTATAAATTTTTCTACTCTGTCAATACCTTCTTTGATGTTTTCCATACTTGTTGCATATGACCAACGAACAAAATCGTCAGCACCAAAACCGCTACACGGAACAAGAGCAACTTTAGCAGATTCGAGTAATACCTCAGCAAAATCGTCTGAAGAATTAATAACCTTGCCGCCCATTGTGCGTCCTTTGAGTTTGCTGATGTTCATAAGAACATAGAATGCACCATTAGGTTTTAGGCAAGAGATACCTTCGATAGAGTTGATTCTATCTACCATATAGTCACGGCGCTGGGCGAACGCTTTTTTCATAACTGAAATTTCTTCCTGACCGCCGCCAAGCGCCGCAATTGTTGCAACCTGAGCGATAGAGTTCGGGTTAGATGTTGCATGTGACTGGATATTTGACATTACTTTTGCAATTTCAGCCGGAGATGCTGTATAACCAATTCTCCATCCGGTCATAGCGTAAGTCTTAGATACACCATTTACAATGATGGTTAAATCTTTCATAGCCTGGCTCGCGGTAGCAATGCTTACATGCTTGCCCTCATAGATGAGATGTTCGTAAATTTCGTCAGAAACAACATAAATGTTATTTTCAACCGCAACCTCAGCTAAAGCGTAAAGCTCTTCTTTGGTATATACCATACCAGTAGGGTTAGACGGGCTGTTTAATACAAGTGCGCGTGTTTTGGGAGTTATTGCCGCACGAAACTCTTCTGCAGTAAACTTAAACTGATTTGCCTCTGTTGTATTTAATACAACCGGAACACCATCAGCAAGTTTTACCATCTCAGGGTAACTTAGCCAGAACGGAGCAGGAATAATAACTTCATCTCCCGGATTTAAGATAGCCTGGAAAACATTCACTAAAGAATGTTTCGCACCGTTTGAAACAACAATCTGCTCTGGAGCATAATCCAGACCATTTTCATCCTTAAGCTTTTTGCAAATTGCTTTTCTAAGTTCAACAGTACCTGCTGCCGGGGTATATTTTGTTTTACCCTCGCAGATAGCTTTTATAGCAGCATCTTTAATATATTGCGGAGTATCGAAATCGGGTTCGCCTGCACCAAAACCTACAACGTCAACTCCCTCTGCTTTCATCTGTTTGAATTTTGCATCAATCGCCAATGTTTTAGACGGACTGATACCTTTTGCTTTCTCTGAAATATACATAATCTATCCTCCAAAAAAATTTATCGTAATGTAATTTTTTTCATATGTTATATTTTAATATATTTAGCCAAATAATGCAAGAAAAAAATTATATTTTTTCATTTTTAAATGAATTAACAACGAAATTTACGAAATTTTTATGACTTATCCTATCTATTAACGAATTTTTGAATCCTTTTTCTTTCATTTTATCAAATAATTTATAAAGATCACCAGCATTTTTAATCTCACACGGTAAGGTTGGAATTCCGTCAAAATCTGTACCTAAACCCAATACATTTTCACCGCCAAGAGAATGTATGTGCTTAATATGCAGTAAAATATCATTTATAGAAACAATATCTTTATTTGCTATGAAATTAGGATAGATGTTTATGCCAATATAACCTTTGTTTTTAATGATTGCTTTAATTTGATAATCATCTAAATTTCTAGGATGCGGATATACCTTATAACTGTTTGAGTGAGATGCCATAATTGGTTTTTCGGTAATGTCTAAAACGTCCCAGAAACTTTTTCTTGATAAATGAGAAACATCGACAATCATTCCCAGTCTGTTCATTTCACGCACCACTTCTCGCCCGAAAGAAGTTAACCCGGTGTCGTTTTCGGTGTATGTCCCGGAGCAGATGTCATTATCATAGTTCCAGGTAAGCGTCATCGCACGGACACCTATGTCGTAGAACTTATAAAGATTATTTATATCTCCAGAAAGTGCTCTAGCATCCTCGACAGTAAGCATTGCCCCTATTTTTCCGCTATTTAAAACAGAGTTTAAAGAAGCATTGTCTTTTACAATCTCCATAGCATCTTTATTTTTGTCATATTCTTTAAAAAATGCATCAAACATATTCAGTGCTCTTTGCAAACTGTTTTCATGTTCTCTATCAATCCACGCCGCAAAACATTGAATATATCCATCATATTTAAGCATATGCTCAAGAGATAAATGTCTACTATTTATTCTTAAACTATCTTCATTATCCGTTAGGTACTCAATTGTATCACAATGAGCATCAGAAATCTTATATGGATATTTTATAATAATCACCCCACCTCAAATGCATTTTTTATATGCCTTATCTCTACTGCTTTTCCTTCTTTATGATAAACTTCTATTATGTCAAAACTATAATTTGCATCTAAAGAATTTTCTAAAATATACTTATATGCAGTTTTAATAATACGACGCTGTTTGGAGTATGTAACACTTTCGCACGGAAGACCAAAAACATCGCTTTTACGAGTTTTAACTTCTACAAAGGATATTGTATCTCCATAAACAGCTATAATATCAATTTCACCAACATATTGTCTGTAGTTACGCTCTAATATTTTATATTTATGCTTTTTTAAATACTTGCATGCTGCATCTTCGCCCATTTTACCAATATTTTGTGATTTCATTTGTTGTCACCTGATTCTTTTTTAGCAATAATTTTGGCTAAAAATGTAGCTCTGTGTTCAGGGCAAGGTCCAAGCTCCAATATTTTTTCTGTGTGAAGTTTCGTGCCGTAACCTTTATGCTTTAAAAATTGATATTCAGGATATTTTGTATCCAGTTCTTCTTTGCAATATCTGTCACGAGAAACTTTTGCAAGAATTGAAGCTGCCGCTATGCTTTGACTTTTGGCATCTCCGCCGACTACGCATTCAAACGGTATATCAAGACCTTTTGACCGATTACCGTCAACCAAAACAAAATCAGGTTTTACGCTCAGTCCCTCAACTGCTTGCTTCATAGCCAAAAATGTTGCGTTTAAAATATTAATTTCATCAATTTTAGATGCACTTACAGAGCTGATGCAATATGCGATTGCTTTTTCGGTAATTACATCGAAAAGCTTTTCTCTTTTCTTTTCGGTAAGTTTTTTAGAATCATTTATTTCCCCAGAATAAAAATCATCAGGTAAAATTACTGCAGCAGCATAAACCGGACCTGCCAAAGGTCCTCTGCCTGCCTCGTCCACACCGGCTATTAGCTTTATTTTTTCTGTTTTATACTGTTTGTCAAATTCATTTAATAACATATTAGCCCTCACATTATATATTTATATAACAAAAATCCGGTAAGATATATTCCTAAAAACACACTTGAAATTGATGCAACTGCCGAAAAACGCATTTCTTTCTCCTCTGTCCAGTCTGCGAGTATCATAAAAAACGGAAATGCTATGGATATATATCTTCCTGCACTTAAAAGATTTGATGCGGCATACGACATGAGTATATAAAAACCTAAAAAGATGCCGTGCATAGAATTAAGGCGCTTCCATCTTAGTACCATAAATAAAGACAGAACTATTAAAAGTAGAATTTGCGGAATACTTATACAACCGGTAACTGTATCAAAGCCGGTAAATGTTTGATAAAATAAGTTATATAGCGTTACAGGCATAAACTGTGTCCTATTATGCCACACTCTTTCCTGATGCGCCAAAAAATCAAACGGGTCACCGGATATATAATAATTAATAGCAAGATATATTAATCCACCAAGTGAAATTAACGCTATAAAAATAAACTTCGTACCTAAATCATACAATAATTTTTTATAATTCTTTAACTTAATATCAATATGAGGCCTGTAAACGATGATGTATTCAACGACTGCAGCTATAATAACCAAAGTTCCTACCATTCTTGAAAGCGATGCTAAGATGCCAAATACGCACGCTAATGGCCAGTTATGCTTGCGAATATAATAAAATGTTATAACCATCATTAAAAGCGATATACTTTCTGTATGAATGCTTCCAAAGAAAAACGAAAACGGGAAAACAGATATTAAAAATATGGTTTTAAATGCAGTTTTATCAGAAAATTCAAGCGCTGTAAGTTTGTAAAGATATATCATTGCTAAAACATAGCTCACCCACGACACAAGCAAACCGCTTATATAATAGTTTTTTATTGCAAAGTTTATTATCCTTACAATACATGAATAAAGTGGGAAAAAAACCAAAAGAATATTTTCGCC
The DNA here is from genome assembly GCA_045578185.1 of Clostridia bacterium. GTDB lineage: Bacteria > Bacillota > Clostridia > UBA1381 > UBA9506 > RGIG1666. The sequence goes on from JAZNJS010000053.1 coordinate 20,962, forward strand.
GTCTTCTAAAAAATGATAGCCGACCTTTGCAATATTAATATAATGAGGACCGTCCCATTTAAGCCACATTTGTGTGAAATCACTGACCTCAGACTCAAAAATCAAGCAAATGATAACCCCTGCAAGCATTATTATAACCCGAACTGTTATAGAAAAAATTACAATTTTAAGATATGGCGTTTTTACTTCGTTTTTATAATCTTTGAGGCTGTTCGATGTACAGTCGTTCCAGAACTTAACAAAAGAGAGAAAAAAGCCTGAAAAGAAAAGAATTGATGTGGCGCAAGAACCAAGGACTGCCAATATTTTCATTTGATTATTCCTCCGGTTTCTCCAAACTGATTCTACCGATTTTGCAACTTCGGAACTCATCAAGAACGATGTTTGCTGCTCTTAAATAATCAATTTCTCCACCTGAAATAATAAACCCGCGTCTTTTACCTATCATTTCAAGCAATTCGTATCCTAAAAGTCCGTTTGTATCCTGTAGTTTATATCTTGCGCAAAGTTCGCTTTGGTATTCTTTATTTAAATACTCCAAAAGTTTACATGCTAATGTTTCTACATCGATAATTTCATCCTTAATGGAACCAACATATGCGAGGTTAAGACCTGTTTGCTCGTCCTCAAATTTAGGCCATAAAATTCCCGGTGTATCTAAAAGCTCCATACCGTTTTTAAGCCTTATCCACTGTTTTCCACGTGTAACACCTGGTCTGTCTCCGGTAACAGCGCTTGCTCTGCCGGCAAGTTTGTTTATAAATGAAGATTTACCGACATTTGGTATGCCCGCAACCATAATTTTGATGGAACGACCAACCATACCCTTTTCAGCCTGTTTTTGCAGTTTATCTTTTAATACAATTTTTATTTTATCGCCAATAAAATTAAGATTTTTTGCGTGCACACTGTCTAATAATATGGCCTCAATGCCTTGCTTTTTAAAATATTTTACCCACTTTTCACTTACGGATTCGTCTGCTAAATCTGCCTTATTTAAAATGACCAGTCTGGGTTTATCGCCTATTATATTACTAATTTCCGGATTCTGAGAAGAAAGCGGAAGGCGCGCGTCTAAAAGCTCTACAACTATATCAATTAATGCAAGCTGCTCTGTCATCATTCTGCGCGTTTTGGCCATATGCCCGGGAAACCATTGCAAATTCATATCTTTCATCCTTTCGGTAAAATTAAAACAGGGCAGGTCAAATGCCTGCCCATTAAATTATTTTACATCGTCATATAATCCGCCGAATTTATCAAGCGGGAGAATTCTGAGCGAAGCTTTGCCCACTATTTCATTAAGCGGTATTACACCGATAGAACGGCTATCCTGTGAATTGTTTCGGTTATCACCCATAACAAAAACGGTACCTTCCGGAACAACCAACGGATAATCATATTTCGTTCCAACTCGCAGTGGATTTATTTTTTCTTTTATAAACGGTTCATCAAGAAGAACATTGTCTACATAAACATCGCCGGTTTTAGCGTCAATGTAGATTTCCTGCCCCTCGGTTGCTATTACTCTTTTAACAATATGTTTTTTCAAAACCTCGGATTTAACAATTACAATATCGTTTGGCTCAGGTTTATAAAAAAGTTTTGTTATGACAAGTCTTTCACTATCTAAAAGTGTGGGTTGCATAGAAGCACCATCAACTCTTACGATTGCAAACAAAAACTGATTTATTAAAAGCGCAACAACCAAAGCAACTGCTATTGACTGAACCCATTCATACAATTCTATTAAAAATCTGTTGTTTTTCTTTTTGGGCTTAGAATCATCTATAAGTATTGACTCGTTTTCTTCGTCATCTAAAATACAGTCAAATATAATCTCATTATGCTCATCGTTTGCATCAAAACTAACGTCCTGATTTAAAACATCTTTATTCTCGGAATCAAATGACATTTAAACTCCTCCTTAAAAGCTGACAAAATAAGAAAATACAAATTATTTTATCCTTTATTATTTTGTCAATTTTCCGGTGATTGTATAAATCGGGACGGTAAAAACCGCCCCGATTTTACGTTTTTCTTATAAACGCTCTTTGACCTTTGCAGCCTTACCAACTCTGTCACGCAGATAGAACAGGCGCGCACGTCTGATTTTACCTTTTCTCACAATCTCGATTTTATCGATTTTAGGAGAATTTACAGGGAATGTACGCTCTACGCCGATGCCGTAAGAAATACGTCTAACGGTGAAAGTCTGCTGAATGCCGCCGTGCTGAATCTTGATGATTGTACCTTCAAACACCTGGATTCTTTCGCGGTTTCCCTCTTTGACCTTAACATGTACTTTAACAGTACTACCAACTTCCAGTTTCGGTAAATCGGTTCTGATCTGGTCCTTTGTTAACTCTTTAATAATGTCCATGGATATATCCTCCTCTCCGTCCAAAACGTTCTTGCCAAAGATTTGATGGCAGCGGACCGTTCGTATTACACAAGCAGATACACATATCTGCACAATTTTGTATTATACTATAGTTTTTTTCAAATATCAAGTGTTTTTTTCTATTTTTTTGCATAAATTTCTTCTTTTTCTCGTTCATTAGCTTAAAGAGGAAAGCATATATATAATAACATACATTTTTTCAGTTTCTGGAGTGATAATTATGTTTATTTTTTCAGTAAAAATAAAATTCATTTATATAGCTATAATTTTAGCATTTGTATCAATTTCTGCAATTATTGTAATACCCGTTGCGATTTCAGCAAACGCCGAATCTGAAGCGCAAAAAGAATATATAAAATGGGTTGATTTTAATATTCCGTACGAGGCGTTAAATGATACTATGAATGTAGATATAAAATCATATGAAACAGAGTGTCGTTGTAACTGGATAGAACTTTTAGCTTACCTTGCATCAAAGTATGGCGGCAACTGGCAAAAATATAAAAAAGCTGATTTAACAAAGCTTACAGATGCGCTTAAAGATAAAGATATCAATGAACTTACAAAAGATTTAAAAAACTATAATTATTTTTATGATGCCTACTCTGCTGTACTTGATGGTTTTATAGGTGAATATGAAATTGAAGAACCTGACAAAAACAATACTGATAAAACTGTTATGGTAAAAAAATACGGTCTCAAAGTATTTTCGCCGATTGCATCTGGATATAGCTACAGTCACTACGATGATTTCGGTTCGTCACGGACTTATGGATTCAGGCGTAAACATCTTGGTCACGACCTGATGGGAAGCGTTGGAACTCCTATTATCGCAATCGAATCAGGAATCGTAGAATGCGTCGGCTGGAATCAATACGGTGGTTGGCGTATCGGCATCAGAAGTTTTGATTCGAAACGCTATTATTACTATGCACATCTTAGAAAAGACCATCCATATAATGACATATATCAGGGAAAAGTTGTAAAAGCCGGAGATGTTATAGGTTATCTTGGTATGACAGGTTATAGCTCAAAGGAAAATGTTAATAATATAAACACTCCGCACCTACACTTCGGAATTCAACTTATTTTTGATGAGCGACAAACCGAAAATGGCAATGAAGTGTGGATAGACTTATATGCTCTCACTAATCTTCTTCAAAAAAACAAATCAAAGGTATATAAAGATGCAGATAAGAATGAATACTACAGAAAATACAAGTTTAACGAACCATTATTAGAAAGCTTCGGAAAATAAAAAAACAGGTCAAATCGACCTGTTTTTTATATAGCTTAAGTTTTTTTTGATTTCTTTCTAAAATAAAAAATTAAAGACAATCCGGTAACTACGCATCCTAAGGCGATGATCTGTGATATACGCAAAGGACCGAAATACAGACTGTCTGCCCTTAAACCCTCAATCCAAACTCTGCCTAGGCCGTAGCCCGTTAAATACATAAGAAAAATCTCACCATTAAATTTTTGTTTTTTTCTGTAAAGAAACAGTACTATAAAAACACAAACGTTCCATAATGATTCATATAAAAACGTTGGATGAACGCTTATTCCTAAATCTAAAAGTTCCATACGCCACGGAAGATTTGTAGGTCCGCCATAAGCCTCGGCATTAACGAAATTACCCCACCTACCGATTGCCTGACCAATTAAAAGACCAAAAGCGCCAAGGTCAGCCATTTTAGAAAAACAGATTTTTTTAACTTTGCAGTAGACATAAGCCGAAATCACTGCGCCGATTATCGCTCCGTAAATGGCAATTCCACCTTCCCATATTTTAATTATATCCGACGGATTTTTTTTAAAATAATCCCACTGGAATATAACATAATATAATCTTGCGCAGATGACTGCAGGCGGAAGCCCGTATATAATTAAATCTAATATAGTATCGCTTGAAATATTGCGACGTTTACCCTCGTAAACCGCAAAGATATATGCCAAAACAATACCAAGCGCTATTATAACTCCATAATAATGAATTTCAAAACCAAGCACCGAAAAGGTGCTTTTTATAGTTAGTTCATCTATCCCCAGTCCCGGAAATGCTATAATATTCATTATGGTATGTACCCTCCTTTAAACAGAAAGTTCTGCTCCAATGAAAAGCACTGGAGCAGATGTACGTTTAGATTGGTTCTATAACTGACAGAACTGACAGTTCAGGTAAGAACTGAGCCTTTAATCTTTTGTTTATGTCTTCTAAGGTTACAGTATCAATTACTTCCGTAAAATCAAAAACACCGATGTTGTTAAATGTATTTGACATAAAGTTATGCGCTAAAGAATTAATATTGTTAAACTGTTTAATGTATCTGCCGTAAATTGATTTTTTTGTTCTTTCAAAATCTTCGATATCAACTCCGGAGCAAACAGCACCTGATAAATATTCCAAAACTACTCTTTTAACTTCTGTTGGCTTGTTACTTTCTCCGCTTAAAACCGTAAAGCCATAGTCTTTTTCACAGTCAACCTCTACTCCAAGGTCGCCTAAAATATATCCGCCACTGTAAAGCTCGTTATAAAGCTTGCCGGACTTGCCAAATAATATTTCTGCAAGGATTGAAAGCTCTATATTTTTCTTCAAGAGCGCTTTTCCGTCATAACCACAGTCTGTGTCTTTAAATCCAAACATAAACATAGGCACGGAGACGCTGAGCTTACCGGTTACTTCGGCTTCTAAAACAGATGCATCTTCGTTTCCGTAGTCTCTCTCAATTTCCTCACTAAACGGTGTATTTTCTTTTATATGTTCTTCAACACACTCGGCTATCTTATCAGGTGTGACATCACCAACAACGAACAGAACCATATTTGAAAGGTTATAAAATGTATTATAACACTTATAAAGTGTGTCCTTGGTAATTTCAGAAATTGTTTCGACGGTTCCTGCAATATCGCGTCTTACTGGATGCACCTTATACATCGAGGACAAAAAGTTCATCATAACTCGCCAGTCGGGGTCATCATCATACATACCTATTTCCTGACCGATTATACCTTGCTCTTTTGCGACATTTTCTTCTGTAAAATACGGTGTGCGCACAAAATCAATCAGAATGCCGAGATTTTCAAGAATATCCTGTGTGCTTTCAAACAGGTATGCAGTTAAATTAAAGCTTGTGTATGCATTAGCGTTTGCACCGTGTTTGGCATAGCTTGCAAAAACATTACCTCCGTCCGGCTGTTCAAACAGTTTATGCTCCAAAAAATGAGCAACGCCGTCAGGAATTTCGGTAAATGAGTCTTCTCCTGGCACTATAAATTTGCGGTCGATAGAACCAAAATGCGTTCCAAATACTGCGTAGCTTTTGCTGTAACCGGCTTTCGGCATTACATAAACCTTTAGTCCGCTTTTGTGTAATCCGTAATATATGCTTTCTTTTACTGTATTATTGTATATTTTTTCCAGTTTCATTATTTACCCTCCTTGCCGGTGAGGAAATATACCATTTCGGGCTTAATTTTATTAGCTACACTTACAACATCATCTACAGTAACATTTGAAATAAGCTCTACAAACTGCTCGAGGCTCAAATCTGTTCCGCTGATAACCTGGCCAAAATAATAATCCTCAAGATAACCGATATCATCCCCTAATGAACGCAGCGCGTTTACGATACTCTTTACAGATGCGTCAAATTCATAATCAGAGATATTACCTTTTCTCATATCTTCCATCTGAACATAAATTTCGTCAAGAGCCTTTTGTTTGTTTGAAATCTCTATGCCTGAAGAAATAACCATCATACCTTTATAGCGTTCAAGGCGTGATGCGGAATAATACGCTAAGCTAAGCTTTTCTCTTACATTGTTAAAGAGCTTTGAGTGAGCACCGCTCCCTAATATGCCGTTATAGACCATAAGAGCAGGATAATCCGAATCTGTAGGTGCAATTCCTGTATTAAATCCAAGGCATAATTTTGCCTGAGTTACGTCGAACTGCTCAGTAACCTCTTGTACCTCGCCTGCAGGATTATGGAGCACCGTAAGAGGCAAAACGGTGTCAGTAAGTGTAATATTTTTAAACTTATCTGTAATGAAATCCAAAAGCATATCTATATCAATATTACCCGTAACAAAAACATCAATCGGGCCTTCGGAAATTACCTTTTTATAATGGTCATATAATGCTTCGGGAGTAATGTTATCAACATCTTCTTTGCTGCCGAGCTCGTGTACGCCGTAAGGCTCGTCGTTGCACATAAGCTCAACTAAACGCCAAACAGAGTACGAACGTTTATCATTTATAATTGCATCAATATCATTTTTAAGATTGATTTTTTCCTGTTTTACATAGTCGCTATTAAATGCGCCATCGCATACGAGCGGATCTAAAAGCATATCAAATAAAAGCTCTACGCTTTGCTTAAGAACGTTTGCACTATCTGGTAAAAAGCTGTCAGAAACTGCATTTACCGCAAAAGACAGAATTTGGTCTTCGCCTTTTCTGCGCACGTCAATATCAAAGTATGCGCCATAAAGCTCCTGTTGCAGTTTCATCACGTCAGCCTGCTGGGGATATTTTGCACAACCACGGCGCATTACATCTGATAAAAGCGCATTTAAAGACGCTTCTTCTTTTTTTAACGCACGATGAAAATTAACGCTTACGGTTGCAGTTTTAAATTTATCTGTAGGGATATAAAACAGACGAATGCCCGGTTTTATGTCATATTTTTTTATATTGTCCATATTTTGCCTCCTGATTAATTGTTGCTAAAGAATAGTTTGCCCTAAACGAAGCTTATTATTACTCTTTTATAGTTTCAGCGTAAATATCACGTTTGCTGACGCCACGCTCTTTTGCAACTTGCTTCATCGCTTCTTTTCTGTCCATTCCGCTTTTAATATAAAACTCAAGATGTTCTATTACACTCAAATTATTAAGCTTGTTTTCTTCAGTTACTTCCTCCGGCTTTAGACCTTCAACAACAAGAACAAACTCGCCTTTTGGGTCATTTTCGGCATAATAGCTATTTGCTTCTTCAAGCGTTGTAGGCACTATTTCTTCAAATTTTTTGGTAAGCTCTCTGGCAATTGTTATTCTGCGGTTTCCAAACACCGAAAGCATATCTTTTAGCGTATTTTTAAGTTTATGCGGTGCCTCATAAAAAATAAGCGTATAGGTACTGTTCTTTACGCTTTCCAAGTGCTCGTTTCGGCTTTTCTTATTAACGCTCAAAAAGCCTTCAAATGAAAATCTTGATGTTGACAGTCCGGAGCAAATAAGTGCATTTATTCCCGCAACCGCACCCGGAACCGGAATAACTCTTACACCTTTTTCGTGACATAAGCGCACTAAATCTTCACCGGGGTCAGATATTGCCGGTGTTCCGGCGTCCGAAATAAGCGCAACATTTTCTCCTGACAATATTCGCTCTATTATGTATTCGCCTTTTTGGCGTATATTATGTTCAAAATAGCTCGTCATAGGTTTAGTAATACCGAGATGATTAAGGAGTTTTAATGAATGTCTTGTATCCTCCGCGGCTATAAAATCAACCTCATTTAACACCTTAACCGCGCGGTATGATATATCATCAAGATTTCCTATCGGTGTTGCAACGAGATATAAAACACCACTTGTTTTATTGCAGTTTGTCATAACTTCCTCCGGATTGCTTTTGTAATTATTTAATTCCGCTGGCAAGTACTGGTTCTATTACTCTGAGTCCTGCATTACGGCCTTTTTGACCTTCGATAAGAACTAAAGATGGAGCTTTATCAAACGAGGAATGTACAAGTTGCATTCTTTTAGGTTCTAATCGTTTTTCTTTCATAATGTGCATAATATCAGCTAAACGTTCAGGTCTGTGCACCATATAGAAGCGTCCGCCCGTTTTTAGAAGATATGCAGCGTTTTCTACTACATCATTTAATGTGCATAATACTTCGTGGCGTGAAATAGTTTTAGCATCGTTTATGTTTTGCTTGCCTGTATTAGCGATCATATACGGCGGATTGCACGTTATAACATCAACAGATTCTGCTTCAAAAAGTTCTCTTGCTTTTCGAAGATCAGCACATTTTACATCAATTTTATCTTCAAGCTCATTTAATTTTACACTTCTAAATGCCATATCGGCAACTTCTTCTTGAATTTCAAGAGCGGTCATATCTGTACAAGGCGTAAGAATTGATAAAAGAAGCGGTATTATGCCTGTTCCGGTACAAAAATCTATAAGTTTATCAGTCTTCTTGGCATTTACAAATTTAGCAAGCATAACTGCATCTGTACCATAACAAAATCCGTCAGGGTTTTGTATCACCCTGACCGATTCGTTTATTTCTTCTATTCTTTCATTACTTTTTATTTTTACTTCCATAATTTACCTCAACGGTTCTTATGATTACATTAACTTTTATTACATTAACAGAGGTATAACCTTCTATTGATTCTTTCACGGCTTTCTGGACATTTTTTGCGGTTATTTCCATACGTTGCTTTAAATCAACATTTAGCTCAACATTAAGAACCACACCATCTGCATGTGCGAGCACAGTTGTTTTAATATGATTTTTAACATGTGCGACCTTTTCGGATTCTAATTTAGCAAGCATTGTAAAAACTTGGTTAGATATATGATACTGTCCCATATAACTAAACGTTGGACGTACAACCGTTTTTTCGGTTTTAAATGTGTCCTGCTGACTTTTGCCGTATTTTAAGAAGATTTTTAATGTGTCAATAAAATAAC
>JAZNJS010000054.1:0-9083 GCA_045578185.1 Clostridia bacterium
GTTTGAAATAGTGACCTTTGCTGACGTAGCTCAGTAGGTAGAGCGCATCCTTGGTAAGGATGAGGTCACGGGTTCAACTCCCGTCGTTAGCTCCACTATTTGCACCTTTAGCTCAGTTGGTAGGGCACCTGTCTCTTAATCAGGGTGTCCGGGGTTCGAGCCCCCGAAGGTGTACCAATAAAAAGCCATATACGCTTTTGCGTGTATGGCTTTTTTTCGTCATTTTTTGAGAGGGGGGGCTCGAACCCTGTGAGGGTTTTTGCGTGAAGAAAACAGTCGGCGGACTGTTTTTACCAAAAAGGTGCGAGTCCGGTACCGAAACGCGAAGCATTTGGGTGGACGAGCAATTAAGACGCGAAGCGGCTGTGCCCCCGAAGGTGTACCAATAAAAAGCCATATACGCTTTTGCGTGTATGGCTTTTTTTCGTCATTTTTTGAGAGGGGGCTCGAACCCTCACCGTTTTATAATTATCTCACTTTTCCTACTTCAAACTCTCACAAACATACTTAATTGCTTCATCCATTTTGGGCGAACCGTCTTCAGGCGCGCCGTATTCTATGCCGTAATAGCCGTTATAGCCTGCATCTTTTAACAGGTTAATTGCACCTTTAATATCAACCATGCCCTTACCGATTTCCGCCTTGAGCATATACTTCCCGGTAACTGTTGCAAGACCGCCGTTTTCATCATTATCTGCAAGGGTTATGTCCTTAACGTGTGCGTGCATTACTTTATCTGAAAATGCCTTGATAAAGTCTTCTATGTCGTCATATGACTGATATATGTTCCCAAAGTCAGCCACTACGCCGACATCACGGTTTACCTCAGCCAAAAACTTTCCAAAAGTCTCTACACCGTTAAAAAGGTATCCCTGTTCTTCAAATATAGTCTTTACGCCCAACTTTTCAGCATAGTCATAAACTTCTCTTACAGCCTCAATTCCCTTTATAAAGAGCTCGTCCTTAAACGAAATAACTTTTTCAGGTTCAGAGTAGTTGCACGCAATTGTATGATGAAGATACGGAGAGCCCAAAGCTGCCGCAACTTCTGCGTATCCTTTAATGCGCTCAATCATCTCGGCAGAATCATCACCAACAAGGTTTATAAATACTGAAAAACAAGGAAATTTTACGCCCATTTCATCAGCATATTTTTTAATTTCTTTTGCAGCTTCCACGTCAGGGTCAGCAAATTCAAACTGACAAAAACCTTCAATAGCATCAATACCATAACTAACTGCTATATCAATCATTTTTCTATAAGAAGTAACGCCTGGGAAAGGACGTGTGTATATACATACTTTGCACACTTATATCACCTCTTAAAAATATCTGTAATAATTATACTTTTTCCCAACAAAAATCAACATTTACAAAGTATATATGTTGTGGAATAGTTCTCCATATAAATTTTCAAGTAGATTTTATAAATAAGGTGCTTTTTCGGGCTTTTGACGGGACACTGCCTATCCCAATGAGTCACTTTTACAGTTATATTAAGGAAAGCTGCTCGCCCTGCACATCATCATCCTTTAAATATGCGCCGCGCGCGGGGATATTTTTTGTTCTGTAGTAATCGAAATCGGTAAATGTTACCTCGTCAAGCGTAACCACCCGGGCGATAACACTTCCCTTCTTCGGCGTCATAACTTGAACTCCCTGCGAAGAACGAGTTGTTTTAAGCGGGATTTTTGCGGTATCAAAGATGAGAACCTTATTTAAACTGCTAAACGCAACAAGCTCCATATCCTGAGGCAGGTATCTTACCGATGCCAAAGGTGATTTTGCGTAATATGCATTGGTAAGCTTTTTGCGGTTTGTTTTTGTCGCATAGCTGTTAAGCGGAACCTTAGCCATCTTACCGTTTTCAAATGAGAACAACATATTGCCCTCATATTTTCCATCGGTAACGGTGATATATACTATCTTTTCTTCATTCTCCATGCCGAGCAAATTGGCAAGATACTCACCCAAGACGCTTGCTTTGCAGTCAGGGATGTCGTTTATTCGCATCTTATACACATTTGTACGGTTTGAGAAGAACAGAACCTCATCACGGTTTGAACACTCACATTCGCAGATTATGCGGTCATCCTCTTTGAGCTTTTGTTCAGAGCTTGCACGCAGGGACACGAGCGAAATCTTTTTAAGATAGTTCTGCTCAGTAAGGAATAACTTGAGGTTATAATCTTCAACAAAGCTCTCTTCCACAATCTCTTCTATGTCGTCCTCGCTGATAATCTGTGTGCGGCGCTCCGTGCCGTATTTTTTCATAACTGCCTCAAGCTCACGGATTATAATGTGCTTCATAGCAACGTTACTTGCAAGCGTTTTCTGAATGTCTGCTATGTCTGCCTTAAGCGCATCAATATCTTTTAATCGATTTAGAATATACTCTTTGTTTAAATGTCGCAATTTTATTTCTGCAATAAATTCAGCCTGCATTGCATCAATTCCAAAGCCCGCTATCAAGTTCGGCACAACCTGCGCCTCTTCTTCTGTGTTTCTGATAATCGCTATCGCCTTGTCGATATCCATAAGGATTTTCTCGAGTCCTAAAAGCAAATGAAGTCTGTGGTTTTTCTTGTCAAGGTCAAATTCCAGGCGGCGTTTTATGCAGTTGAGACGGAATTTGCTCCATTCGTCCAGAATTCCTCTAATGCCCATAACTCTCGGCGAGCCGTCAATTAAGATATTAAAATTGCAGCTGAATGAATCTTCAAGCGGTGTCTGCTTATAAAGACGAGCCATCAGTTTATCAGGGTGTGTGCCACGCTTTAAGTCCAGAGTCAGTTTAAGACCTTTTAGGTCAGTTTCGTCACGGATATCTGAAACATCTTTTAATTTACCCTGTTTTACCATCTCGACAATTTTATCTATAATTGCCTCGACAGTTGTGGTGTACGGAATCTCTGTTATTTCTATGCAGTTGTTCTTTTTATCGTACTGATAAAGCGCACGAAGTTTAAAACTTCCCCTGCCGGTTTTAAATATGTTTTCCATCTCGTTTTCCTTGTAAATAAGCTGTGCACCTGTGGAAAAATCAGGAGCAATAAGCGTTTTCTCGAGCTTGCACTCGGGGTCTTTTAAGTAAGCGATTGTTGTGCTGCAGACTTCATTCAAGTTAAAACTGCAGATGTTTGAAGCCATACCTACGGCGATACCCTGATTAGGGTTTACCAAAATGTTCGGAAAAGTAGTTGGAAGTAGTACAGGTTCCTTCATCGTACCGTCATAGTTATCGATAAAGTCGACCATATTTTTGTCAATGTCGCTGAATATCTCATTACAGATTGCATCGAGCTTTACCTCAGTATAACGGGGAGCCGCAAATGCCATATCACGAGACTGCTGCATACCAAAGTTACCCTTAGAATCAACAAGCGGATGAAGGAGCGCGCCGTTACCGCGGGTTAAGCGAACCATCGTTTCATAAATCGCCATATCACCGTGCGGATTGAGCTTCATTGTCTGACCGACAACATTTGATGATTTCGTGCGGTTACCCGAGAGAAGATTCATCTTATACATCGTGTATAAAAGTTTTCTGTGCGATGGCTTAAAGCCATCAATTTCAGGTATTGCACGAGAAATAATTACGCTCATTGCGTACGGCATATAGTTTTTTTCAAGTGCATAAGTAATATTTTGTTCGGTAAATTTGTGTTCCATATGTTCCTCCTCTTGATTTATTACAAGAAGTTTTTTACTAATTTTCTCCAATAAGTTCCAAGACTACTTGGGACGCCAGAATCATTCCGGCAACAGGCGGAACAAAGGCTGTGCTCCCCGGCACCGCTCTTTTCTTTTCGCCTTCTGTTTCATTTGCAGAAATTTCTGCAGGAGTTATCGGTTTTTCCTCCGAATAAACAACCTTAAGGCTTTTTACGCCTCTTTTTTTAAGTTCATAGCGCATAACACGGCAAAGCGGGCAGACTGAGGTCTCATAAATGTCTGCTACTTTAAGTTCTGCCGGGTGCAATTTATTGCCCGTCCCCATACAACTTATAACCGGTATGCCCAGCCTTTGCGCTTTAAGTACAATATCAATTTTTGCACTGACGGTATCAATTGCATCAATTATATAGTCATATTCATCAGTTATAATTTCGCTTCCGTCATCCGGAAGATAAAAATGATTTATTATTTTAACAACGCATTCGGGATTAATAGATAAAAGACGCTCTCTCATAACCTCAGCTTTAGGTCTGCCAACAGTCTCCGTCGTTGCGTGAAGCTGACGGTTAAGGTTAGATAGTGCGACATCATCGCTGTCAACAATGGTCAAATGACCTATACCGGAGCGCACTAAAGCTTCGGCAGCAAAACTTCCTACTCCGCCGATGCCAAAAAGCAAAACAGATGCTTTTAAAAGCTTTTCCATCGCTTTTTCTCCCAGAAGTCTTTCGGTGCGCGAAAATGCCTCTTTCCGCGAAAAGACATCATTATTTATATTATTCATCGCACACACCCTCCTATTTTACTATTATTATACATAATTTTCAGCAAAAAATAAAGTAAAATTTGCTTTAAAGTATAAAAATAAGGCATATTTTGTAAGATGCTCTTACAAAATATGCCTTGAATTATACGCTTACTTATTTAATGCTGTTTTCGTAAGCTTCAACCATCTTCTTAACCATCTGTCCACCGATAGAACCTGCTTCTTTAGAAGTAAGATCACCGTTGTAGCCCTGCTTTAAGTTTACGCCAACTTCGTTAGCAACTTCCATCTTAAACTTGTTAAGAGCTTCTTTAGCTTCCGGAACAACTTTTTTATTACTGGTCATTTCGTACACTCCTTATTTTTTATTTTATATTTATGAGACCGTTGTCTCGATTCTATTTTGCGCTCTTAGTTTTTTAATATACAAAAAAACGCGCTATTTTGACATGTAGTTTTTTCCTTTGTTTCCATCAAAAAAAGTAAGGTAACATTTCATAGCTTTTTTCATATAATAACAATATGATGAATTAGGTGGTGGTTTTATGCGGCTTGGAGACAAAAAGCTAATTTGTATGCGCTCACACCGCATAAATAAAAGAAGCGTGTCCGCCTTTTTATTTACTGTTTTAATATTGTTTTTTATATTTTTCTGCATTTTTTACTTTTTTAAAACATTGCGGCCTGTTATGACCGAGCTTGCAAAATCAAAAGCAAGTTTTACTGCAGCAAACTTAATTAATACATCGGTTTATGAAATTTTTAAAAACGACCCTGTAAAATACACGGATATTGTGTATTTAGAATGTGATGAGTCGGGGAAAATCCGCGCCGTGCAGACAGATCTCGCCGGACTTAACAACTTGAAATCTGTTGTCGCGCTAAGTGTACAACAAAAAATGACAGAGCTTTCAAGGTCCGAACTTACCATTCCTTTAGGTAGTCTGACAGGTCAACAGCTTTTTGCGGGTATGGGACCCAATATTAAGATAAAGCTTATGCCTTATGGCGATACTTTTGTAGATTTTATATCAAATTTCGAAGCTGTAGGAGTAAATCAGTCACGGCTTTCTGTAAGCCTTAAGGTAAAAACCGAAATGGGTCTCTTACTTCCTACTGTTAACACTACATGCACAGTTGAGGATACTCTGCCCGTTTTTCAGACGGTTGTGGTAGGCGAAGTTCCCGAAAGTTTCTTTAATGTGGCTCACCCTGATGAAAGCCTGATTGACGAGGCTTTAGAACTTGCACCATAATCAACTAAAAATATGATTTTTTTTACTATTATGATTGCAATTTTGGCTAAAATATGAGAAAATATATTTATTGGGGAGGAATATGTATGGATGCTTTAAAGGTTTTAAAAACCAGGCGCAGCGTAAGAAAATACATAAATAAGGATGTTGACCCCAAAATTCTTACTGATATTATTGACTGCGGAAGGCTCGCGGCTACTGCAAAAAATGTGCAGCCGTGTCATTTTGTAGCTATTTGCGACCCGGAACGAAAAAGAATAATTGCAAATATGGCAACTTCCGGTAAGTTTATCGAGCAGGCCGGTGCGTGCATTTTGGTCTTTTGCGAAGAATCGTCGTTTATGATTGAAGACGGCGGCGCAGCAACTCAGAATATCCTGCTTGCCGCAAAGGCATACAGGCTCGGCTCGTGCTGGGTTGCAGGCTTTGGCAGACCATATCAGGAGGAAATAGAAAAATTTATTGGCGTGCCAGAAAATGTAAAGCTTTTTGCATGCGTTTCTATCGGCTATGAAGACGGAAACGCTGAAACAAAAAAGAAAGATATTTCCGAGGTTTTACACATCGAGCGCTGGTAAAATCCTTTCTTTAATTTGCATATTTTGTTTCTTTTAAAACATACTATTTGTATCAAATTAAAAGGAGAACGAAATATGTCAGAAGATAAAGAAAAAAAGGATATGGCACAACCTGAAGAAAATTCAGAGAATATAAAAGACTTTGGTAGCAGCTCAATCAAAAACTCTAAAGGCAACATTCATTGTTTAACCATTGTTGGACAAATTGAGGGACATATGCTGCTCCCTCCGCAAAATAAGACAACTAAATACGAGCACGTTATACCTCTTTTAGTTTCAGTTGAAGAAGATGAGGAAATTGACGGACTTATCGTTATTTTAAACACCGTCGGCGGAGATGTTGAGGCAGGTCTTGCAATAGCCGAGATGATTGCAAGTATGAAAAAACCTGTTGTATCGCTCGTTTTAGGCGGTGGGCACAGCATTGGTGTGCCTTTGGCAGTGTCGTCAAAGCATTCATTTATTGCGCCATCTGCTACAATGACAATTCACCCGGTGCGAATGAACGGTCTTGTAATTGGTGTGCCGCAGACATATGAATACCTTAATAAAATGCAGGACCGTGTGGTCGGTTTTGTAACCGCAAATTCTGGTATTTCAGCTGAAAAATTCACCGAGCTTATGATGAAGACCGGTGAGATGGCAAACGATGTAGGCTGCATAATTATGGGTGCTGAAGCAGTAGAGGTTGGGCTTATCGACGAAATAGGCGGTATACAAGAGGCTTTAGCCTGCCTTTATGATATGATAAAAGAAAATAAAAAGAAAGCGACTGATAAAAATGACGAAGGAACTTGCAGCGGGGATAAAAAACAGAATTGAAATTACAGTTGACGACTCAAAAACTGCTATTTCTGCTGGTAGCGGAACTCTGCCGGTATTTGGCACTCCGTTTGTAGCAGCCTTAATGGAACAGACTGCAGAAGAAAGCGTGCGTCCTTGTTTAGATGATGGACAGGCAACAGTAGGCACTAAGCTTGAACTCAATCATACTGCTGCTACCGTTGTTGGAAGAGTATGCTGGTGTGAATCAGAGCTTACCCTAGTTGACAGAAGACGTTTGGTGTTTAACCTAGCTGTTTTTGACGACGGTGGTCAGGTTGCAGATTGCAAGCACGAACGTTTTATAATAGATGCTCTAAAATTTATGGATAAAGCAAACAAAAGGGGTGCTAAAGAATGATGACTGATATCGAAATTGCTCAGGGAGCGAAAATGCTTCCCATTACTGAAATTGCTGATAAGATAGGTCTACTGCCCGACGAACTTGAGCTTTACGGAAAATATAAAGCGAAGCTTTCTAAAGACGTATTTGACCGAGTTAAAAACAAGCCCGACGGCAAACTTGTTTTAGTTACAGCTATAAATCCCACGCCTGCCGGTGAGGGAAAAACTACAACGACCGTAGGTCTTGGTCAGGCGATGGCAAAGATCAACAAAAATGCTATCATCGCTTTAAGAGAACCATCTTTAGGCCCGGTTATGGGTGTAAAAGGCGGTGCTGCAGGTGGCGGTTGGGCTCAGGTTGTTCCGATGGAGGATATTAATCTCCATTTTACAGGTGATATGCACGCTTTAACCACTGCAAATAACCTTTTGTGTGCGTTAGTTGATAATCATATCAAGCAGGGTAACAGCCTAGGTATCGACCCGACAAGAGTTGTTTTCCCTCGTGCTATGGATATGAACGACAGGGCTCTTCGAGAAATCGTTGTAGGTTTAGGCGGTAAAATAAATGGTTCTCCTCGCGAGGACGGGTTTGTTATTACCGTTGCATCAGAGCTTATGGCTATTTTATGTCTTGCAAGCGACCTGAACGATTTAAAAGCGCGTCTTGGAAGAATTATTGTAGGCTATACATATGAGGGTAAGGAAGTTACAGCATCTGACTTAAAGGCAGAGGGCGCAATGACTGCACTGTTAAAAGATGCTATTAAGCCTAATCTTGTTCAAACACTTGAAAACACACCCTGCCTTATGCACGGTGGACCATTTGCCAACATCGCCCATGGATGTAACAGTATTCAGGCAACAAAAATTGCTCTTAAACTAGCCGATTATGTCATCACCGAAGCAGGTTTCGGGGCAGACCTCGGGGCAGAGAAATTTTTAGATATCAAGTGCCGTGCAGCAGGACTTAAGCCATCTGCGGTTGTAATCGTTGCAACAGTTCGTGCGCTTAAATATAATGGCGGTGTGGCAAAAGCTGATTTAGCCGCTGAAAATCTTGATGCTCTTAGAAAAGGTATTGGCAATCTTGGTAAGCATATTGAAAATATGAGAAAATATAATCTCAATATTTTAGTCGCAATCAACCGCTTCGGTACGGATACTGACGCTGAGCTTAACTTTATTTCCGATTATTGTAAAGAGCAGGGCGCAGAATTTGCACTTAGTGATGTTTTTGCAAAGGGCGGTGACGGCGGCGTTGAGCTTGCTGAAAAATTGGTCGAAATGCTCGAGACTAAAGAAAGTAATTTCACACCTATTTATGATGAAACAAAACCCATCAAAGAAAAAATTGAAACTATTGTTAAAGAGATATACGGCGGTGACGGCGTGACATATACTCCGGCAGCTGAAAAGCAGATAAAGACACTTACCGAAAACGGATACGGTAAGTTACCTGTTTGTATGGCAAAAACTCAGTATTCTCTCTCCGATGACCCAAGTCTTTTAGGCAGACCGAGCGGTTTTACAGTTACCGTCAAAGAGGTAAAAGCTTATGCAGGGGCAGGTTTTGTAACTGTGCTTACAGGAAGCATTATGACAATGCCTGGTCTTCCGAAGGCTCCTGCAGCATGC
>JAZNJS010000055.1:0-18940 GCA_045578185.1 Clostridia bacterium
AAGCGATGCGGTTAACCCGCATCGCTTTTTATTTTAGAGTACATATTATCGATGAAAATCCCATATCCACGGGTTGGATCGTTTACAAAAACGTGGGTAACTGCGCCCACAATTCGGCCATTCTGAATTATCGGTGAACCCGACATTCCCTGAACTATACCACCTGTTTTTTCAATAAGTTCGGGGTCGGTAATTTTAATAACCATATCTTTGCAGTTATCATTTGAATATTTTATGATGCGCTGAATTTCGATATCAAATTCCTCTATGTTTTCGCCGTCAACGTTTGAAAGTATAGTTGCTGCACCCTCTTTTATCTGACTTCGAGAGGCAAGAGGAATAGATTCGTGGGTTATTTTTAACCGCTCTAGATTGAGACTACCATATATTCCCTGATTTGTGTTTTTTAAGATTTCGCCCAAGTCGTTGCCACGTCCTGTAAAGATTCCTTTAAGTTCGCCCGGTTCACCTTTTACACCTTTTTTTATGTTAAAAACTGAAGCGGTTACTATTGTACCGCTTGATACCGGCATTAGAGTACCTGTATCGGAGTCGGCGATGGGGTGTCCAAGAGCACCGAAGAGCTTTGTGTTTTCGTCATAAAAAGTAAGGGTTCCTATTCCGGCGGTTGAGTCGCGCACCCACAAACCGAGTTTGTAGCCCTCGTCGGTTTTAACCGGCATAAAGTCACGTTCAAAGGTTTTTTCAGCTCTTTTTATCAAAAGCCTTACCGGTTTTCCATCTGATGTTTTGGCAGCTAATGCAAGCTGCTCACAAGTCTTAAGAGGAGCGCCGTTTACCGATAAAATTATGTCTCCGGTGTTTATTCCGTACTCTAAAGCCGGATTTGATATTTTCCCGTTTTCTGATACAAGCTCAGATGTTTCTACGCAAACAAGTCCCTCTGTAAAAATCTTAATACCTATAGTGTTTCCACAGGGGACGAGTCTCGTTTGTGGTGACACGTTTACACTAATTGTGCGAACAGGGATTACGCCGAAAAGTTTAAGCTCGGCATTGTAAGAATTTAATGATGTATGGCTTATTGTGCCGTTATCTTCAAGTATTCCTCCGGTTGCTACCGGAGCTGTCAGAGTGTATGGTAAAGAAGAACGAAGATTTAAAGTTTCGCCTTCAAATATGTTAATGCGACTTGGAATTTGCAGCCTTGAGTCGATTAAGAGTCCTGATGTAACAGATAAAAACAAGGCTGAAAAGATAACAAACCGCTTTTTTACAGAAAGTTTTTTTCTCAAGTAATTTCCCTCCCAAAGGTCAAACGATAATATTAGATTAACCTCTGCGGGAGGGAATATCCCAGTTAAAAACTCTATTGTATTCCAAATTCATCTAGCGAGCGGAAAGTGTAACCTTGGCTTTTTAAATCCTTTATTACCCGGTCTAAAACGTCAGCGTTATCCTTTGAAACTGCGTGCAGAAGTAGAACGCAGCCGTCGTGAACACCATTCATAATTTGTTTATATGCATAGTCTGTTCCTTTTTGTTTTTTTGTGTCCCAATCCTGATAAGCAAAGCTCCAGAACACGCTTGTGTAGCCCAAATCGCCAGATAGAGCGAGTGTGCGCTCGGAGTATTCTCCCTTTGGCGGACGAATGTATTTCATATTCTGACCGTACATATCAAAAAATGTATCATTTAGGTCTGTTATTTCATTTTTTAATTTTTCGTTTTCTTTTATCTCGGGCATAGACGGATGGTTTACGGTATGATTGCCTACGGTGTGCCCTTCATC
The DNA here is from genome assembly GCA_045578185.1 of Clostridia bacterium. Taxonomy (GTDB): domain Bacteria; phylum Bacillota; class Clostridia; order UBA1381; family UBA9506; genus RGIG1666. The sequence goes on from JAZNJS010000055.1 coordinate 1,754, forward strand.
TACCATTCTGCGAACAAGCTCGGTCTCCTTTTTAAGATATGGACCGGTTATAAAGAATGCGGCTTTTACGTCATTTTCTTTTAAAATGTCGAGAATTTGACCAGTGTAACCGTTTTCATAGCCCTCGTCAAAGGTAAGGTATAAAGTTTTCGGGACATTGTCTATGTAATAGGCACCATATTTTGACATTAGTTCTTTTGTATCTTGCGTAATATCGGGCGGCGCGTTTACATTTTTTTTGAGTCCCCATCCTATAGATTTGTTTGACAGATTTGCATATTCTGAGGCATCTTCTGAAGTGACGATGGCGGTTTTAGCGCTGCACCCGCACAAAACAAGTGTGCACAAAAAAATACAAAGCATTTTTTTCATTTAAGTCATCCTTTCTGAATTTATTTTTTCAAATTAAGTATATTTTAAAAATGTAAATTTTAGTATGAAATTATAAAAGTAGCACTAAGAGAAATAATAATATTTTCCTGTCGAAATTTAACATTAATTTAATAATTTTGTGTTATGCTTAAATTAAGAAGAATGTCAGGGAGATATGGTTATGAGGAAAAAACATAAAGGCCGTGCAAGTCACAGGGCGAGTAAAAATAAAAATTTATTTAAAATATCAATGTGCGTAGGCATATCGGTGCTTGTAATTGTTGCCGTTTTAGGCGGATGTAAGATAGCCCAAGTATTAAATGAATCTGGGCACGATGAGACTATAATCGGAAGTGAGTATAGTGATGAAACACTCCCTTTACCAACTCCTGAACCGACTCCCGAGCCAACACCTGTAGCCGAAGTGCCAAAGGAAATAAAAACAGAATACACCGGAGCATATCAAGGCACTCAGGGCAACAAAGTTGCATATTTGACCTTTGATGACGGACCTACGGCAAATGTCACGCCTAAAATTTTAGATGTGTTAAAAGAAAAAGATGTCAAAGCAACATTTTTTGTTTTGGGAAAGATGATGCTGGCAAATCCCGATGTGGCGCAAAGAGCAGTGAGCGAAGGGCACATTATAGCAAATCATTCCTTCAGTCACGATTATAATACTGTTTACTCAACGGCAGAATCGTTTGCAGAAGAAATTAAAAGAGCGGAAGAGATTATAATTAATACAGTAGGGGAAGAGGGATATACAAAGGTGTTCAGATTTCCCGGTGGCTCATTTAATAAAGATGCAAAATTTAAAGAAAAGCTAAATGATATCGGTTATGTTTATGTTGACTGGAATGCACTAAATGGAGATGCAGAAGGACATAATGTTAGCGTTTCGAGACAGATTCAAAATATTACTGAAACCACAAGGGGTAAAAACAGCGTTGTTGTTTTGATGCATGATGCGGCTACCAAACAAACTACGGCAGATGCACTTGGCACTATAATCGATGTGTTAAGAGAAAACGGATATACGTTTAAAACTCTTCAAAGAGATTAAAAAGTAAAAATAAAGCGGAGCAAAAGCTCCGCTTTATTTTTTTTTGTATATTTTCTATTTTTAGTAATATTTGAGCTATTTTTTTCATATATATATTAATCGGCATAAAAAAAATTAATTTTTAACAAATATTTAGTTAAATTAATATAGTAAAAAACTATAAGATAATGGCGGTGATAAAAGTGGCTGAAAATAAAAGGTTAAGTGTATACAAAAAAGCCAAATCAAATTTTGGTGAATTTTTAAATGGCAGTTGTGTAGATGCATATACTTTTTTGGGTTGTCATAGTGAGGGTGAGGGTTATACTTTCTCAGTATGGTCGCCTAATGCCTTAGAGGTTAGTGTCGTAGGAGATTTTAATAATTGGACACCCGGAATAAATGGGATGAAAAGAATTGAAAATACGGACATATGGCAAACAAAAATTACAGATGTAATGGAATTTGATAATTATAAATATGCCATAAAAACTAAAGACGGAAGATTGTTATATAAGGCTGACCCGTATGGGACGCATATGGAAACAAGGCCAAATACGGCATCAAAGGTTTATGATATTTCAGGTTTTAGCTGGAATGATGAAGAATGGCAGAACAAAAAAAGAAATTGCTCTCATTTTAATGAGCCGATTAATATATATGAGCTGCATTTGGGTTCGTGGAAAAAACATGCTGACGGGAATTTTTATTCATACGAGAAACTTGCTGATGAGTTGATTGATTATGTAAAGGATATGGGCTATACGCATGTAGAGCTTATGCCAGTGTCTGAGTATCCGTTCGATGGGTCGTGGGGGTATCAGGTAACGGGGTTTTATGCGCCCACATCGCGCTATGGCACGCCAAAAGATTTTATGGCATTTGTAGACCGCTGTCATCAGGCAGGCATCGGCGTAATCATTGATTGGGTTGCGGCGCACTTTCCGAAAGACGAGGCAGGTCTTTATGAGTTTGATGGAGAATGCCTTTATGAATATAATGACCCGTTAAAAAAGGAGCATCCCGATTGGGGCACAAGGATTTTTGATTACGGCAGAGGAGAGGTAGTTTCTTTCCTCATTTCAAATGCAGTTTACTGGCTCAAAGAGTATCATATTGATGGGATTCGGGTTGACGCCGTAGCCTCGATACTATACCTTGATTACGGCAAACAAAATTCGGAGTGGAGACCGAATAAAGACGGCGGCAGAGAGAATTATGAGGCGATAAAATTTTTGCAGGATTTAAACCGTTCGGCTTTTGCTGCCCAGCCCGGTGCGATAATGATAGCAGAAGAGTCAACTGCCTGGCCAATGGTCACCAAACCGCCTGAAATCGGCGGGCTGGGATTTTCATTCAAATGGAATATGGGCTGGATGAATGATATTCTGTCTTATATGTCAGTTGACCCTTTTTTCAGGAAAGGATGTCACAACAAAATTACGTTTTCGCTTACCTATGCATTTTCAGAAAACTATATACTGCCCCTTTCGCACGATGAGGTTGTGCACGGCAAGTGTTCGCTGATAAACAAAATGCCGGGAGAGTATGACCAGAAATTTGCAAATTTGCGTGCTTTTTTAGGTTATCAGTTTGCGCATCCCGGTAAAAAGCTTTTGTTTATGGGATCTGAATTTGCACAGTTTATTGAGTGGAACTATCAACGTGAGCTGGATTGGCTATTACTTGATTATGAAAGACACGCACAGTTTAAAGAATGTATAAGAGATTTAAATCATTTTTATAAATCTCATCCACCGCTTTATGAAGTAGAGGATAGCTGGGATGGTTTTCGTTGGATAGCGGCGGACGATAATGAACAAAATATAATTGCGCTCAGGCGAATTGATTCAAAAGGTAATGAAATTATAGTTATTTGTAATTTTTCTACGGTAACCAGGGAAAATTACAGGATAGGTGTTCCTTATTCAGGGACATATAAGCAAATATTTTCGACAGATGAAATAAAATATGGCGGTAAGGGGTTTAAAAATCCGGTTTTAAGAAGCAAAAAGGTGCCGTATCACGGGGAAAGCCAGAGTATAGAGTTAATTGTTCCCGCGATGTCCGCCACATTCTTTGAAGTGAGGAAAACTAAAAAAAGACGAAAGCCGGCGGAGAAAACAGAAGCAAAGAAAAAGGTTTAAAATATTCTGTTAAATAGCTAGGCGAGGTCAGGAAAAGAGGGAGTTTTATGCTGAAAAAGAAAAAATGTATTGCAATGTTACTTGCAGGGGGTCAGGGAAGCAGGCTTGGAGTTTTAACAAAAAATATAGCAAAGCCTGCTGTGTCTTTTGGAGGTAAGTACAGAATTATTGATTTTACGTTATCAAACTGTGTTAATTCCGGAATCGATACGGTCGGTGTGCTTACCCAGTATAAGCCGATGGAGCTTAATGAGTATATTGGAAACGGTCAGCCGTGGGGACTTGACCGAAATGACGGTGGCGTGCATATTCTGCAACCATTTACAAAAATTAAATCTAAAGAGTGGTATAAAGGTACAGCAAATGCTATCTATCAGAATATTCCGTTTATCGACAGATACAGACCAAAGTATGTCCTTGTGCTTTCTGGTGACCATATTTATAAGATGGACTATTCAAAAATGCTTGAAGAACACGAAAAAAATGAGGCGGACTGCACAATAGCGGTTATTGATGTACCAATAGAAGAAGCCTCAAGATTTGGCATAATGAATGCGGATGATGACGGAAGAATTTATGAGTTTGAAGAAAAACCCAAAAATCCGAAGAGTACAAAAGCATCGATGGGTGTATATATTTTCAGTTGGAATATTATGAGAGAGTACCTTGTAGCAGATAATCAAGATGAAGAATCAGATAATGATTTTGGTAAAAATATTATTCCGAAAATGCTCGCTGATGGTCTTAATATGTATGCTTATTCTTTTAAAGGTTACTGGAAGGATGTAGGAACAATTGAAAGTCTGTGGGAAGCAAATATGGACCTTTTAAGCGGGGACAGTGCGCTCAGCTTAGACGACAATGAGTCGCGTATTTATGCACGTAACTATGACTGCCCTCCCACTTATTTTTACGAGGGCTCAAAGGTCAGAGGCTCAATGATTACAAGAGGTTGTGAAATAGAGGGCGAGATAATTAACTCCATTGTTTCGAGTGAATGTAAAATCTGTTCCGGCGCAGTAGTTAAAAATTCAATTTTGTTTCCAGGGGCGCATATTGGAAAAAATGCTTCGGTAAACTATGCAATTTTGGGAGAAAATGCTCGGATTGATGAAGGTGCAAGTGTCGGTGAAAATATTGAAAAAACAGATTCGCACAAAAGAAAAATAACGGTACTTGGTGGGGGATATATATTAAACAGCGGGGAAAATGTTGCTCCGGGAGAAATGCGCGAGGCGCAAAAAAGAAAGGAGTGAGTCGTTTTGAAATTAATGGGTATTATATTTTCAAATATTTATGATGAGCATCTTGGGGAGGTCACAAAAGAAAGGACCCTTGCCTCGCTTCCTTACGGCGGTAGATACAGATTGATAGATTTTGTGTTATCAAATATGGTTAACTCATCTATCACAAATGTGGGTGTTATCACTAAATCGAACTATCAGTCGCTTATGGACCATCTTGGAAATGGTCAGGAGTGGGATCTTGACAGAAAGATTGACGGACTTTTCATTCTGCCTCCGTTTGGAAATGGCCAGAAAACGGTTTATAAGGATAAAATAGAAGCTCTTTGGGGCGCAAAAAAATATCTTGAGCGCTCCGATGAAGAATATGTCCTGATGTCTGACTCAAATATTATATGCTCAATTGATTATTCTGAAATTTTAAAAGCGCATATAAAAAAGGGCGCAGATATTACAATGGTTACAACCAAAGAGAAAATACTAAGCAAAGCTGATGTCAAGGGAATAGTCGTAAAAACAGATGCAGAGGGCAGAGTTTTGGATGCCTTGGTTAATTACAGCCGACCGGGAATGGCTGAGTGCGGGCTTGGGATGTATATATTAAAGCGTGAATTTCTCTTAGAGCTTTTATATGAGGCGATGTCATACAATCAGCTTGATTTTGAAAGGGATATAATTCAGGCAAAGTTTGGTTACCTTAAGATTATGGCTTGGGAGCATAAAGGAATAACGCTCAGAATAGACAATGCAAAAAGATATTTTGATGCCAATATGGCGTTGCTTGATAAAAGAGTCAGGGATGAAATATTTTATAAAGATGGAGACATTTATACTAAAATAAGAGATGAAGTCCCAACCTTTTACGGAGAAAACAGTAAAATGGTAAATTCTTTGATTGCAGATGGTTGCACTATTTCAGGCTCGGTTGAAAACTGTATCTTGTTCCGTGGTGTGACGGTGGAAGAGGGTGCCTGTGTTAAAAATTCTATTTTGATGCAGAATACCCATATAGGCAAGGATGCTGTAATGGAGTATGTCATTACCGACAAAGACGTTAAAATATCTGAGGGAAGACTTTTAATTGGTGCTCCGGGGCATCAGATGATTGTAGGCAAAGGAAAAAATGTTTAGGAGGAAAAACTATTGAAAATTCTCTATGTGGCATCAGAATGTGCACCATTTATAAAGTCAGGTGGGTTAGGCGATGTATCTTCGGCACTGCCAAAGGCGCTCGCGCGCAAAGGGATGGAAGCCGTCGTCGTTTTACCCTACTATAAAAAGATTAAAGATGCGTATAAAGACAGATTGGAATTTGTAACATCTTTTTATGTACCTCTAAGTTGGCGCAATAGTTACTGCGGCATATTTACCACAGAAGAAGATGGCGTAAAATACTATTTTATTGATAATGAATATTATTTCTTCAGAGATTCTATGTATGGAGACTATGACGACGGAGAAAGGTATGCATATTTTTGCAAGGCAGTTTTAGAAATGCTTCGGTATATAGACTTTTATCCTGATGTAATTCACGCAAACGATTGGCAGTGCTCAATGATTCCTCTTTTTTATAAGGCTTTTTATCAGCAGATATCTGAATATTCGAATATAAAAATTATGTTTACGATACATAATATCGAGTATCAGGGAAAAGTATCGTATAGTTTTTTAAGCGAAGTTTTAGGCCTTAATGATTACTATATGCAATTTTTGGACTTTGGCGGTTGTATAAATCTGATGTTTTCGGCGATTGTGCTCTCGGATAAAGTAACTACGGTATCAAAAACCTATGCCGAGGAAATCAAAAACTCGTATTATGGTCGAGGTTTAGATGAGGTATTAGCGGGCGTATCGTATAAATTTTGCGGTATTGTAAATGGTATTGATATGGATTTATTTAATCCGCAGAGTGATACAAATCTTTACCACAGATATTCCGTAAAAAATATGGCAGGGAAAAAGATTGGCAAGAAAAAACTGCAAGAGGAATTGGGTCTTGCGCAAGATGCGGGTTGTGCGATGGTGTCTATGGTTACAAGGCTTGTTTCGCATAAAGGTCTTGATTTGGTAGAAAGAGTTTTAGAAGATATTATGTGGCGCAGATTGCAGCTCGTCATTGTCGGTACGGGCGACTATCATTTTGAGCAAATGCTATTTGGCAAGGCGGCTAAATATTCTGGAATGATGTCTGTTAACATTCGCTTTGACCAGGCGCTTGCGAGCAAGGTTTATGCGGCATCAGATATTTTTTTAATGCCTTCGCAGACTGAGCCTTGCGGTTTAGCTCAAATGATAGCTATGCGCTATGGTGCGATTCCTGTTATAAGGGAAACGGGCGGATTAAACGATACCGTTTTTCCAATAAATCCTGAAACCGGAGAGGGAAGAGGAATTACTTTTAAAAGCTATAATGCGCACGATATGTTAGACGCTATTGACCGTTCATTAGACCTATACTATAACAACAAAGTGTTGCTTAAGCAGATTATGTATCGAAATATGCAGGAAGACTTCAGTTGGGAAAAGTCAGCAAGTGAATATATTGCAATCTATGAATCTATGTAAATAGTTTGCCGTGGGAGGAAAATTAGATGGAATACAGTAAAGAGACTCTTAAAAAACTTGTTGAAGAAAAAACAATGCGACTTTTTGGTTGTCCGGCGGAAGAAGCTGCCAGTCAGCAGATTTACAAAGCAGTTTCGCTGGTTGTGCGAGATATTATGATGAAAAAACGCTCCGAATTTGAGAAAAACATCAAAAAACAAGGCGCTAAAAGAGTGTACTATATGTCTATGGAATTTTTGGTAGGCACATCGCTTAGAAACAATTTGTATAATTTAAAACTTGAAGAAGAAATGAAAAAGGCCATATCTGATTATGGAATAGATATTGAGCTTTTGTATCAGATGGAGCCTGATGCAGGACTTGGTAATGGCGGCCTTGGAAGATTAGCATCGTGCTATATGGATGCAGCCACGACGCAAAACATACCTTTTACGGGATTTTCAATCCGTTATGAATTCGGAATTTTCAAACAGAAAATAGTTGATGGTTGGCAGATGGAGTTTCCGGATAACTGGCTCGATATGGGTGACGTATGGCTTGTGCCCAGGGAAAATGAGGCGTTTGAGGTCAAGTTTGACGGATACGTTAGTGAGAATTGGGAAAATGGCGTAAATAAGGTTGAATATAAAGATTATAACACCGTAATTGCGGTTCCGTATGACATGATGATTTCGGGCTATAGCTCTGATGCAGTAAACAATCTTGTATTATGGAGCGCGAAATCACCTGACCGTCTTGATATGGACTTATTCTCACGTGGTGAATATGTTAAATCAATGGAAAAGAATGCAATGGCTGAAGCAATATCAAAGGTTTTGTACCCTGCTGATGACCATTATGAGGGTAAGGCCCTGCGTCTTAAACAGCAATATCTTTTAGTTTGTGCATCACTTCAAAGCATATTAAAGCAGTTTGTGAAGGAGCATAAGGACATACGACTTCTGCCCGAGAAGGTTGCCATTCATATAAACGACACTCATCCTGCGCTTTGCGTGCCGGAACTCATGCGAATACTTCTGGATGAATATGGTTTTTCGTGGGAGGATGCTTGGGATATAACATCCCGAACGCTTGCATATACTAACCATACTGTAATGAGTGAGGCATTAGAGCGTTGGCCTGAGTCGTTATTTGCGGAAAAACTGCCGAGGATTTATCAAATTGTTCGTGAAATACACCGCCGTTTTTCAATTGAATTAAATAAACATTATGGCGGGGATAATGCTAAAATAAATTATATGGATATTTTAGCGGACCAGAATGTTAAGATGGCTAATTTGTGCTTAGCATGCTGCCATAAGGTTAACGGTGTATCGAAACTTCACAGTGATATACTAAAAAATGATGTTTTCCACGATTTTTATTATATTATGCCTGATAAGTTTACTAACGTGACAAACGGAATTGCTTATCGCAGATGGTTGTGTCAGGCAAATCCCGAGCTGACAAGATTTTTAAAGGAACTGATAGGGGATGGATTTATCCGTGATGCTGATGAACTTAAAAAACTCATGGCATATAAAGACGATAAAAGTGTACTGGATGAGCTGCAAAAAATAAAACTTAAAAATAAACTTCGTCTTGCTGAATATATAGCAGAGCGGGGCGGCATCAACGTTGACCCTGCGGCAATTTTTGATGTTCAGATAAAAAGGCTTCACGAGTATAAGCGTCAGCTTTTAAATGTGCTCCACATAATGCATCTTTATAATAAAATTCAGCAAAACCCTGCAGAAGATGTGCAACCGAGAGCGTTTATTTTTGCTGCAAAGGCATCTGCCGGTTATGTAATGGCAAAGCAAATCATCCGACTTATTAATTCGGTCGCCAAAGAGGTAAATACAAATCCGTTAACCCGAGATAAACTCAAGGTGATATTTTTAGAGGACTACAGAGTATCGCTGGCTGAAATAATAATACCAGCGGCGGAAATTTCGGAGCAGATTTCAGTTGCGGGAAAAGAGGCCTCAGGTACCGGAAATATGAAGCTGATGATTAACGGAGCAGTTACATTGGGAACGCTTGATGGTGCAAACGTAGAAATACTTGAGCAGGTGGGCAAGGATAATATGTTCCTGTTTGGCTTAAAGGCAGAGGAAGTTATAAAACTCTGGCAAACCGGCTACAATCCTATGGAAATCTATAACAAAAACCCTGACGTTAAAATGGTGATAGACCGTTTAAAAACAGGTGTTGGAGGTGCAAATTTCAGCGAGGTGGCATACTCACTTACGCAAGGCAGTTACGGAAGTGCAGACAGATTTATGACGCTTGCGGATTTTGATTCATATAAGAATGCACATCAAAGGGTAATAGAAGCATATAAGGATAAACAAAAGTTTAATCAAATGTCACTTACAAACATTGCAAACTCAGGTGTTTTCTCTGCTGACAGAGCTATTTTTGAGTATGCAAATAATATATGGGGAATAAAACCCGTTAAACAGTAAAGGGTGGTAGAGTGAAACTGTTATTTGATAGCAGAAACTGTTGTTTTAAAAAGCCTTTTGGTGCTGTGAAAGCCGGAACGAAAGTGGAAATAAGCGTTTGGTGTGACGGATGGGAACGAGAGTTATTCTTGCTTCTTTATAAAGACGGTGAAAGCGAAGAAAAATTAAAAATGAATATGGTCAGACGGCAAAATGAGTATGGAGTATATACGCTGGAGCTAACATTTGATTCTTACGGACTTTATTTTTATCGTTTTTGTGTTAAGACAGGTAACGATGAGAAAATATACGGCCGTAGTGAATTCGGTGCACCAAATGTAAATTCAGATGCATCGTGGCAGCTTTTGTGCTATGACAAAAGCTATAGTGTACCCGAAAAATTTTTAGGCACCACATATTATCAGATTTTTCCTGACCGCTATAATAAAAGCGGAGAATGTGATTTGACAGATAAACTCGGTCCGTTTGCTATTCACGAGGATATGAGCGACATACCGGTATTTCTTCCAAATGAGCGTGGAGAAATAACAAACAATGATTTCTTTGGTGGGAATCTTGCCGGTATCTGTGAAAAACTGGACGAACTCTATTCGTTTGGTGCCCGGGTTATATATTTAAATCCAATTTTTATGGCGTATTCAAACCATCGCTACGACACGGCAGATTATATGCGCATTGACCCGATGCTTGGTACGGAACAAGATTTTCGTAACTTATGCGATGAAGCACATAAGCGAGGTATGAAAATAATATTAGACGGTGTCTTTTCGCATACCGGTGATAACAGTATTTATTTTGATAAATATAATCATTTTGGCACCGGTGCCGCGACTAATCCCGATTCTCCCTATCTTAGTTGGTATAAGTTTTATGAGTATCCGAATATATATGAAAGCTGGTGGGGTATAGGAACTCTTCCGTGCGTGGAAGAAATGGATTCGGGGTTCATTGACTTTGTTATTACCGGACCGGATAGCGTAATACGCCACTGGTTAAGGGCGGGCGCTGACGGTTTCAGACTTGATGTTGCTGACGAACTGCCTGATGAATTTTTGCAGCTTCTTTATCGTACGGTAAAGGAAGAAAAACCCGAAGCTATCGTGATTGGTGAGGTATGGGAGGATGCGTCGAATAAAATAAGCTATGGCGTAAGAAGAAAATACTTTCAGGCAAACGAGCTTGACGGCGTTATGAACTATGTATACCGAAAGCTAATTATAGATTTTGTGCTCGACAAAATCAGCGGCGAATATTTTTTGGAAAATATTATGAATCTTACAGAGAATTATCCGAAAGAGTCTCTTTTATCGTCTATGGTTTTCTTGTCGACTCACGATACGGGACGTATTTTGACTCTTTTGGCAGGTGCGGACGGAAACCTTATGACGAGGGAAGAAAGAGCTGTTAAAAGGCTTGATGAGGAGCAATACAAAAAAGGTATTAAGATGCTGGGAGCAGCAGTATTTTTACTTTTTACCCTGCCGGGTAGTCCGTGTATCTACTATGGTGATGAAATAGGAATGCAGGGTTATGAGGATCCGTTTAACAGGGCATTTTATGATAGCGGTCAAAAAGATGAAACTATTTATGAGATTTATAAAACTTTGGCAAAAATAAGAGAAGATACACCTGCATTAAGGTTGGGAGATATTTTTCCATTTTCTGTTTTGGGCAAGGTAGTGTCATTTATAAGATGCTACAACGACGAGAAAATTTTGTGTGTCTTAAATCTTTCTGACGAAGTTATAATGCTTCCGGATATAGTGAAGGAAGTAGTATTTTGCAAAGAATTTTTGGAAGAAAATAAAAAAATAACCCTGCTACCTTACGGCAGAGGGATATTTAGTATAGATTAATTTATTTTGATAATGAAACAAGCGCCTTCACGGCCTTGCCCAAAACGGTAATCTCCGTTTCGGCATAGACCTCGGGAGGCGTTTTTTCTGATGTAAGCAAGGTTACTTTTCCATCTGAGCAATAATAGTAGCGAAGAACTTGTTTTTCGCCTTTTATCATAACAGCAGCAAGCTCACCGTTTTGGGGAGCTTCTTCACGGCGCATCAGTATAAAATCACCTTTTTTAAGGTTTGACGAGATTAAAGAATCGTCTTCAAGCTGCATTATAAATAAATCACCATTTCCAACAAGTTGTTCTGGTATGAAAAGGGAATTATTATTTTTCTGGGAAACAAACTCGACGGGGGAGTAGTAGTTTAAATTATCTTCGACAACAGAGGCTATTCCTAAAATTTCTTCGGTGGTTGTATTAAATATCTGAGCAAGGAGTTTTAATGTGCTGATACTGGGGTTTGAATATCCCGTTTCATAGTTGCAAATAGTGGTTTTGCGTTTGCCGAGCATTTGCGCAAGAGCATCCTGAGTAAGTCCTGACTGCTTTCTCAGCTTTTTGAGCTGCGGACCGATATTTGTCATAAAACTCCTCCTTTCTCAAATGGTTTTAAATTTAAATCATTGATAGAAGTTACGCCTGTTTGCATATTTTCTCTGACTGCGACGCTTGCTCTGGCGCTTTAATTCTCTGTAACGCAAAATGAGCAGCAGAGCGGCTATTATACCCAAAGGACCCATTACCCAGATGCTTAAAATCCAGCTTATTAAAGTACCAAATATCATTCTGAAAAAGCTTCTTTTGACAGTCTTTTTATTTATAAGTTCAATTTCGCCTAAAGTTCTTCCATCGTATGAATATGTTATAGAGCCAACTGTTTCGCCCTCTTTAACAGGTGCAGTAATTTTTTTGGGTTCGTTTAAGGTTTTAACCAGTTTATCCTGCGAATAGCCACGGGGAAGAAGAACGTTTAAAGGTTCTTTGGCAGTTAAAATTGCCTGCGCACCTTTTTTTGCCCATTTTACTTCCTTTGTAGCCATAATTTCATCAATGTCAGAAATCGTCTGCATTTTAAAATTATCAAAACCCCAGTCAAAAAGGGTTATGGTATCAGCAAATGAATAGTTTATTCCGTCGACGTTGGGCGCTTTTAAAACAACGCATACATAGGATGCACCGTCTTTTTCGGCACTGGATACCAAACAGTTGCCTGCTACAGACGTATGTCCTGTTTTTATTCCCGTAGCAGCTGTGTATAAATACTTTCTGCCTTTCATCGGGTTTATAAGTGAATTATTATTTGAAAGGTATCTTATTTCCGTATATCTGTTTGTCGGTGGAATTTCATATGTAGGAGTAGATACGATTTTTGCAAAGAGTTCATTTTTCATAGCCTCTTTTGCAAGTATGGACATGTCACGCGCAGTTGTGTAGTGATTATCATCGTGATAACCGTGCGGGTTTGCAAAGTGTGTACCTGTCATACCAAGCTCGGCAGCGCGGATGTTCATATCAGCCACAAAAGCCTCAATAGACCCCGAAACCTCTTCGGCAAGTACGTTTGCAGCATCGTTTGCAGAGTGTACTAAAAGACCATATAAAAGCTGCTCGACAGTTAAAATTTCACGGGCAAGAATACCCATATTACTTCCGTCGCGGTCAACATCAACCGCAGTTTCGCTTGCTGTTGCGATAGCGGTTGTGTCAAGCTTTTCGATTGCTAAAAGAGCAGTCATAATTTTGGTTGTGCTCGCAGGATAGCATTTTAAATCTGCGTCCTTTTCATATAAAACATAGCTGCTTTTTGCATCAACCAAGATAGCTGAAGCAGCTTGGATTTCGGGTTTTGGAATTTCGGCCGAGTATGTATGAGTGTAAAGTGAAAATAAAAGAAGAAAAGCGCTGATTAAACTGAGCGTTTTTTTCATTTGTTAATCCTCCTTGAATTTTAGAACAAAAATCCGATACTACTATTTTACTATTAATTTGAATAAAAATCAACATATATGCTAAAATTTTGTTTCAAAGCCTTGAAAATATTGTAAAACTGTTATATAATGAAGCGTATGATTATGTTCGAAGGCAGTAAGCTGCGAAAGGAAGATTTTTATGGTGAAAATTGCAATAGATGGCCCGTCCGGCGCAGGAAAAAGTACGGTATCTAAAGCAGTAGCTAAAAAAATGGGTTATATTTATGTTGATACGGGAGCAATGTACCGTGCAGCAGCACTTGGTTGCATTTGCGGTGAGATAGACATAAAAAACAATCCTGATAAGGCATCTGAGATGGTTTCTTATATGGATATTGATATTAAATACAGTGATGATGGTTCTCAGCTGATTTTCCTGGACAAGGAAAATGTAACTGATTTTATCCGTACTCCCGAGGTTTCAATCGGAGCCTCTGATATCTCAAAAATTCCCGAGGTACGTCTTAAACTGGTTGATATTCAGCGCAAACTGGGTGAGACCAATAATGTGATTATGGACGGCAGAGATATTGGTACGTTTGTATTCCCGGATGCGGATGTTAAGATATTTCTTACAGCCACTCCCGAGGAAAGAGCTCGTCGCAGACATAAAGAACTCGTAGAAAAAGGTCAGGACGTGACTTTTGATGAGGTTTTAGCGGATATGCGCTACAGAGATAAAAATGATTCTACTCGTGCGTTTGCGCCGCTTGTTCCCGCTGAAGACAGCATAATTTTAGAGACAGACGGAATGAATTTTGAAGAATCTGTTTCAAAGGTGCTTAAGATTATAAACGAGAGGTTGGATAAAAATGCTTTATAATCTTGCAAGTGCTTTAGTACGGGTGTTTATGCTCTTAGTATTTCGTGTTAAGGTGATTAATAAAGAAAATTTCCCGAAAGACGGTCCGGTAATTGTAAGCATAAACCATACAAGCTACTGGGACGTGCCGCTTGTTGCGGCATTTATGCCGAGGAAGCTTCATTATATGGCAAAACGCGATTTGTTTAAGATTCCGGTTTTGGGGTCATTTATGAAATGGGTCGGCGCTTTCCCTGTTTCAAGGGGTAAGGGTGATATAGGTGCAATTAAAACTGCGCTTGATGTTTTGGAACAGGACAAGGTTGTTGCAATCTTCCCTGAGGGCAGACGTGTTTTAAAGGGCATGGCACATTCAGCGAAACCGGGCGTTGCTCTGATTGCTGAAAAAAGCGGCGCGCCGATACTGCCGGTGGCAATAGGCGGCGAATATCGTTTGTTTGCCAAAATTCCGATTACTGTCGGTGAGCCCATATATGTAGACGCCCCGGAGCAAGGACACTTATCAACTGAAGAACTTAAAAACATCAGCGGTGGTGTCGTAAACACAATTTTGCAAATGGCGGGTGAGTGCTGATGGAATATGTTGTGGCAAAAACAGCCGGTTTTTGCTTCGGCGTAGCCCGTGCCGTTGATATAGTTTATGAAAGCACCGGTGACGGTAATAAATATCACACCTTGGGACCGATAATTCATAATCCTCAGGTCGTATCAGACCTTGCTTCAAAAGGAATTACATCTATTAATTCTTTAGATGAGGCAGAAGAAGGAGCAAAGATTTTTATTCGTACGCATGGTGTTGGTCCGGATGTGTATAAAAAAATGGATGAAAAAGGGCTGTCATATATTGATGTAACTTGTCCTTTTGTCAAGAAAATTCACGACATTGTTAAAAAACATCACGACGAGGGAATGAGAATCATCATAATAGGAGATAAAAATCATCCCGAAGTTTTAGGAATTAACGGTTGGGCAGGTGGAAATGCACTAATTATAGGCTCGTTAGAAGAGGCAGAGGCCCTTTTTGAAGACGAAATTCCTACCTGTATAGTCGCTCAAACGACATTCAACAGAAATATTTATAAAAAAATCATACTTTTTTTAAAAAAAACTTGCCAAAACGCAGTACTTTTTGATACAATATGTAGTGCAACAAATAAGAGACAGGAAGAAGCATTAAGCTTAGCACAAAAAATGGATGCGATGATAGTTCTTGGTGGCCGGAATAGTTCCAACACGCAAAAGCTGTACGACATCTGCAAAGGTGCCTGTCCCGATTCATACTGCCTAGAGTCAATTGATGAACTTGGCAGTCTGGACGTGCTCAAAAGCAAACGAGTTGGAATAACCGCCGGGGCATCTACTCCTGCGGTCATAATAAAGGAGGCAATTAAAAAAATGGAAAATCAGGAACTAAGCTTTGCAACACTATTCGAGGAATCCCTCAAAACTTTAAATACAGGTGATGTGGTTAAGGGTACTGTAATTGAAGTTAGACCGAACGAGGTCATTGTGGATTTACAGGTTAAGCAGGACGGTATTATCCCTGCTTCTGAAATCTCAGATGACCCGAGCGTTACACCTGAGCAGGTGGTAAAGCCGGGCGACGAAATCGAGGTTTTCGTTGTTCGTGTAAATGACGCTGACGGTAACATCATGCTGTCCAGAAGAAAACTGGATGCAATCCAGACCTGGAACGATGTTGTTAAAGCTCACGAAGAGGGCACAGTTCTCTCCGGTAAAGTTACAAGCGTTGTAAATGGCGGCGTTATTGCTATGTACAAAGGCGTTAAGGTATTCATCCCTGCGTCACTTGCAAGCGACCGTTTCTTAACAGACTTAAACGAGCTTTTAGGTAAAGAAGTTGAATTTAAACTTATCGATATTAACGAAAAACGCCGTCGTGTTGTAGGCAGCGTTAAAGCTATTATGCTTGCACAGAAAGCAGAGCTTGAAGGTAAGTTCTGGGAGAGCGCAGCTGTTGGCAATAAATATAACGGCGTAGTCAAGTCTTTAACTAACTTCGGTGCATTTGTTGACCTCGGCGGTGTTGATGGCTTGGTGCACGTTTCTGAGCTAAGCTGGAAGAGAATCAAGCATCCGTCTGATGTTGTAAGCGTTGGTGATACTTTAGAAGTTTATATTAAAGATATCAATGCTGAAACAAAGAAAATTTCTCTCGGCTTTAAGAAAGCTGAAGACAATCCCTGGGAGATTGCAAAGAGAACACTCAATCTTGATGATGTTATCAGCGTTAAAATCGTTAGAATGTTACCCTTTGGTGCATTTGCTGAAATTATACCCGGTATTGACGGCTTAATTCATATTTCTCAGATTGCAAACAAGAGAATTGCTAAACCTCAGGACGAGCTTGAGATTGGTCAGCAGGTTGAAGCAAAGGTTGTAGAACTCGACTGGGAGAACAAGAAGATTGGTCTTTCCATCCGTGCTCTGCTTCCGCAGGAAGCTCCGGTTGCAACTCCGACTGAAGAAACTCCGGCTGAAGAGGAAGTTCCTGTTCATAAGGAAGAGCTTGGCGCAACAATTGGCGAGGCTTTAGATGTTGAAGTTGCTACTGAGGAATAATTTTTAATTACATCTGTAAAATAGCGGACACATTGTGTCCGCTTTTCTTTTAAATATGTAGAATTTAAGAGAGGAGAGAGCTTAGATGAAGACGATAAGATGGGGTATTGCGGGACCGGGAATTATAGCCAATAAGTTT
>JAZNJS010000056.1:0-20150 GCA_045578185.1 Clostridia bacterium
CTTTTTATTATATTTCACACATTTTTTGCATTGCGTTCTTTTTTACTATCGTAAGATAAACCGCATGCATAATTATAACAAGAAACCACGATACCGGCCAGCAGGCAAACAGAATATACGGGCTTCTGCATAAGGGCAAAATAAAAAATATCCATAATATTCTTAAACCACATGCACCTAAAAGCGAATTTACTGCGGTAATGGTGGAGTAGCCGAGACCTCTTAATGCGCCGGCTAAAACATCCATAATTCCGCAAAGAAAATACGGAAGACCATTAAGGAGAATTCTTACCTTTGCAAATTCGACGGCTTCTAAAGAATCTGTGATGTAAATAGAAAGAAGCGCATCGTCAAAAATAACGGTGGCAGAGCCTAAAATAAACCCAACGATTGCAACACACAAAACAGAAATGAGAATTGATTGTTTCACACGCTTTTCATTTTTTGCACCGTAGTTTTGGCTGACTGCGGTTATAGTTGCCTGATGAAAGGCGTTCATAGAGGTGTAAACAAATCCCTCAATATTACTTGCTGCGGCACTGCCTGCGATTGCAGCGGTACCAAAAGAGTTAACTGCGGATTGGATTACTGTGTTTGACAGGCTGAAAACGGAGCTCTGCAGTCCTGCGGGCAAGCCAATTCTTAAGATTTCTTTAAGTTCTTCTTTGTAAAAACGCATTTCCTTTAATATAAGCTGATAGACCGCATCCGACCTGATAAGGGCATATAAAACTGCAAGAGCGGACAGATAATTTGCAACAGCGGTTGCTATGGCAACTCCTTCAACGCCCATATTAAAGTTTATAACCAAAAACAAATTTAAAACCACATTTACGATGCCGGTGGCGGCTAAAATATAAAGTGGTCTTTTGGTATCGCCTATTGCACGCAGAATTGCCGCACCAAAATTATAGACTAAGGATGCAGGTGCACCGATAAAGAAAATGCGCATATAAAGCACAGCGCCATCGAGCACCGGACCTTCCGGAGTGCCCATAATTACAAGCAGCTTTCTGCACAGAAACTGTCCTAAAACCAAGGCGATGATGCCGACAATAATGCCTAAAAGCATAGAGGTATGAACAGCGCGGTAAATACCCTCATAATCTTTAGCGCCATAGCGTTTTGAAACAACAACGCTTGCGCCGATTGATATACCTATAAAAACATTGATTAAAAGGGCATTAAGTGAACTGGTCGAACCGACAGATGCCATAGCGTTACTGCCTGCCCATCTGCTGACAACGATTATATCTGCCGCATTATATAAAAGTTGCAGAACGTTACCTAAAATAAGAGGCACTACAAATAAAATGAGCTTTTTAAATATAGAGCCCTTTGACATATCGGTTTCATACATTCGTCTGCGCACTAGCCTGCCTCCGTTTCTGTAACCATCAAAAAAATAATGGGTGCAGCAAAATAATGCGTATGATTATTTTGCTACAGCCACTAAAATACAATTATTCTTCCCAGTTGTGATATACGTTCTGAACGTCATCATTATCCTCTAATGCATCGATTAATTTGTTCATAAAGAGGATATCCTTTTCGTCTGTAAGTGCTACTGTTGTCTGCGGAAGTTTTTCAACTTCGGCAGAGGCGAAAGTATAACCCTTTTCCTCTAACGCATCGCGAACTGCGCCTAAAGCATCGGGTGCTGTTAAAATTTCAAAACAGCCATCCTGAGCGGAAAAGTCTTCTGCGCCGGAATCGAGCGCATCCATCATAACGGTATCTTCGTCAAGCTCGTCGTCTTCGTTGTCGATTATGATAACGCCTTTTGAATCAAACATAAATCCAACGCAACCCGACTGACCGAGGTTGCCGCCAAATTTATCAAAATAGTGGCGCACGTCGCCTGCGGTACGGTTTCTGTTATCGGTAAGGGTTTCAACAATAACTGCAACTCCGCTCGGACCGTAACCTTCATATGTTATTTCTTCGTAGTTATCACCCTCGACTGCACCGGCAGCTTTTTTGATGCAACGCATAATGTTATCGTTGGGCATATTATTTGATTTTGCTTTTGCAATAACGTCCTTTAATTTGGAGTTAGACTCCGGGTCCGGACCGCCAGATTTAACGATAACTGTAATTTCACGACCCAGTTTAGTAAAGATTTTACCTTTAACTGCGTCGGTTTTTTCTTTTTTTCTTTTGATGTTGGACCATTTGGAATGTCCTGACATTTTATTCACTCCTGACTATTGTATTTCGAATATTTTTTTAAAAAGCATGAAATACTACAATATAAAAGAACAAATTCCTGATAAAAGGAGGTTTTTTGATTGCAGTATTTGTGGACATTTTTAGTGGGTGGTGCACTTTGTGCAATCGCCCAGGTTTTAATTGATAAATGTAAGCTTACGCCTGCGAGAATACTTGTAATTTATGTTACTGCCGGGGTAGTCCTGACGGTAATCGGTGTGTATGAGCCGCTTGTCAAACTTGCCGGTTGCGGCGCAACCGTACCATTAACAGGCTTTGGTTACTGCCTTGCAAAGGGTGCAATGAAAGGCGTCGCAGAGCAAGGCTTCTGGGGCATTTTCTCAGGCGGCGTGACAGGCGCTGCGGCAGGTATTGCAGCTGCAGTATTTTTCGGATATATCGTAGGATTGATATCAAAACCCAAGGAAAAAAAGTAAAGATTTTAGTCCATTAAGCCGAGGGCGGACATAGAGTTGAATCTGTCGCCTGAAACGATAATATGGTCTAAAACATTTACTCCGATAGCCTCAAGAGCATTTACTATGTTCTTGGTAGCTTCCCGGTCACCCATGGACGGCATAATGCTTCCGCCGGGGTGGTTATGCGTCAGGATAACGTTTACTGCATTATGCTTTAAAACCTCGCTGACCACCTTGCGCGGATAGGCCTCTGTCTGATTAACAGTTCCTTTGATGATTATACCGCTGTAGTGTACACGGCGGTTTGAGTCAAGACAGATTATACCGAATTCCTCGTCATTTTTTCCTGTGTACATAGCAACTGCATACTGACCAACAGCATCTACACTGGCAAGAGAGGTTTTTCTGTCCCATTTTGACTGATTATAAATTCTGCTGAGCTGAGGAATCATACTGAGCAAAATAGCAGCATTTTCACCTATGCCGTCAACTTGTTTTAAGGACTCGACATCTGCGTCAAACACGTTGCTTATTGAGCCGAACTTTTCGATAAGTTTGTGCGCAAGTTCATTTATATCCTTGCGCGGTATAGCGTAATAAAGCAAAAGCTCAAGAATTTCGTGCGGTTCGAAACTGTCGATTCCCTCATTTAGATAGCGGTTCCTCATTCTCATCCTGTGCCCTTCGTGCAGCATATAAAATCAAACCTTAAGAGCACGGCTTCCCGGTTTTACAAGTGGGAGGCCCTGTTTGCACAGAGGACAGTTATCCGCCTCGTGTGAAATAACTTCCATAGAGATAACTGACTCGAGCGGTACACCAAAGTCGATTTTTCCACCGGTTCTGTCAACTACAACGCCGAGACCTACAACGTTTCCACCGTGTTTTTTAACAATGTCGATAACCTCGCGCACAGAGCCGCCTGTTGTAACAACATCTTCAACAACCAAAACTTTTTGTCCCGGCTCGATGGTGAAGCCTCTGCGAAGAGTCATTTCGCCATTTTCGCGCTCAGCAAAAATATTTTTAACACCCAAATGGCGAGAAACCTCATAGCTCATCTGGATAGCGCCGATAGCAGGTCCGATAACGAGTTCTACGCCCTTATCTTTAAATTTTTCAGCAAGTGCTGCGCAGAGTTCCTCGCTGTATTTAGTATACTGGAAGATTTTAGCGCACTGAAGATATTTGTCTGAATGACGTCCTGAGGTCAGAAGAAAATGTCCTTCCTGAAGAACGTCAGCTTCCTTTAAAATTTCTAAAACTCTTTCTTTTGTAATCATAATTTCATTCCTCTCTCTCTTTTTAAATCATACTCATAATATCTATTTTACACATTTTGCGCGGAAAATTCAACCTATTTATTTATTTTTTCAAGAATAATAGCAAAAAAAGTGCTTCTGAATATACTGTTATTGGAAGGCTTAAGAACAATAACTGTAAAAAATGCGGACAAAACCTGATTTTTAATGGCTTATGCGCAGGAAAGGAGAGGGAAGATGGGATACGCACTTATAGTTTTTTCTTCGTCAACCACAGCTAGCAGATTAAAGCGTCTAGCAGCTTTAAAAGGCATAAGGGGAGTAAGCATAATCCAGACACCGAAAAGCATTTCCAAAAACGGATGCACATATGCTTTGCGCTGCCCTGTTAGCGAGCTTTTTGCGCTTAAAACTCTGGCGGAGGAATATGGTCTTGGTATTTTGACTCTTTATCGTGAAATATTGGCAGCAGACGGAAGAAAAACCTATGAATTATATTGAAGAACGATTAAAAGCCGCAGACTTTTAAAACAGTCAGCGGCTTTTGGTATGTTTTCAAACTGATAAAAAACTGGACTTTTTAATGATTTATTGTTATTATATATAATAGAAAGGTTTGTGCTTTAAAATGAAATTATTTTATCGGAGATGAATCTCGCTTATGGATAAATATAGAAGTCTGGCAAAAAACACGATGGTATTTGCCGTCGGAACGCTTGCCTCAAAGCTTTTGGTTTTTCTTTTAGTCCCGTTTTATACCCGTGTTCTTTCGGAAGAGGCGTACGGAACGGTAGATATTGTAGTACAAACGTGCAATCTTTTAATTCCGCTTGCAACCCTTGGAATAACGCACGCAATTATCCGCTTCGGTCTTGATAAGACAGAAGATAAAAAGAGCGTGTTTACATTAGGCGTCATCACGGTCTTAATTGGTTTTTCAGTGCTTTTGTGCTTGTGGCCGCTGCTTGAGCGTATCGGCTTTTTAACTGAATATGTTGGATATATGTACCTTTTTATACTCTTCTCGTCGCTTCAAATGGTATGTGCAGAGTTTGTAAGAGCGCGCGGGTTTGTGAGGCTATATGCCATAGATGGAGTATTTCGCACGGTAGTAATGATTATCTTAAACGTTGTATTTTTAGGCACATTGAAGATGGGGCCAGTTGGATACATGCTGGCAAATATCTTAACAGATGTAGCTTCAACGCTGATTTTGTTTTTTGTAGCCAAAATGTATAACTTTTTAAGCATAAAAAGTGCGAAAATGCACCTTTTGAGGCAGATGATAAGTTATGCCGTACCTATGATACCGAATACAATCTGTACATGGATAATCAATATTTCTGACAGATATATAATCGCTTTTATAATTGGAACTGCGGTCAACGGACTTTATGCGGTTGCAAATAAAGTGCCGACAATACTTATTCACGTCGCAAACATCTTCAGCGGCGCATGGCAGATATCTGCGGTGACGGAGGAAGATGAGAGAGAAAAATTTTTCTCCCGTGTATTTGGTATGTACTGCGCAATTGCATTTTTGGCGGGTTCAGTACTGATTGCGACGGCGCAGATTTCAACGGCGCTTCTGGCATCACCTGATTATTTTGAAGCGTGGGTATTTGTTCCTTTTTTAGTTATGGGAACGCTTTTTGCCTGCCTTGCTTCATTTTTATCAAGTATTTATATGGTTTATAAAAAGAGTCAATATACTTTCTATACAACTTTAATCGGTGCGGTTGTTAATATAGTTTTAAATATTGCACTCATTCCAATGTTTGGCGCAAACGGAGCGGCTTTCGCGACGTTTATCAGCTATTTTGTAATGTTTATTTCACGGTTTGTGCATACGAGAAAGTGGATAAAAATAAAAATAAGCCATATGTATTTCTGGCTCAATTTTGTGCTTATTTTAGCTCAGTGTGTGATTATCTTGTTAAATCTTCCGAATTATCTTCTGTATCAGGGGGCGCTATTTGCAGTTGTCCTGCTGCTTAATGTGAAAAAGATGATAGGAGCTATAGATTCTTTCGGATTGTTAGACAAATTCATTCCGACAAATTTAAGAAAAATACTTAGAAATTTTATATCTGAATAAAATTTTACTCAGGCAAATAAAAAACGGCACATAAAACCTCCTTTTGCATATTATATTGTATAGAGACGTGTTCTCGGCAATTGCAATATATAAAGGAGGTTTTTTGTATGGGTGAAAAATTCCGTTCAGGAGCACTCGGCTGTGAAAGAGAAATCAAAGACGCAGTGTGTGTACATACAGATAAAGTATACGATTCCTGCAAGGACAAAGATTGTATCGAAGATGCAAGGGTATTTTTAACGGCTTGCGGGCAGGAGATTATCGATAAAGCGGTTAATGTAAAATGCCGTAAGGCAGAGATTATCTGGGTTTTCCCCGATGTAGAACCCGTGCCGTTTAACCGTGGATATTATACCGTTGATTTAAAATTCTTCTTTAAAATTACGCTTGACGCTTATCTTGGTGTGGGAAGACCGACTCAGGTTGAGGGCTTGGCATCGTTTGACAAAAAAGTAATTCTCTTTGGCTCCGAAGGCTCAGCAAAGGTATTTGAATCAAGGTACAGCTACGACAGCTTTGATGAGCAACTCTGGAAAAAGACAAATATGCCAAAGGCTGTGGTTGAGGTTGTTGACCCGCTTTGCTTAGGCGCTAAAATCGTTGATATTAACGATAAACTCTGCTGCTGCGGCGATGATATTGATTTTTCAACAATTCCTGAGTGCGTATGCAAAATTTTTGACGGTAATTTAGTGCTTGGCGGAGAAAGCAAACGTGTATTTGTATCTATCGGCCTTTTCTCAATTGTTAAAATTGAAAGAAACGTTCAGCTTTTAATTCCTGCATATGATTTCTGTGTGCCGCAAAAAGAGTGTGTAGCATCATCAGACGACAGTCCTTGTGAATTGTTTGAAAAAATTCAGTTCCCGTTTGATGAATTTTTCCCGCCTGAAAAGGATGACTGCAAGTTCGATTCATTTGACGATTTCAGAAACGGATGCTGCGAATAAAAACAAAAAAGGCTGCCTGCGGGTAGCCTTTTTTGTTTGTAAAAAATACTGGTATTTTATATGGTGATGTGGTATAATTTAAGGTGTTGGCAGAATATGCTATAAATGCTAAGGAGGACTTTAAATGAATATATTTGAGCTTTTAAAATCGGTCTTTTTAGGAATAGTTGAGGGCATAACGGAGTGGCTTCCGATAAGCTCAACAGGACATATGGTATTGGTAAACGAGTTCATATCAAACACGGGGTTTACCGCTACTGACTTATACATATATGTAATTCAGCTTGGTGCAATTTTGGCGGTTGTCACGCTTTATTTTAACAAACTCAATCCGTTTTCTCCAAAGAAAACAAAAGAGCAGAAAAATGATACCTGGCAGATGTGGTTTAAGGTATTGGTGGCCTGTGTTCCCGCTGCGGTAATAGGTCTTGCTCTTAATGATTTTATGGAGAATTTCGAGAACTGGTATGTGGTTTCTGCTACATTAATTCTGTACGGTATAGCCTTTATACTTATTGAAAGAAGAAACAAAAAGGTAATGGTGGAAACTATAAGCGAGCTCGATTATAAAACTGCACTTTTAATCGGTGCCTTTCAGGTTCTGTCAATCATACCCGGAACATCACGCTCCGGCTCGACCATTTTGGGAAGTATCCTTTTGGGTTGTTCAAGAGCCTGTGCGGCAGAATTTTCATTTTTTCTTGCGATACCTGTTATGTTCGGCGTAAGTTTCCTTAAAATTATCACCTATGATGCACCGTTTTTGCCCGGCGACATAGCGGTTTTACTTGTAGGTATGGTAGTCAGCTACATCGTTTCTATGCTGGCAATTAAGTTTTTGATGGAATATGTTAAACGCCACGATTTTAAATCATTTGGCTATTACAGAATAATATTAGGTATAGTTGTTATTGCGTTTTTCCTGTTTGTTCGATAATTTGCCAAAAATCGTTCGACTCATAATGCGCACATCTGACATATTAACGTATAATTTATCAGGTTAATTTGTCAGATGCTGCGCTTTTTTATTTTTTTAGCAGAAAAGAGGCGAAATATGGGGCACGAAATTTCTTTCTGTTTTTACAAAATATGTTATACTGTTATTGGAAAGCATTGGAAATTATTAATTTCAACATTTTTTGGAGGGAAAGAAATGGAACTGATGTCATTATTAA
Organism: Clostridia bacterium; assembly: GCA_045578185.1. Classification (GTDB taxonomy): domain Bacteria; phylum Bacillota; class Clostridia; order UBA1381; family UBA9506; genus RGIG1666. The sequence continues at coordinate 8,116 of JAZNJS010000056.1, forward strand.
AAGAAAACAAGGAGCAGATAGAACTTAACAGCTCGGGCAAGGTCTTAAATATTCCGATTGATGCAATTATGCCTAATCCCGACCAGTCACGTTATGTATTTGATGATAACGAGCTTTGGCAGCTGAGTTATTCAATACGTACATACGGCGTTATGCAGCCGATTATTGTAAGGCGACTCGGTCCTGGTGTGTATGAGCTTATTGCGGGAGAGAGAAGAGTACGGGCAAGTCGCCTGGCAGGTAAAAAGATGATACCTGCAATTTTGTTTGAAGCAAGCCACGATGCAGCGGTAGTTATAAATATGGTTGAAAACACTCACAGGAGTAATCTGAATTTTACCGAAGAAGCTAAAAGCTATGAACATTATTTAAAAAGATACGGCTATACGGTTGAGGAACTGGCCAAAAAACTTGGCAAAAATCCTTATGAAATAGAAAATAAGATAAGAATTTTAAAGTTGCCACCAGAGGTGGTAACAAAGCTTGCGTCACATAATCTTACGGAATTTCATGCGAATTCTTTGCTTAGACTTTCGGACAAAAATATGCAGAAAGAGGTTGTTGACATAATAATAAGCCGCGGTTTTGATGTTGCGCAGACTGATTCTTATGTTGATAAGCTCATAGCAGGAAAAATTTTTGCAAAAAGTGTATCAAAACTTACACAGAATGACAAAATAGTAAAAAGCACACTTCGCCAGCTTGCCGATATGCTTAAAAAGTCGGGGATTACGGCTTCATTTAAAAACCGTGATTTTAAAAACAGTATACAATACACAATAACCGTAGCAAAGCCTGCGTATAGTCCGGTTCAGACAAGTGTATAATAAATATAAGAATGCAAGGAAAAAAATGAAATTTTTGTTAAAAAACCCTTTACAAACGGATTTCTTTGTGCTAAAATAATCATTGCACCTATTACTGGGGGCCAGGCGTCGCCTCGTTTTGTGACCGGCTGCTCGGGGTAAGGTGAAATTAAAAATTTTTAGAGGAGGGTTTCAAATGAGACCGGAAGTAAAACAGGAAATCATTAAAAAGTATGCTATTCATGAGGGAGATACAGGTTCTCCAGAGGTTCAGATCGCTATTTTAACAGAGCGTATCAACCACTTAAACGAGCATCTTAAGCTCTACAAGAAAGACCATCATTCACGTCGCGGACTTTTGAAGATGGTTGGTCAGAGAAGAGGACTTTTAAACTATCTCACAAAAGTTGATATCGAAAGATACCGTGCAATCATCGAGAAACTTAACCTCAGAAAATAAGCTTTATGCTTTTTTTACCTTTAAGGTACCACGTTACTGCCATAGCGCTGACGTGGTACTTTTTTTATGCAAAAAACTGTCGCTTTTTATCATTATTTGTTTGCAAAAAAGCAAAAGTGTGATATAATGTATTTGTATTGGTTTGTTTACTGCATACCTGATGCAAATTTGTTGTTATAAAGTGACTGTACTTTATATAAAGATAAAGAGAGGATACAGATGATTATTAATAATCCGCAGGATTCTGCGCAGGAACAATTTTTAAGAGTTCCCAATGCGGTTATAGACCGCTCTATCGGTGAGGGCATTCCTGTGTACCTTACGGTTTATTTGTTTGCTCTCAGGCAACTTGAAGCAGGAAACACTTCCATTTCAAATTCGCGTATTGCACAAATGCTTAACATAAGCGATATTGATGTAGTTAATGCATTTTTATTTTACAGCTCAAAGGGACTTATAAAAATTCATAATTTTACAAGCGTTGACAATGTCGATTTTGATATTGAGTTTTGTTTTGGAAATATAAAGGCTTCTAAAGCGGAGTTCAGACCGAGTTACAAGCAGTCTGAGATAAGTCGTCAGCTTACCGACAATCCTAAGGTTGGCAGAATGTATCGCATGGTCAGTCAGATTATGGGGAAAACCTTATCAACTGCTGATACCGAGCTTTTATATTCGCTTTATGATTATTATGCCCTGCCCGCAGAGGTAATTTTAGTCTTAGTTGAGTATTATGTTTCAAAAGGCAAGCGCTCTATGCGTGCCATAGAAAAAGAAGCTGCAAAGTGGGCAAGTGCTCATATTGACACGGTTGAAAAAGCAAGACGCTATATTAAAAAACGCGAGGAATTTTTAAGCTATGCCTACCGTGTGCGCACCATTGTCGGTGTGGCGGACAGAAGCCTCACCTCAAAAGAGCTTGAATATATAAACCGCTGGCAGAATGAATTTAAAATGGACTTTGATATGGTTAAAACCGCATTTGAGCTGACAGTTAATCAAACGGGTAAATTGTCATTTGCCTATATGAATAAAATTTTGGAATCGTGGGCTAAAAACAATATCCGCAAAAAAGATGATATCGTAAACGATAAAAAGCCTGTGGCAAAGAAGACTGAAAAAGGTAGCAGTTATAATTTTGCTGAACTCGAAAAAGCTGCTATGCGTAAAATGATGGGAGGCGAAGAAAGTGGCGTATGATAAAGAACTTTATAAACAAGTTGCGATTGAATACGAGGAAATTCGCCGTCATGACCGTCAGGATTTAGAAGAGCGCAGGGAAAGGGTTTTCGAAAAAGCTCCAGAGCTTAAAGAGACAGAGGAAGAAATTAGAAGCGCGGGACTTAAAATTATAAAACTTGCTGTTTCGGGCGGGGGAGACCGCACCGAAAGAGTGCGTGCACTTCGTGACAGACAAAAAGCGCTTCTTGCAAAAAGAGAAGTGCAGCTTGTAGAGCATGGTTTTGCGCAGGATGAGCTTTCTATGCGATATTTATGCGATAAATGTGAAGATACCGGCGTATATGAGGGACGCGACTGCGAGTGCTTTAAAAGACGCCTTATTACCAAGGCATTCGAAAAATCAAATCTGTCTATGCAACTTCGCGACCAGAGTTTTAAGACCTTTGATATGGAGCTTTACTCAAGGGAAGTTGATGCTGCAAGCGGTGTTTCTCCTTACGATTGTATGTTAAAAATCGTGGGCGCGTGCAGAAGTTTTGTCAAGAATTTTGATAATGACAATACTAACCTTTTGTTTTGGGGAGCGCCCGGCCTTGGAAAAACTTTTCTTTCCACCTGTATTGCCAAGGAGCTTTTAAAAGACGGTCATTCAGTAATCTATGAAACGGCATATAAAATTTTCTCGATGCTTGAAGATTTTAAATTCCGTCGTACAGATGATATAGAAAAGCTTCGTGACAAAACCCAGAATCTGTATGACTGCGATTTGCTCATTTTAGACGATTTGGGAACAGAATTTGCGACTAATTATACTAATGCTGCTTTGTTTGACATATTAAATACAAGACTTATCGCCAATAAGAAGACGCTTATAAACACGAACTTAAATCTAGAGGAGCTGGCCAAAAAGTATTCCGACCGTGTATTTTCACGAATCATAGGAAACTATCAGGCTCTTCAGTTTATAGGCGGTGATATAAGACTTAAAAAATCCGTTAATAACTAATTTGGTTATATGCCGTCTTATGCCAGAAGGCATTAGCACGGCTGAATATATGACAAGGGGAGCGAAGAAGCAATGAAACGAGCAAAGATTGTAAAAAGACACAAAAAAAATGGTGTTTTGTTCATTGATGAGAAAAATGTCTACATCGATGAAGAAGTCGTAATTGCAAGCGGCGCTGTGATTGAGCCTAACGTACAGCTTAAAGGTGCCTGCGTTATAGGCAGCGGCTGCACAATTGGTTTCGGAAGTCAGCTTACTAATGCTGTGATTTGCGACGGTGCTAAAATTATGCACTCTGTAATTACAGACAGTGAAGTAGGAGAGGACACAACGGTTGGACCTTTTGCCTATATCCGTCCTAACTGCCGCGTGGGCAAACACGTTAAAGTCGGCGATTTTGTAGAACTTAAAAATTCAAATATCGGCGATGGCACAAAGATTTCACACCTTACTTATGTAGGTGATGCTGATGTTGGTAAAAATATTAATTTCGGTTGTGGTACAGTAATTGTTAACTATGACGGCAAGAACAAGTTCCGCACAACAATCGAAGATGATGCATTTATCGGTTGTAACACAAATTTGGTTGCTCCGGTTACAGTTGGAAAAGGCGCTTTTACGGCTGCCGGCTCCACTATTACAGACGATGTGCCTGAAGATGCACTTGCAATTGCAAGAGCACGTCAGGTAGTAAAAACAGGCTGGAAGCGTCCTGAGAAAATTAATAAATAGACATTTATATTATATAAAAATACAACTAATTTAAAGGGAGAGATTGTACAAATGATTAGCCACGGAAAAGACGTTAAAATTTTTACTTGTAATTCACATCCGGAGCTTGCGAAAAAAATTGCTGAATACTTAGGTCTTGGTATTGGTGATGCGCAGGTATCTATGTTTTCTGACGGAGAAATTTCCGTTAATATCTATGAAACCGTCAGAGGCTCTGATGTATTTATCGTTCAGTCAACTTGCAATCCGGTAAACGATAACCTTATGGAACTGCTTATTATGATTGATGCATTCAAGCGCGCTTCTGCTGCAAGAATTACAGCAGTAATCCCGTATTTCGGATATGCAAGACAGGACAGAAAATCAAAGGCTCGTGACCCGATTTCTGCTAAGCTCGTAGCTGATATTATCACAGCTGCAGGTGCTGATAGAGTTCTTACTATGGATCTTCACGCAGCACAGATTCAGGGATTCTTTAATATTCCTATGGACCATCTGCTTGGTGGCACAACACTTACTTCTTATTACCTTAAGAAGTTTGAGGGTAAAACAGACAACTTAGTTGTTGTATCTCCTGACCTCGGTAGTGTTACCCGCGCTCGTACTTTTGCGTCACGACTTAACGCTCCGATTGCTATTATCGACAAGCGTCGTCCAAAGCCGAACGTAGCAGAGGTTATGAATATCATTGGTGATATTAAGGGTAAAGACGTAATCTTGGTTGACGATATGATTGATACAGCCGGCACAATAACAAACGGCGCAGCAGCTTTAAAAGAGCGTGGAGCAAATAATGTATATGCTTGCTGTACACATGGTGTACTTTCCGGTCCGGCAATCGAAAGAATTGAAAAATCTCCTATTTCAGAGTTGGTTGTTCTTGATACAATTCCTCTTACAAAAGAAAAACAGATTGACAAAATCAAAGTTTTATCTGTTGCACCGATTTTTGCAGAGGCAATTAAGAGAATTTACGGTGATGTTTCATTAAGTGAAATGTTTGACTAAAATTAAATATAGGCAAAACAAAAAGCACCTTTTAAAAGGTGCTTTTTGTTTCCTTTTTTCAAAGGAGGGAAAATGAAAAAGTTTGTTGTTAGTTGTGGTATGTATATATAATACCACGAATTGCGGATTTGTACAATTCGCACATTCAATGAAATCAAAGAAAAAATAAAAACCCTGTTTGTGTGAATTGCATAAACAGGGTTTTATATGTCGCTTATTGTGATGGGTTAAAGGCTACTCACGGGTAAAGCGCAGAGTAAAGGTATTTCCCTCTGTGGGAATTATTCCTGCTGGTAAATCAGGTTTAACAATTACCGAACCATCTTCTTTTATATCTAAAGGTTTAATTTCTTTTGTCTTAATTTCGGTCAAGGAATCAATCTGGTCTTTAGGACCTGCCACCTTAATCTGCTTAAGACTTCCGCCATCAAGTTTATATCCGTTTGCCTCTGGTGTGGAATTGCCGGAAAAAACAGGAACTATATCTACTGATTTTGTTTTTAAAATTTCGCAGCGGGCTTCTATTTCTGTTATGTCTGCAGTTATATATGATGACTTGATTTCTTTACCATTTGAACCATATATAACAAGAGGAACAACGGATTGAACATCTGAATTCGTTCCGCCAATATCAAGCTCTGCTGCAACGGAAGCAACACCGTCCAACAGTGTTTTCGGACCTTTTAATGTTACCATTTCAGGGAAGGCGGTGACACTTCCTTTGACATAATCATTCTTAGGCTCGCCGATGGTTACAACATCAACCTTCTTTTTAACAGTAGCCAAAGTATCGGCCTCAACTATAAGAGCGGAGGGATTTTGGTTGATAATTTCAAGGTTCGCATACGGAAGGATAATGTTGGTGTATAAAGTATGCTCGCCTGTGGTGTCTATAGAGCTTACATCAGCCAAAACGGTAATGTTCTGGTTCGATGCGCCCATAACGTATTTACGTTTTCCGCGGATTTTAATATCTATAGTATGCTCTTTATCATTTAAAAGCACAAGACCACGGTTCTCAAGCAGAGTCTTCTGCGTGTAAACAACAGGGACATCACGCACGGTTCGTTCAATATCAGGGCTTTGTACCTGTACGACATAAAACCAAAGACCGATTGCGATTAGAACTGATACTATTTTAAGAGCGAGGTCATCACGAAAATTCATTTTCATTTGCTGTCCCTCACTTTCCAGAATCGGAGATTTTTAGTTTTATCAGCGGTCGGCTCAGCGACCAGTTTATTTAAAAGTCGGCTCAAGGAAGAAATGGACAGATTGCGTATCATATCGCCATTCGTCATAACTGAAATTCTGCCGGTTTCTTCGGATATTACAAGCGAAACGCAGTCGGATTGTTCGCTTATGCCAAGTGCTGCACGGTGTCTTGTTCCGAGCTCTTTGCTGAGGTTTTTATTTCCTGAAAGAGGGAGAACACAAGCCGCCTTGTAAATTTTGCCGTTGCGAACAACAACTGCACCATCGTGCAAGGGAGTATTTGGAACAAATATATTTTCAACAAGTTCAGATGAAATATCAGAATTTATAAATGTTCCGCCGGTCAGCATATCGTCAAGTTTTGTTTTGCGCTCGAAAACGATTAATGCACCAATCTTTGATTTTGACATTGAGTTTGTGGCGAGGCAAATTTCGTCGACCATATCGACATCTGAAATATGCTCATCATAACTTAAGATGCTTCCGAATTTACTTCGTCCCATATGCTCGAGTGCTCGCCTTAGTTCCGGCTGGAAGATAATCAAAAGAGCGGTAAGACCTATCTGCATAGTATTAAGCAGAATGAAATTAATTACGTTTAACTGGAACCAGTCAGAAAGATACATCACAACCAAAAGTATTGCGATTCCCTTTAAAAGCTGAGCTGCACGGGTCTGCCGTATGAATTTGATAACGGTATAAACCACAAACGCAACAAGTATGATGTCTATAATATCCGTGAGACGGATACTTCGTATAAAGGGATAAAGATTTGTGTTTAAAAAGTCAAACAATTTCGTTCTTCCTTTCCCTGTATGGATTTTATGTACAATACATTTTTATTATAGCACAAGAATAAACGAAAGTGCAATGCCGGATAGGGTAATTTAATTTTTTTTTAATATATAAAATTTAAGAGGCTGCAGTAATAAACTACAGCCTCTTTATAATCTTTAAACTTATCTCTTAGAAAGAACTTCCTCTTCGTATTTTGCAATCTCTTCGTACCAGCCGGCATCAGCTCTTACGCCACATTCTTCGCAATATTTAGCCCAAACATCGCCAAACGGTAGTGTCTTAACTTCTTCCTGCATTACCATAAGCTCTGTCAGGCGGTTTGAATCCTGAAGATCTTTGAGCATTGCGTTAGGAGTTAAGAGTGCAGCAAGAAGAGATTTCTGAATGCTGCGTGCACCTACGGCCCATGCTGCGATACGATTGATGCTTGCATCAAAGTAGTCAGATGCAATATATACACGGTCTAAAGCGTCGTTTCTAACGATTTCTTTTGCAATTTCCTTTGTCTCGTCGTCAAACAGAACAACGTGGTCTGAATCCCAGCGAACACCACGGGTTACATGCAGAGCGATCTCAGGGAAGAAGCACAGAAGCGCCGGAATCTTGTCAGAAACAACTTCTGTCGGATGATAGTGACCATTATCCATGAGTGGCAGGCAGCCTTCGTGAGTAGCTGCGAAAGAAAGTGTAAACTCAGCGTTACCTGCAGTAAAGGATTCAACACCAATGCCAAATACTTTTGATTCAACGCAGGGTTTTACCTTATTCTTATCAAACGGCTCAGCGAGTATTGCCTCGATGGATTCTTTATAACGCATTCTCGGACCCATGCGGTCTGCAGGAATGTCTTTATAACCGTCGCCTGTCCAGATATTCATAACACAGGGAATGCCGGTTTCTTCAGCAAAGTACTGAGAAATGCGGATACAAGCTTTTCCGTGCTCAATCCAGAAATCTCTTGTAGCCTTATCAGGGCTTGAAAGAGTAAGACCATCTTTAACTTTTGCATGAGAGAAGAAAGTCGGGTTAAAGTCAAGACCCATACCACGCTTTTTTGCAAAGTCTACCCATTTTTTAAAGTGCTTGGGCTCGAGCTTGTCTCTGTCAACAAACTCACCCGGCTCAAAAATTGCATAGCAAGCGTGAACGTTAATTTTTTTCTTTCCGGGACAGAGGGCCATTGCTTTGTCCATATCAGCCATGAGCTCTTCAGGAGTTCTTGCTTTTCCCGGGTAGTTGCCTGTTGTCTGGATTCCGCCGGTTAAGGGACCGTCCTGGTCAAAACCTTTAACGTCATCACCCTGCCAGCAGTGCAGAGAAACAGGAACTTCCTTAAGTTTTTTAATAGCGGCATCAGTATCAATGCCAAGTTTTGCATATGCTTCTTTTGCTGATTCATAACGATTTTGCATTATGTATGTACCTCCCCGATTTTGTCTTTATTTATATACGCATTATATAATTTTTATTTATAATTTTCAATATATTTTTTCGTTTAAATAGTTAATTTTTACAGTGTTTTTTAAATTTTGAAACATTATTACATAACAAGTTTACATAATATATTAATGAAGAGAAAAAATTACCATGTATATTTTGAATTTTTTCCGGAACTTTATCAGTTTTTGATGCGTATAATCTCGTGTAAGCAGCGCGGATGACAAAACGGTCTTGAACACAAAAAACAATATGGCAGCGGGCTGACGGCGTAAAATCTTATAAATTATGTAAACTTACGCGATGCAGGCTGTGAAAAGACAGGGAGGATAGCAGTGTGAGATGTGATGCCTTGCTGCCTAAATAATTTGAGACTGTTGTGACAACGCGTGTGACAACCGGCTTTTAAGCGGAGGGAAATGACGAAAGATACTAAAAGGTTTAAAATTTCAAGGAGGAATCTTTCATGTTGAAAGCAAGAAAATTTACTTCGTTTCTTATGGCAGCAACGATGGCAACTGGTATGTCGCTGACATCTTTTGCAGCACTTCCCGGTGATGCAGTCGGTTCTAAACACGAAGAAGCGATTGAAACACTTGGCGCACTAGAGATTATGGTCGGTGACGCGGAAAGCGGTAACTTCCGTCCTGAAGAGCCGATTAAGCGTTCTGAGTTTGCAAAGGTAGCAGTTGAGGCTATGGGTCTCGGCTCAGTTGCACAAAACTCCAATCAGCCGACGAAATTTCCGGATGTAGTGGAAAACCACTGGGCAAACGGATATATCAACGTAGCAGCACAGCAGGGTATTGTTATTGGTGACGATGAGCACAACTTCCGTCCGGATGACACTATCACCTATGCAGAGGCAATGACAATTCTGGTAAGAATTATTGGTCACGAGCCGGCAGCAGAGGCAAAAGGCGGTTTCCCGTCAGGTTACCTTGTAGTAGGCTCGCAGAACGGCATCAACAAGAACATTGTTGCAGGTTCAAACGAAAAGATTGTAAGAGGTGCGGTTGCACAGATGACATTTAACACCTTAACCGTTAAGATGATGGAGCAGGTGGGCTTTGGTGACGACGTTAAGTTCGAAATTGTAGATAAAACATTGCTTGAAGATACTTTAGATACAAAGAAAATTTATGCACAGCTTACTGCAATAGGAACAAGCAGCTTAAGCGGAGCAAGCTCCTTAAAGGATAACGAAGTACGCATTGGCGACAACGTGTACAAGGTTTCTGACAAGGCAATCAGCGATGTTCGTAACCTGCTCGGATTTAATGTAGTTGCATATGTAAGAGAGTATGATAACGGCGATGAGATGTTAATTCTTGCACGTGCCGAAAAGGGTAAGAACAACTCTTTAAAGGTTGTTGCCGAAGATATTGAAAAGGTAACAAGCGAGGAGAGTCAGTATGTTGTTGATTATTGGGTAGATAAAGAAAACGACAACAACACAGAGCAGCTCACAATAGCATCTACAGCTAAAATGATTTACAACGGAAAAGCAATCAGCTTTGACGCAGCGCTCCTTAAGCCTCAGGCGGGACGCATCACCGTACTTGACCACGATAAAGACGACATTTATGATATAGTTTTTGTAACTGAAACAGAGAACTATGTAGTAGATGAAATCGTATTAAACTCTAACCGTGTAAGTGATAAATACGGCAAACCGTCCTTGGTGCTCGACCCGAAGGATAAGGAGATTAAGTTCACAATTACCCGCGGTGGACAGAAAGTTGAGCTTTCAGAGCTTAAAGAATGGGACGTCCTTTCTGTTGCTAAGAGTAAGGACTCTAAGATTATAAGTATTGAGGTTTCAAGCGAAAGCGTAACCGGTAAGGTTGAAGAAATCGAAGGCGATAAAATCTTCATTAATGGCAATGAGTATCACGTTGCTAAGAACTATACCGAAACTATCAACTTAAATGATGAGGGTACTTTCTACCTTGACGTCCATGGCAAGATTGCAGCAGTTGATGCAACTACTGTTCTTTCTTCTAACTACGCATACCTCACAGCAGCAGGTATGAAAACAGGTTTTGATAAGGTATTTGAGATGAAACTCTTTACTAAAAAGGGTGAGACTTTAGTTCTTGATTCAACTGAAAAGCTTAAATTTAACGGAAGCACAGGCACACTTGCAGAGACTGTTATTGATGCTCTTAAGGGTGGAGACGGTAAAATCGTGCCGCAGCTTATCACCTTTGAAACAAATGCAGAGGGTAAAATCAGCCAGATTAATACTGCTGTTGATAAGACAGAAACAGGAGCAGTAAACAAGAACGTATTTACCAAAAACGTAGTAGACAGCTTAACCTATAAAGCAGCGTCTAAGAAACTTGGCGAATACAATGTTGATAAAAACACCATCGTTTTTGATATCCCTGAGGGTAAAACTGCTACAAGTGACTTCTCAATCACAAACATTGATTTGTTTGAAGATGAGACAGAATATGATGTATCCATCTTCGACTTGGGCGAGGATATGACCGCAAAGGTTATTATCGTAACCAACTCAGAGGGTGCAGCTAACTTAGAGGCACCGCTTGCGGTTATCGACCAGATTACAACTGTAAACAACACAGACGGCGAAAGAGTGCAGAAAGTATATGCGTATATTAATGGCGAAAGAGTTTCTTACCTGACCGGCGAAGACGCAGTTATGGTCAACGGTGAGGGCGAAGCACTCGGTCGCGGAGATATTGTTCAGATGAAAATAAACAACTTAAACGAGATTGAAAATATCAGAGTTCTCTTTGAGGCAAAAAATAAGAATGTAGAAGCAGAAACAGCGGTTTCTGAGGACTTGGTAACGGTTTACGGTAGGGTAATAAAGAAATTCGCATCCTCCATTAACGTTCAGGTAGGCGAGGGTAAGGTTAAAAACTACTCTATAAGCGATGCAAAAGTATACGAGGTTGATACTGCAAAAACAAATAACGCAATCAAGGTTGTTACACCGGGCGATATAGCACAGTATGACGAACTTGACGAAAGCCGCGTATTCATTAAGATTTACAAGCACGCGGTACAGGAAATCGTAATAGTAAAATAAAAAGCCAGCCAACCAAATTAATATATCACACAACCTCCAAAGAAGGGGCTGCACCAGTTGCAGCCCCTTCGACCTATATACGCATATAAAGTTTGTTTAACTGTTTATATTTCTGCCTGTCGATGCTATCCAGCTGCTCTTTTGTCAAGCGGAAGCCCCAGTTTCCCTCGGCTCTCCCCGGCACATTCATACGGGTATCCCTCCCATAACCCAAAAGGTCCTGAATGGGAAAAATCACAATTCCTGCGCTGCTTTGCAGCATCGTGCGAAGGATGGCGCCGTATCCACGGTCCCAATCCTCTCCTTCAAAGCCGCAATATTTCAGCATAT
>JAZNJS010000057.1:0-9002 GCA_045578185.1 Clostridia bacterium
CATCCGGTTACAATCCGTTTCCTTGACCCGCCGCTTCATGAGTTTGTTCCGACAACTGAGGAAGATATTAAGAAGCTTGCTGATGCTCAGGGTAGAACTGTTGAGCAGATTAAAGCAATCATCGAGTCTCTCCATGAGTTCAACCCGATGATGGGACATCGTGGATGCCGTCTTGCGGTAACTTATCCGGAAATTGCTAAGATGCAGACAAAAGCAGTTATCCGTGCTGCTATCAATGTTCAGAAAGCACATCCGGATTGGAAAGTTGCACCTGAAATCATGATTCCGTTAGTTGGCGATATTAAAGAGCTTAAGTTTGTTAAAAAGGTTGTTGTTGAAACTGCTGATGCTGAAATCGCTGCAGCTGGTATCAACCTCACATATGAAGTAGGTACTATGATTGAGATTCCGAGAGCAGCTCTTACTGCTGACGAAATCGCAACAGAAGCTGATTTCTTCTGCTTCGGTACAAACGACCTTACACAGATGGCATACGGTTTCTCTCGTGACGATGCTGGTAAGTTCTTAAACGCTTACTATGATGCAAAAATCTTTGAGAATGACCCGTTTGCTAAGCTTGATCAGACTGGTGTTGGTAAGCTTATGGAAATGTCTATTAAGCTCGGTAAGCCGGTTAATGCTAAGTTGCACTTTGGTATCTGTGGTGAGCATGGTGGAGACCCGTCTTCTGTTGAGTTCTGCCATAAGATTGGCCTTGATTATGTTTCTTGTTCACCGTTCCGCGTGCCGATTGCTCGTTTAGCAGCTGCACAGGCAAAAATTAACGAGAACAAATAATTGTTAATAAATCAATGGGCGTGATTTTTATCACGCCCATATTTATTTAAATCGGAGGCACAAAATGGATATATTTAAGCTAACATTAAGTCAAATGCTGATGATGTTTATTTTTATCCTCTTGGGATTTTTATTAAGGAAAAAGAATATATTGCCAAAAGGATCAGATGTGGTTTTATCAAGGCTGCAAACGTATCTTTTTATGCCGGCGCTTATAATGAATACATTTATGCAGAATTGCACTGTAACATCATTTGTTGAGAATTCAATGCTGATATTATATGGTTTTGCACTGATAATTATTGCGCTTTTACTCTCATATCCTTTATCTGCATTATTTATTAAAAATTCAAAACAGAGTGCGGAGCTTGCTTATCAGCGAAACATTTATAAATATTCGCTTACGTTTGGAAATTTCGGTTATGTTGGAAGTTTTCTTATGCTTGGAGTATTTGGCAATAGTGCCCTTTTTAAATATCAAATGTTTTTAATAGGGCTAAATATAGTTGTTTACAGTTGGGGGTTATATATTTTAATTCCTAAAGATAAAAACTGTGAAAATCCATTAAAATACTTGATTAATCCCTTGATGTTTGCTGTCATTTTTGGCATATCAGCCGGTCTTTTAAATCTGCGAAACTACATACCTGAATTTTTAACATCGGCATTATCCAATGCATCAAACTGTATGGGTCCGGTTGCAATGGTTATCGCAGGCGTTGTAATAGCCGGATTTGATTTTAAAAGTCTACTTTCATCAAAAAAAGTTTATATTGCAACGATCATAAGGCTTATTGTTATTCCGTCAATAATGATTTTAGTATTGATGGCATTAGGGACAAATGAAGAAGTTATAACTATTGTTTTGATCGCATTTGCGGCGCCGCTTGGATTAAACACAGTTGTGTATCCATCCGCTTACGGAGGAGACACGAAAACAGGAGCATCTATGGCCTTGATTTCTCATACATTATCGATAATAACTATTCCAATAATGTATTTAATATTTATTGTATTATTGTAAAATAATTTACCGTAGTCTGCTGTGTGTCGGCTGCGGTTTTTTAATTTATAAAGTATATACTTGTTTTGTTCGTTAAACAGTGTTATAATTAACATATAGTGGTATTTTAAGTGTAAGCTTTATCCAAGAAACGGAGGGCAAAACTATGAAAGAGCACGAAAAGTTTTTAAAGTTATTATCTAAAAGGTACCCGAATGTGCAGACGGCAAGTTCGGAGATAATCAATTTAAATGCTATTCTCAATTTACCGAAGGGAACAGAACATTATATTAGTGACCTTCATGGTGAACACGAGGCGTTTGAACATATTATGCGTAACGCTTCCGGTGTTATTAAAAAGAAAATTGATGAACAGTTTGCAACGACGCTCACACCTACAGATAGGAGAAGCCTTGCAACGTTGATTTATTATCCTGAGGAAAAATTAAGGATAATAAAACGTACTACTGATGATATAGATGATTGGTATCAAATTACATTATACAGATTAGTTGAGATCTGCAGAGTGATTGCTTCTAAATACACTCGTTCAAAAGTGCGAAAAGCTCTACCAAAAGATTTTGAATATATTATGGAAGAACTTTTGCATGAGCATAATGATTTTAATAATAAGCAGCAATATTATGCGGGGATTATAGACACAATTATCAAAACTGAACGTGCAGATGCGTTTATTATTAACTTGTGTTATTTAATACAGAGATTGGCAGTTGATAGACTTCATATATTAGGTGATATTTTCGACAGAGGCCCGGGTGCGGATATTATTATGGATACTTTGATGAGATATCACTGCGTTGATATACAGTGGGGCAACCACGATGCTTTGTGGATGGGTGCCGCAGCAGGAAGTGAAGTATGTATTGCAACCGTGCTTAGGATTTCTGCCCGCTATGATAATCTGGGCACTATTGAAGACGGATATGGTATCAATCTTCGCGCGCTTGCTATGTATGCGCTCAAGCAGTATGATGACGATGATTGCAGTTGTTTTATGCCTATTTCAAACAATGAAAGCGGCGACGAAAAAGATATTGCGAAAATTCATAAGGCACTTTCAGTAATTGCTTTTAAGCTTGAGGGTCAGTTAATAAAAAGAAATCCGCATTTTGATATGGATGACAGGTTGTTGTTGGAAAAAATCAATTATGAAAACAAAACGATTGTAATTGATGGAGAAGAGTACCCGTTGTTGGATTGCAATTTTCCGACCATAGACCCAAAAGATCCATATGCCTTAACAAAAGAAGAACAGGATATTGTAGAACGTTTAAGATTCCATTTTCTACACAGCGAACGCTTGCAGCGGCATATAAAGTTTTTATACTCGAAGGGCAGTATGTATAACATTTTTAATAATAATTTGTTATATCACGGTTGTATTCCGGTTGATGAGAACGGTGAATTTCTATCCTGGTACACAGAAGATGGAACAGAGTACAGCGGTAAGGATTTGCTTGATTATGCTGATAAGATGATGCGTCAGGGTTATTTCTTATCTGAGCGCAGTCCTGATAAGGCTAAAAGCCTTGATTTTATCTGGTACTTATGGACCGGTCAAAAATCTCCGTTGTTTGCTAAAAGCAAAATGGCAACGTTTGAAAGATATTTCCTTGCAGACAAAAAACAGCACGAAGAAATTAAAAATTATTATTATAAAATGCTTAACGATGAGAAACTTGTTGATAAAATCTTATTAGCATTTGATTTAGAGCCTGATAATGCTCATATAATAAACGGACATGTCCCGGTTGCTTGTAAAAAAGGTGAAAACCCAATCAAAGCTAACGGTAAGTTGTTTATAATTGACGGAGGACTGTCTAAGGCGTATCATTCTAAGACAGGAATTGCCGGATATACATTGATTTTTAACTCTTATGGTATGTTAATCACATCACACGAGCCATTTTCGACCCGAACTGAGGCTATAGAGCTTGAGCAAGATATCCATTCCTCAACGGTTGTAGTAGAGAAGACGCTTAAAAGGATTAAGGTTATGGATACGGATATTGGTCTTGAACTAAAAGAGCAAATAGCAGAGCTTGAGTTGTTGCTTGAAGCTTATCGAAGTGGTACAATTGCCGAAGATAAAAATAAATAATAGCATAATAATAGAGGTTGCAGTAATTAACTGCAACCTCTTAATTTTTAATTACTCAATTATTGAGCCGTCTGCGTGGAAAACCGGCAGGGGAGCAAGATAGGTTATATCTTTTCTGCCAATAGCATCACCCTCGGCTAAAACGCACATTTTGCCAACAATATTACCGCCAACTTGGTTAATCAGCGCTTCCAAAGCAGCGAGTGATTCACCGGTGCTGATAACGTCATCAATTACTAAAACGCGCTTGTCGCGCATTAAATCAGCATCTGCTTGCCCAATGCACAATATCTGTTTGTGTGCGGTAGTAATTGAGTTTACATCAGTAACAATAACGTTTTGCATATAAAGTTTAGGAGCTTTTCTTGCAACGATATAATTGTTACTGCCAGCCTGACGTGCCATTTCATACAGAAGTGGAATGCCTTTTGATTCAGCAGTAATCATAATATCAAATTCCGGAGCTTTGCTGAGCAGCGCTTTTGCGCACGCTTCAGTTATTTCAACATCGCCAAACATTATAAACGCTCCAATGTAGAAATCCTCCGAAACCTTGCACAAGGGAAGTTCGCGCTTAAGACCTGCAATTTCTATTTCATAAGCTTTTTTCATTTATAAGACTCCTTGAAAATTATGCAAGACCTGCAACTTTAAGAGCAATGTAGATAACAAAGAGAGCAACAGATACCCACATTATAGCACTGATGTCTTTAGCTTTGCCGATAGCAAGCTTAAGAACAACCCAAGCAATCATCGCAAACATGATACCATTTGCGATAGAGTAGGTAAACGGCATCATAACAATTGCTAAGAAACCACCGATGCTATCTGCAACATCGCCATCAAATTCCATTTCCTTAACTGCTGAAAGCATAAGCAATCCAACAAACAGCATAGCAGGAGTTGTCGCAAAGCCCGGGATAGCTAAGAAAATAGGAGCAAGAGGAATAGCGAGAAGGAACAGAATACCGGTTGTAAGAGCAGTAAGACCTGTTCTTCCACCTGCAGAAACACCTGCAGAAGATTCAACATAACTTGTTACAGTAGAAGTACCAAGGCATGCACCAACAACAGTACCAACAGCGTCAGCCATTAATGCTCCGCCTGCTTTAGGCAGATTACCGTTTTCGTCAAGAAGATTACCTTTCTGTGCTACACCGATTAATGTACCTACAGTATCAAAGATATCGGTATAAAGGAATGTAAATAAAACAATTGCAAATGATGCAAAATTACTTGCGATAAATCCAAAATCAAACTGGAATAAAGCCGGTGCTGCAAAGTTTGCCTTTATAGCGTCCCATGAAAGAGAAGGAATTAAAGAATATACACCTGCTTCAACATCAACCACATACCAACCACATAATTCAGCGATAATACCTAATACCCATGTAGCAAGGATACCAATTAAAATATCGCCTTTAACTTTATAATGGTGGAGAACACCGATAATTAAAAGACCAATTATTGCAAGAGCAACCTGAGGAGTTCCAAGGTTACCGAGAGCCACTAAAGTAGAATCGTCATTTATAACAACACCTGCATTGATTAAAGCGATGATGGTGATAAATAAACCAATACCTGCTGTGATGCCCAATTTTAAGTTCTTAGGAATCTTGTTTACCAAAGCTTCTCTGAACTTGAATACAGAAAGGATCATAAAGATGATACCTTCAAGTAAAATAGCTGTAAGAGCAACTTTGTAGGAATAGCCCATACCAAGACAAACTGTGAAAGTGAAGAAAGCGTTAAGACCCATGCCGGAAGCCAGTGCAACAGGGTAGTTAGCAAAAAATGCCATACAGATTGTTGCGATTGCTGCAGATAATGCAGTTGCCATAAAAATTGCAGCAGGACCAGGGCCATCAGGTATAATACCTAACATACCGGGATTAACCGCTAAGATATAAGCCATCGCCAAGAAGGTGGTTATACCTGCGATAATCTCTGTGCGAACGCTTGAGCCGCGTTCTTTGATTTTGAACAGTTTTTCCATGAAAACAACTCCTTTTTTTATTAATATTACATAAAGCTATATCTATATTTTAAAATAAAAGACTTAAAAAAGCAAGAATATTTTGCAAAATATTGTATATTTTGTTGAAAATTATCTAAATTCATACATATATAATGTATATATTGATGGAGTAATGCAAAAAAGTATTGACCTTTATATTTTCTTGTGTTATAATTAAATCATACTAATTATACAAAATAAGAATTTTGTATAATTCGGAGGAGCGAAAATTTATGAATGATTTATATTTTGAGGCACCGGACTACTTAAAGGATTTTATTACATATACCGAAGCCATAAAGGGCAAATCTAAAAATACCGCAAAGGAGTACTTTTTTGACATACGGTCCTTTTTGCGCTTTATGAAAATCAATCGAGGCTTAGCAACGTTTGATGATTTTGATAATTTAACTATCAATGATATCTCAATTGATTTTATTAAAACAATAACTCTGCATGACTTGTATGAGTATCTGGCGTATACGTCTCGTGAGCGACTAAACAATGCAAACTCCAGAGCACGCAAAGTTGCGTCGCTTCGTTCGTTTTTTAAATATCTAAGCGCTAAGGCTAAATTAATTGATACAAATCCTGCTAATGAACTTGATTCTCCAAAAATACCAAAATCGCTGCCTAAATATTTAACATTAAATGAAAGCAAGCAATTGTTGGAAAATATTGATGGAAATAATAAAATACGCGATTATGCTATAATTACATTGTTTTTAAACTGCGGATTACGACTTTCAGAGCTTGCGGGTATTAATGTTCGTGATGTAAAGGGAGATACATTGACAGTAATTGGTAAAGGTAATAAAGAACGCACAATTTACTTAAATAAAGCCTGTCTTGATGCAATTGATAATTATTTAAAGAATGCTCGACCAAAAACAGGCATTAAAGCTCCTGACCAGAACGCTATGTTTATCAGCAGAAATCTGCGCAGAATAAGCGTAAAAACAATACAACATATTGTAAAAATGCATCTAAAAGCTGCGGGCCTTGATGATTCTAAATATTCTGTGCATAAACTCAGGCACACTGCGGCTACATTAATGTATAAACATGGACATGTTGATGTGCGTATTTTGCAGGAAATTCTTGGTCATACTAACCTTTCAACAACACAAATATACACACATCTTGATGATGAACTACTAAGAAACGCTGCAAAAAGCAATCCCTTAGCAGATGTTGAAATTAAGGAAGATAAATAACTGCATCACTTCTCTTCTCTAACAATAAAAAACAGCCGGAACATTTGTTCCGGCTGAGCTTTTTTAATTATTTATCTAATTCAGCAAAGTATTTAATTGTTCTTACCATCTGGCTTGTGTAAGAATTTTCGTTATCATACCAAGCAACAACCTGTACCTGTGAGTAACCGTTGTCCATATTGGTTACCATGGTCTGAGTTGCATCAAAGATAGAACCGAATTTACTTCCGATAATGTCAGAAGAAACAATCTCATCTTCGTTGTAGCCGAAAGACTCAGTTGCAGCAGCTTTCATAGCTGCGTTGATTCCTTCAACAGTAGCCTGACCTTTAACAACAGCAACTAAGATTGTTGTTGAACCTGTCGGAGTCGGAACTCTCTGTGCAGAACCGATAAGTTTACCGTTTAACTCAGGAATAACAAGACCGATTGCTTTAGCAGCACCTGTTGAGTTAGGAACAATGTTTACAGCACCTGCTCTTGATCTTCTAAGGTCGCCTTTTCTCTGCGGACCGTCCAAGATCATCTGGTCGCCTGTGTAAGCGTGGATTGTTGACATAATACCGCTTTCAACGGGCATATAATCGTTTAATGCCTTAGCCATCGGAGCTAAGCAGTTAGTTGTGCAGGAAGCTGCAGAAATAACTGTATCATCCTTCGTGAGGATGTTGTGGTTAACATTGTAAACGATTGTCGGAAGGTCGTTACCTGCCGGAGCAGAAATAACAACTTTCTTAGCACCTGCTGTGATGTGAGCAGAAGCTTTTTCTTTGGATGTGTAGAAACCTGTGCACTCTAAAACTACGTCTACATCAAGGCTGCCCCACGGAAGGTTAACAGCGTCTTTTTCAGCGTAAATTTTGATTGTTTTACCATCAACTGTGATAGAATCTTCGCCTGCAGTTACAGTATCAGCCAGAGCGTATTTACCCTGAGCGGAATCATACTTTAAAAGGTGTGCAAGCATTTTCGGGCTTGTTAAGTCGTTGATTGCAACAACTTCATATCCCTCTGCGCCGAACATCTGTCTGAAAGCCAGACGACCGATACGGCCAAAACCATTAATAGCTACTTTTACTGCCATAATAGAAAAACCTCCTAAAAATAATTGTTACCTTTTTGACAATATATATTTTACAACATATAAGTAAAATATTCAAGTAAAATTTGAAAAAAACTTGATTAAAACCTAAATTTTGTCATTTTGTACTAATGACTGATTTATTGAGCATTATTTGATGTAGAACTTGTAGAGTTTTCAGGGGTATAATCCTTTAAAACACTAATTGTTTTTATTACCGGTTTTTCCTGAAGTTCATCGTTATTAACACCACCGACCGGCATTTCGGCAATTTTATCAACTACATCCATACCTTGTACGACTTTACCGAATGCGGCATAGTCGCCGTCTAAATGGCTGGCTTTTGCATGCACAATAAAAAATTGTCCGCTTGCAGAGTTTGGATCAGAAGTTCTTGCCATTGAAACAACGCCGCGAGTATGCATTAAATTATTATCAAAACCATTTGATTTAAATTCGCCTTTTACTGTTCTGCCGCTTCCGCCAACACCTTTTCCATCAGCAGAACCGCCCTGAATCATAAATCCTTTTATTGCACGGTGAAAAACTTTACCATCGTAGTAACCATCTTTTACATTTTCTAAAAAGTGTTTGACGGTTTTTGGAGCTACATCCGGGAAAAGCTGCATAATGATGCTATTTCCGTCTGTAAACTCTAAATTGACATAAACATCGCCGGAATACTTTGTTTCATTATTTGTGCATGCTGTAAATGTAAGCATACTAGTTGCTGTTATTAAAATAATTGCTAATATTTTTTTCAT
>JAZNJS010000058.1:0-9294 GCA_045578185.1 Clostridia bacterium
AAATTATATATAAATTAAGAATTTAAATATATGATTTATTAGAAGGCGGGTGTCTGCTAAGTATGGCAAAAAAATATAAAAACAAATTAAAACAGGTTGCAAGCACAACTTGCAACCTGCTATTTTTAAATATTAAAATTAAAATGAACCTGAAGAACGGCGGTAACTTCCGCCACCACGCTTCGATTCAAGACCGCGTTTTAAATCCTGCATCTTTTCATCACTGTCCTGTTTAAAGCGACTCATCATTTCCTCAAAGCTTTGCGGTGGAGCGGAGCTTTTTTTAGAAAAATCGATAGTATCCAAACGTTTAGGACGCGGCGGGCGAGGAGTATTCTTTTTTTCTGCAAGCAAAGCCTGCTTGATTGAAAGACTGATTTTGCCCTTTTCATCTATGGTTAAAATCTTTACTTTAACCTGGTCGCCAACCTTTACATGGTTATTAATATCCTTTACATACTCAAGTGCTACCTCAGAAATATGTACGAGACCGGTTTTTCCCTCATCTAATGATACAAACGCACCAAACTGAGTAATACCGGAAATTTTTCCTTCAACAATGCTGCCTGCTTCTAAAAGCATACTAAAAGCTTCCTCCTTTAATCTATAACCCTTTGTATAATTTTATTATAAACGGTGCGTCGAATCAGTTGGAAGCATCTATGAATACCTTTTCACCAGGTTTCATATATCCAAGCTTTTCACGAGCAACACGCTCTAAATATTCATCTGTTCCGGCAGCTTCTTTTTGTGCATCAAGCTCTGTAGCCTGTTTTTGTGCTGCGGCGATTTCAGAATCAATGCCGTTTTCTTTTTTAGAAAGACGAGCGATATCAAACTGCTGAGAAATTAAAAGGAAACAAAGATATAAAAGGGCACAACAAAAGAGCCCTCTTTTAGCAAGGATTTTGAAATTAATTTTCTTTTTTCTTACTTTTGTTCTGTTGTCCATAAACGCTTCCTCATAACCTTTATTTTTTCAACAGAGTCATTTTTGTCCTTTTTGCCACTGTTTTAAATTTAAGAGCGAGCTTTCTTAAAAAGCTCACTATTAATTTAAAAATGGGCGCAAAAACAAACACTATTCCTTTATATATTATATTATACGCAAATAGCAGCGGTGTCAAGAGAATTTTGCAAAAAAATGCAAATATTCTTGAAAAAATTTCTACTGTTCTGCACAATAAATAACGAAAAATTTTACTAAAGGCTAAAAAGTATAAAATTGCGCCTAAAAATGCTCCTAAAAACTCATACCATCGCATTTTTCCTGCGTTTATGTGATGTATGGTAAAAAACATAATGACGGAGGCGAGTGACCAAAAAATTATATCGTGAACATCGGTCAGGGAAACAGACGGTTTTGAAAAAGAGCGGATTACGCGCATCAGGTCATATACGATGCCTATACAAGCTCCGCACAATACGGTTGCCAAAAAGACGTAGGCCTCCTGCGCTAACGAAAATTCCATTAACTAAAGTGCTCCTTCCGTATGTATTAGGTTTATTTTAAAATTCGTTTTAAGAAGCCTTTTCCCTTTGCTCCATAGCCATCCTTTCCGGTGTAAATAATAGCGGTTATTTCACCTTCGATAATCATTTCACCGTCTGAAACACTTAGCTTTTGAATATGGAGATCCGCGCCCTCAATTTCAACAGTATCATCCTCGGTAAAAAGCACAATTTTAGACTCATCAAAGGTATCTACATCACAAACTCCGGATATAGAGAGTTTGCTTTTATCTTCTAAAATAAGGTTATGTGCATTTTGACTATTTTCCATATTATTTCCCTCCGGATAAATAAACTTATTAAATCTTATGAATAATGTGAACTGTTTATGACAAAGCGCAAAATAACATTGACGAAAAACCTATAAAATGGTAAAATGTAATCGTAAATATGATAAATGGCTCTTAGTGTATTTTGTTTTAATAAAAAGTGACAGAAAGGCAGAAAAATATGTGGATCTGTAAAGATTGGATTGACTATAAAGTTTTGGATTTATCAGGCGGAGAAAAGCTTGAGGATTGGAACGGATACCGCTTAGTACGCCCTGACCCTCAGGTTATATGGGAAAGACGTGAATTTCCGGATATGTGGAAGTCTTATCATGGACGATATCACCGCTCAAACAAAGGTGGCGGAAACTGGGAGTTTGTTAAGCGTGTTCCGGACCGCTGGTATGTTGAGTTTGCGCCGTTAGGTCTTAAGTTCAATATTAAGCCTATGGGTTTTAAACATACAGGACTTTTTCCTGAACAGGCGACAAATTGGTTATGGTTTTCAGAGCTTATAAAAGGTGCCAACCGCCCGATAAATGTTTTAAATCTTTTTGCTTATACCGGCGGAGCAACAGCGGCGGCGGCAGCAGCAGGAGCGTCGGTTGCACATATTGACTCATCCAAAGGGATGGTTACCTGGGCGAAGGAAAACCTGACATCGTCAGGACTTTCCAACAGGCCGGTAAGGTATATTGTAGATGATGTTATAAAATTTGTTGAACGTGAAATAAGAAGAGGAAGAAAATATGATGCGATAATAATGGACCCGCCATCATACGGAAGAGGTCCTAACGGCGAGGTGTGGAAGCTTGAAGATGAGCTTTTCCCGCTTGTTGAAAAATGTATGCAGGTATTGTCTGATGAGCCTTTGTTTTTTCTGATAAATTCGTATACAACTGGACTTGCTCCAACAGTTCTTTCAGATATTTTAAAAATGACAGTTGTGAAAAAATACGGCGGTAGAGCAGAGGCTGATGAGGTAGGTCTGCCGGTTGAAAATAGCTCGCTCATACTTCCGTGCGGAGCGTCAGGCAGATGGCAGAGTAAATAATCAGGATTTATATTGAAAATGCGAAAGGGGTGCTAAAGAATGCAAAATCAAAAAGTATTAGTAGTTGATGATGACAGAAATATTTGTGAACTTATAAGACTTTATTTGGAAAAAGAGGGTTTTTCAGTTGTTTTGGCTTATGATGGACAGAGTGCGGTAGAGCTTTTTAAAGAGAACACACCCTCGGTTGTATTGCTTGATATTATGCTTCCTAAGATGGATGGTTTTCAGGTTTGTCGTGAGATAAGAAGAATAAGCAATATACCGATAATTATGCTTACTGCAAAGGGGGAGACCTTTGATAAGGTGCTCGGCTTAGAACTCGGTGCAGACGATTATATGGTAAAACCCTTTGAGAACAAGGAACTTGTTGCAAGAATTAAGGCAGTGCTCAGAAGATATGACCCGAAAGATAATAAGGATAAAGAAGTAATATATCCGAACATCGTTATAAATCTTACAAATTATGAGCTTAAGATTAATGGAAATTCTGTTGATATCCCGCCGAAAGAGCTTGAACTTTTATATTATTTAGCGACTAATCCGAACAAAGTATTCACCCGTGAACAGCTTTTGGAAACTGTATGGGGATTTGACTATTTCGGTGATTCAAGAACAGTTGACGTTCACGTTAAACGCTTGCGAGAAAAGCTCGAGCTTGCCGGTGAGCAAAACTGGCAGCTTAAGACCGTGTGGGGAGTAGGATATAAATTTGAGGTGAAATAGCTTGTTTAAAAAGAGCATTTTCGGCCAGTTATTTTTCTTTACAATGCTGGTGTTTATTGTCAGTTTCTGTGTAATAGGTTCGTTTTTGTACGGCTTTTTGGGAAACTATCTCACTAAACGTAACGAGGCGGAACTAAATGCAGTATCAGGAAAACTGATTGAAATGACGCTTGCAGGACAGGATTATGACGCTGAGCAATTTCAAAAATTTTATAATCTTAATTTAAACATTATAAGTGCATCAACAGGCACATTTATAATCGTTGTGGACAGCTCGGGACAAACCATTGCAAGCAGTGGAGAGGGAATTGTCGTAAGTGTAAAGCCCGAATATTCAAAAGATGTTCTGATGGGTGAAAATAAAAGGTATATTGGTACTTTGGGTGGCCTTTTTAATACGACAATGCTTACCGTTGCAAACCCTATAAGGACAGAGGAAGATAAGATTTTAGGTGCGGTGTTTATTAATTTGCCCATACCTGAAATAAATCAGATGAGAACTGATGTATTTCGCATCTTTTTGACCTCAGCGTGCCTGGTTATTTTGGTTGCACTTGTGTTTACATATATCTTGTCAAGCCGTATGACGAAGCCAATAAAAGCAATCAACAACGTTGCAAAAAGTATTGCAGGCGGTGATTTTCAGCGCAGAGTAAGCATAAAAGCTGAAAATGAGATTGGCGAGCTTGGAGAAACATTTAACAATATGGCAGATTCGTTAGAGCAGCTTGAACACGTCCGCAGGAGCTTTATTGCAAATGTCTCGCATGAACTTCGCACGCCGATGACAACCATAACAGGCTTCGTAGAAGGAATTATGGACGGAACGATTGAGCCTGAAAGACAGAAACAGTATCTTTCAATCGTTCTTGATGAAAGCAAACGGTTATCAAGACTCGTTACGGACCTTTTAGACCTTAGTAAAATGGAGCAGGGCGAATTTCCGCTTGAACTTAGAGAGTTTGACATTAACGAAATGATTCGCTTAAATATTATAAAATCAGAAAAGCGAATTACCGAAAAGGATATCAAACTTACGGTGTATTTCCAGCAGGAAAACCAAAAGGTAATAGCGGATAAAGATTCTATTCAGAGGGTAGTTACAAATCTTATGGATAATGCGATTAAATTCACCGAGACGGGCGGATTTATGGATATAAGAACAGGTCAGGCTAACGGCAAGGTATTTGTTGCGATTCAAAATTCAGGTATAGGTATTGCGAAAAATGAACTCACACACGTTTTTGACCGTTTTTATAAAACGGATAAGTCCCGCAGCCAGGATAAAAGCGGAGCAGGACTTGGACTTTATATAGTCAAAAACATTATTCAAAGCCACGGAGAAAGTATCTGGGCAGAGAGTGAGCAGGGAGAATATGCGCGCTTTAATTTCACATTAAAGCCGGCAAAAAATGAAGGAAAATAGGTGAAATAATGGCTATTAAAATTATTCACTGTGCAGACTTGCACTTTGATTCGCCGTTTACCGGTTTGGATTCGCCTAAAAAGGCGGAGATAAGGCGGGAAGAGCTTCGTCAGGCATTCGGACGCATTGTTCGTTTGGCGGCTGATGAAAAGGCTGATGCACTTTTAATTTGCGGCGATTTGTTTGACGGAACGTCTGTCAGTGCGCATACTTTAAGATATATCAAAGAAAAATTTGCCGAAATATCGCAGATACCCGTATTTATATGCGCCGGAAATCACGACCCAATGACTGCCGGTTCGTATTATAAAATCTTCGACTGGGGCGATAATGTTCATATTTTCTCTGAGCAGATTGAAAAGATAGAATGTAATGGTTTTGACATTTACGGCGCATCTTTTAAGTCTATGGATGAGCAAGATTCGAAACTCTCCGGTTTTGAAGTTGAAAATAGCGAAAATATAAATATCATGGCAATGCACGCGGACATCGGCGGCTCATATAACCCGATAACTGCACAGGAAATCGAGGCAAGCGGCCTTTCCTATCTGGCACTTGGTCATGTGCATGGCTTTAGCGGTGCGTTAAATTACGGTAAGACCGTTGCCGCATATCCTGGTTGTCCGGAAGGACGCGGATATGATGAGACCGGTGAAAAGGGTGTTATTAAAGCTATTGTTGATAAAAATGGAGCAAAACTTGAATTTGTTCCTATTGCTAAAAGAATATATCATCAGGTGGATGTTGACGTAACGGGCGCAGCAAACTATGAGGCGTTGTGTGGCAGAATTTTAATGGCGATGAAGGGAAAAGCAGAGGATTTATATAAGATAGTACTTATCGGCGCGGCAGAATTTTCTATTCAGCCGGCAATCCTTTTAGAAAATCTGCAGTGCTTTTCTGCTAAAATTAAAGACGAAACACACGCACATATTGATTATGATGCAATGAAAGATGAGTATAGCTTAAAGGGCATTTTTATAAAAAATATTTTAGCTGACAAAAACGATGAAAATGCGCAGCTTATTAACCAGGCTTTAGGCTATGGTCTTGCGGCAATTTCGGGAGAGAAGGTGAAACTGCCGTGATAATAAATAAAGTTGAAATAGAACAATTCGGCAAGTACAAAAACTTTACGCTTGATTTTAAAGGCGGAATGAATACCATTTGGGGAGAAAACGAAGCAGGAAAATCTACTTTATGTGCATTTTTGCTTGCTATGTTTTATGGACTAGAAAATGAGAGTAAAAAGAAGAGCATAAGAGAGGATGCCCGTAAAAGATATCTTCCGTGGGATGGCGGGGCGATGGCAGGTTCGGTGTACTTTACAGCAGATGACAGAAACTATGTGCTTAGCCGTCGGTTTGCGAAGACACGAAAGGGCGATAAGGTTTCGTTAAAGGACGCAAACACCTGGGAAGAAATAACTGATATTGACCCGAAAGAAATCGGGCGCGCATTTTTGGGAGTGGGAGAAGACGGCTTTGCAAAAACGCTTTTTATAAGTCAACTTGGGACATTGATTTTTGCTGATAGTGATGATGAAATTTTAAAGAGACTGTCGAATCTTGGACAAAGCGGCTCGGAAGATATTTCATATCAGGCGGCAAATACTGCGCTTGAAAAAGCAAAGCACGATATCCTGTCAAAAACCGGGCGTGGCGGAATGCTTTACCGTCTTGAGCAGGAAACAGAGGCTTTGTCGCAAGAACTTTCAGAGTCAAAAAGATTGTCCGACCAATATAAGGACGATGTTTTGTTGCAGAATCAATTAAAAGAAAAGATGGCTAAACTTGAAGAGACTGCAAAAAAACTGATAGAGCAAAAGAGGTTGGCGGCTGCTCACGATAGATTCATTTCGGCAAGTGAGTTTGTCAAAAAGTTTGAAAAGCTATCGCAAAGACGTGAAGAAAACAATAAAAGAATAAGTGAATTAAACGAAAAAATTGCACTTTTTGCGGAAGAACTTAAAAAATATGAAAATATAAAAGAGATATCCCAGCAAGATATGCTTCGTTTGGCTCAAAAAGAGACAGAACGTGATGCACTTACAAAACAGGTTGAGGATATTAAAAAGCAAAAAGAGTGCCTGACTGAACTTTGTCAGGTTAAAGAGCTGCAAAGCCATAAAAAAAGTGCCGGCAACAATAAGTTTATGATTATTGCTTCAATTACACTTTTGGTAATGGGAGCAATAGCCGGAGCTTTTGTTTCACCTTTATTGTTTTTGCTGATACCTGTGGGCGTGATTTTGGGTGCGATTTCTTTTTTAGGACGAAAATCAAAGAATGAATTTTCAGAGATTGACAGAGAAATAGAAATTTTAAAAGCCGACACAGACGAAGCAGTAGTAACAAAGCTTAAGGAAGAGATTGCTGAAATAGAGAAAGAAATTTATTCTGTGCTTTCGGGTTCGGGTGCTGAAAATGTTCGCGAGTATGCCGAGAAAATGCAGGATATGCAAACCGTAAAGCAGGAATATCTGGCGGCAGAAAAGGAACTTTCTCTTCTTTTGGGTACCGGAAAACAGATTGAAGAGGATATGCGCACTCTGCCATCTGATTCCGTGGAAGAGTTTGAAGAAAATATTAAGTCTTATGCTGGTCCTGGCGTTGATGAAACTGATGCTTTGATACTTAAAAACAATAAAGAGCAGATGGAGAATCAACGTGAGTATGAAGCGGTGCGGCATCGAGTGGAGGAAGCCTTTCTTTCTTCAAGAAGTATAGATGTCATATTAAGTGAAATAGAGCAAAATCTGCAGGCAAAAGATGAGCTTAATTTTCATTATGCTGCGCTTGATAGGGCGCAAAAGGCATTGGAAGAGGCGTATCTTGAGCTTAAGCGTGATTTTGCACCGCTGTTAAATGAAAAAGTTGGGGGAATTTTAAGCGTACTGACAGAGGGTAAATACACAGAACTTAAAATATCCGATGATTATAATGTGATGCTAAAAGACGGCGAGTCAGGGCAGATTGTAAGCGCAGAGTATCTAAGCGGCGGCACATATGACATAATTTACTTTGCGCTTCGCATAGGAATTGCACAGGTGATTTTTGACGGAAAAATCCCGCTTATGATTTTAGACGATACATTTTTGCAGCTTGACGATAAACGTGCATCGCTTGCTGCGGAATATATTTCAAAGGCTAATGTTGAGCAGATTTTATATTTTACCTGCCATAATTCGCAGGCTGATTTATTTAATAATGATAATAAAATAACTTTATAACAGGAGGCACAAAATGTCCAATTACCGTATTGAAACAAAATGTATCCAGAGCGGCTACACACCGGAGAACGGCGAGCCGAGAGTTTTGCCTATTTACCAGAGCACAACCTGGAAGTATAGCTCAACAGAGCAGATGGGAAGACTGTTTGACTTAGAAGAAAGCGGATATTTCTATACCCGGCTTGCAAATCCGACAAATGATGCAGTTGCTGCTAAAATTGCTGATTTAGAGGGTGGAGTTGCAGCAATGCTTACATCATCAGGTCAGGCAGCGTGCTTTTATTCAATATTTAACATTTGTGAGGCAGGCGACCACTTTGTGTGCTCATCAAGTGTGTATGGAGGAACATTTAACCTTTTTGGCGTAACGATG
Organism: Clostridia bacterium; assembly: GCA_045578185.1. Taxonomy (GTDB): domain Bacteria; phylum Bacillota; class Clostridia; order UBA1381; family UBA9506; genus RGIG1666. The sequence continues at coordinate 8,593 of JAZNJS010000058.1, forward strand.
AAAAAACTTGGCATCGAGGTTACTTTTGTTGACCCTGATAGCGACGAAGAAACATTAAATGCTGCTTTTCGTGAGAACACAAAGGCAATGTTTGGTGAGACAATCGCAAATCCGGCACTCGTTGTTTTAGATATTGAAAAATGGGCGAAGATTGCACACGCTCACAACGTTCCGCTTATCATTGACAATACCTTTGCTACACCGATTAACTGCCGTCCGTTTGAATGGGGCGCAGATATCGTTGTTCATTCCACAACAAAATATATGGACGGACACGCAACAAGCGTAGGCGGAGCAGTAATTGACAGCGGTAATTTTGACTGGGTAAAAGCAGGAAAATTTCCCGGACTTACCACACCTGATGCATCATACCACGGAATTACCTATACCGAAAAATTCGGCAAAGCTGCATATATCACCAAACTTACTGCTCAGGTAATGCGTGATTTGGGCTCAATCCCGTCACCACACAATGCATTTTTATTAAATCTTGGTCTTGAGACACTGCCGCTCAGAATGGAGCGCCATTGTAAGAATGCGCAGGCGGTTGCAGAATTTTTGAGCAAACACGAGAAAGTTTCCTGGGTTAAATACTGCGGTCTTGCAGGCGACAAATATTATGATGTTGCACAGAAATATATGCCGAATGGCTCTTGCGGTGTTATATCCTTTGGTGTAAAGGGCGGAAGAGAAGCGGCAGTT
>JAZNJS010000059.1:0-29672 GCA_045578185.1 Clostridia bacterium
ACCGGCGGAACGGGTTCGTTTGGAAATGCCGTTTTAAACAGATTTTTGGAGACTGATATTGGGGAAATCCGCATCTTATCCCGTGACGAGAAAAAGCAGGATGATATGCGCCACGAGTATCAGCTTAAATACCCTGAAGCATCTAACAAGATTAAGTTTTATATCGGAGATGTGCGTGATTTAGCCAGTGTAAAAAATGCTATGCACGGCGTTGATTATATCTTTCACGCGGCAGCGCTCAAGCAGGTTCCTTCTTGTGAGTTTTTCCCGATTGAAGCGGTGAAAACTAATGTTTTAGGAACAGAAAATGTGCTTACGGCAGCAATTGAGGCAGGTGTTAAAAAGATAATCTGTCTGTCTACAGACAAGGCAGCATATCCGGTTAATGCAATGGGAACATCTAAGGCGATGATGGAGAAGGTAATCGTTGCAAAATCAAGAACTGTAAGCCCTGAAAAAACAACCATTTGCTGTACTCGTTATGGTAATGTTATGTGCAGTCGTGGTTCAGTTATTCCGCTTTGGATTGAACAAATTAAAAAGGGTGAGCCGATTACAATTACTGACCCGACAATGACAAGATTTATAATGTCACTTGAAGAGGCGGTTGACCTTGTGCTTTTTGCCTTTACAAATGGCAATAGTGGTGATATACTTGTACAGAAAGCACCTGCCTGCACAATAAAAACTCAGGCAGAAGCGGTTTGCGAGCTTTTTGGCGGAGATAAAGATAAAATCAAAATTATCGGTATCCGTCACGGTGAAAAAATGTACGAGACGCTTCTTACAAACGAAGAGTGCGCAAATGCGGTGGATATGGGCAACTTCTATCGTGTACCAGCGGACAAGCGTGACTTAAACTATGATAAATATATTAAAGACGGCGATGAAAAGAGAAATCCGCTTTCAGAGTTTAACTCGAATAATACTCAGATTTTAAATGTTGAGCAGGTTAAGGAAAAAATGCTTAAGCTTAGCTATATACAAACAGAACTTGCGCAAAAATAAGGTAGGTCTAAAATGAGTCAAAACATTATGTTTATGCTGAAACTGATAGCTTATGTGATTGGTGGTGAGCCAAAGCCTGAGCAGGTGCCAACGCTTGATTGGGAAGAAATATATAAGATATCGGCAGAGCATGATTTGGTAAGTGTAATTTCATATGGAATAATTGAGGGCGGATATGAGGTTCGTCCTGATATTCGTGCGCTTTTTATACGCAGTATGTATGAATCTTTGACACGCAGCGAAAACCAGAGCTTTGAAATTGATAAAATTTATAAGGCTTTTGATGATGCGGGCGTTTCATATATGCCTCTAAAGGGGCTTTTGCTGCGAAAACTTTATCCTCATGAAGATATGCGTATAATGTCTGATGCTGATATTTTAGTTAAAACTGAAGATTATGATAAGTTCAGTAAAATTATGATGGAACTTGGTTATGATTTTGACGGCGAAAGCAACCACGAGTATAATTATGTAAAAGCGCCGATTATGCATGTTGAACTTCATAAGTTTATGATACCCTCATATGATGAGGATTTGTATGCATACTATGGTGACGGTTGGCGCTTGGCAAAATCGCCTGAAGATAATCCATATTATTTTGAACTGAGTCTTGAAGACAATTTTATTTATGTCTTGGCGCACTTTGCAAAGCATTATCGTAACGCAGGCGCAGGAATGAGAAATATTTGTGATTTGTGGCTTTACATTAAAAAGCATACAAATCTTGATATAGAATATACTAAAAAACAACTTGAATCCTTAGGTCTTTTAAAGTTTTATGAGCATATAAACAGGCTTATTTCCTGTTGGTTTTCGGGAGAGGCTTTTGACGATGAAACCAAGGAAATGACAGAGTTCATTTTAGAAAGCGGCGTGCATGGAAACTTTAAAAATAAAGTGGCGGCGGAGACAATTAGGGGCTATGATGAAAACCAGGCAGAAAAAGCTGAAAAATATCGCTATATAAGGATGCTTTTCCCTCATTATGAGTATATGAGAAGTATTTATCCAAGCCTCAATAAAGTGCCTTATCTTATGCCTTTATACTGGGTGATGCGCTTGTTTAAGGGAGTGCTGTTTAAACGAAAAAATCTTTCGTATCATATTGAAAAAGCAAAGAATATTGAAAGTGCAACCATAGAAAAATATGAGACACATATGAAAAAAGTGGGCCTTGATATTTACAACGGGAGGAAAAAACAGTGAAGATTTTGATTACCGGAGCAAAAGGCTTTGTTGGAAAAAATCTTGTCTGTGCACTTTCAAACATCCGTGATGGTAAGGATAAATCAACGTCCTTAGATACAGATATAACCATATATGAATATGATTTGGACACAGAGCCCGAGCTTTTAGATACATTCACTAAGGATTGCGACTTTGTTTTTCATTTGGCGGGCGTAAACCGTCCTCAAAATGAAGAAGAATTTATGCAGGGGAATTTTGGTTTTACCTCAATGCTTTTGGATTCTCTTAAAAAGTATAATAATGCCTGTCCGGTAATGCTCTCAAGCTCTATTCAGGCGGAGCTTGATAATCCGTATGGCAGATCGAAAAAAGCAGGTGAGGACCTGTTTTTTGAATATAGCAAAGAAACCGGAGCAAAAGTGTTAGTATATCGCTTTCCAAACGTGTTCGGCAAATGGTGCAGACCGAATTATAATAGTGCTGTTGCTACGTTTTGTCACAATATAGCAAATGATTTGCCGATTACGGTAAATGACAGAAGTCATATGATGACACTTGTATATATTGATGATGTTGTAGATGAAATGATTTTAGCACTTTCAGGAAGAGAAACGCGCACAGGCGATTTTTGTGAGGTTGGTGTAACCCACAAAATTACGCTTGGTGAGATTGCGGACCTTTTGTATAAATTCAGCCAGCAACCAAAGACGCTTATTATACCTGAAATACCGGCTAATTCGTTCGAGAAAAAACTTTATTCTACATATCTTTCGTATCTTCCGAAAGAAAAAATTGCCTTTTCACTCAAAATGAACGAGGATGCACGCGGAAGCTTTACAGAAATTTTAAAGACCCAAAAATGCGGTCAGTTCTCGGTAAATATTTCAAAACCCGGTATAACAAAAGGTCAGCATTGGCATAACACAAAGTGGGAGTTTTTTGTGGTTGTATCAGGTACGGGCCTTATTCAGCAGAGAAAAATCGGTACTAATGATGTTATTAATGCAAAAGTCAGTGGTGATAAAATTACTGCGGTACATGTGCTTCCGGGATATACACACAATATTATAAATTTATCCGAGACAGAAGATTTGGTAACGTTAATGTGGGCAAATGAGCAGTTTGACCCGAATAAACCGGATACTTTCTGGGAGGAAGTCGAGTGATTAAAAAATACGGAAAAATTCTTTTGTTTTCACTTTTGAGTTTGATTGTAATTTCGTTTATATTTGGGAATTCGGTAAAACCATCTGCTAAAACGAATAGTGACAGCAAGCAAATAGTTAAGGCGCTTACACCTATTACAAAAGCGGATACGGAATCGGCGATAGATGAGATAAATAAAATTGTCAGAAAATCGGCGCACGCTATAGAGTTTGCAACTCTAGGTGTATTTTTAGCACTTCTTTCAGAAAGTATCAGAGAAATCACTAAGAGAAGACATATATGTTTTCCGCTTTTTATAGCACTTTTAGTCGGTGTAACCGATGAGTTTATACAAAAATACTTTGGCAGAACAAGTAAGGTTTCGGACGTATTTATTGATTTTTCGGGCGCAATTACAGGTATTTTTATTGTGTTTATAATTTGTGAAATTGCTGCTATATCTAAAAAGAGAAGAGTGCAGGCTAGTGAGGAGGAAAAGTGATGGATATTAAGCTTGATTATGGTGATATAAGCTTTAAAAATAACGGAAAACTTAAGCTATTAATTATAGTTGGAACTCGCCCGGAGATAATCAGACTGGCGGCGGTTATAAATAAATGCAGGCAGTATTTTGATTGTATTTTAGCACATACAGGTCAAAATTATGATTATAACTTAAACGGTGTATTCTTTAAGGACTTATCAATAGATGACCCTGAAGTTTATATGGATGCAGTCGGCGATGATTTAGGCGCAACTGTCGGCAATATCATAAACTGTTCTTATAAGCTTATGAATGAAATAAAACCTGATGCGCTCCTGATTTTAGGCGATACTAATTCTTGCTTATCTGCAATTTCTGCAAAACGTCTGCACATACCGATTTTCCATATGGAAGCGGGAAACCGATGCAAAGACGAATGCTTGCCGGAGGAGACAAACAGAAGAATTGTAGATATAATTTCTGATGTAAATCTTGCGTATTCTGAGCATGCGCGCCGTTATTTAGCAGAGTGTGGCTTGCCTAAAGAGCGCACATATGTAACCGGCTCGCCGATGGCAGAGGTGCTTCACAAAAATCTTGAGCAGATTAAATCAAGTAATATTTTAGAAAAACTCGGACTCGAAAAGAAAAAATATATTTTGCTTTCAGCACATAGAGAAGAAAATATTGATACGGAAAAGAACTTTTTATCACTTTTTTCTGCAATAAATAAAATGGCTGAAAAATACGATATGCCAATTCTTTATTCCTGCCATCCAAGAAGCAGAAACAGATTGGAAAAGAGCGGGTTTAAACTTGATAAACGTGTTATTCAGCATGAGCCTTTAGGATTTCATGACTATAATTGCCTGCAGATGAACGCATTTGCGGTGGTATCTGATTCAGGCACACTTCCGGAGGAAAGTTCGTTCTTTACAAGCATCGGCAATTCATTTCCTGCGGTTTGTATAAGAACATCTACAGAGCGCCCTGAGGCACTTGATAAAGCCTGCTTTATATTGGCAGGTATAGACGAAAAATCGCTCTTACAGGCAGTAGATACTGCAGTAACAATGAATCTAAACAATGACTTGGGAATCCCTGTTGCGGATTATGTTGAGGAAAATGTATCAACAAAGGTTGTTAAGATAATCCAGAGTTATACAGGTGTTGTAAATAAAATGGTATGGAGAAAAGATAATAATTAAAAATGACCGGCACTTAAAGTGCCGGTCATTTTTTTGCATAAAAAACGAGGCAAAGTAAACTTTGCCTCGTTTGGAGCTGGTGATCGGACTTGAACCGACGATCTGCTGATTACGAATCAGCTGCTCTACCGACTGAGCCACACCAGCAAAAAATATCGACTATGAAATTATACTATTAATCAGTAAATTTGTCAAGTAGAGTGCAAAAAATATTTCCCCGAAAGCCGATAATAGAATCAGCTTTCGGGGAATAATAGACTAAAATAAATTAAAGCACCTTTGTTACGCCGCTATACACTAAACCACGGTTTGCATCCATTGTAATAACGGTGCCACTTTTTAAAATGCGTGTTGCACCTTTTGCACCGGTAATAACAGGAATATCAAGCGTCATTCCTACAATTGCAGCGTGGCTGCTTGCGCCCTCTTCTTCAACAATTATGCCGCCGGCACGTTTAAGAAGCGGCAGATATCCGTTGTTTGTCTCATTTGCAACAATGATATCACCGTCATTAAAGTCTGACAGAGCTTGCTGCAGGGAAGTAGCAACACAGAGTGATCCGCTTGTGGAAAGCGCATTTACACCTTCGCCCTTAACGAGGACATCTCCAACTATGTGAACCTTTAACATATTGGTTGTACCGCTAACGCCAACAGGCATACCGCCTGTGATAATTACAACGTCGCCGTTGTTGACCAAATCGGTTTTAAGCGCACAAGCTACAGCTTCATCAAAAACATCGTCGGTAGTCTGTTTTTCTTCTGAGTATACTGGAAATACACCCCAAGACAGATTCATTTGGCGACATACCTTAAGACTGAAACTTGGAGCGATAATTGGGCATTGCGGGCGGTATTTTGATACCATACGAGCTGTATGTCCCGAGCGCGTGACCGTAACGATTGCTGCAGCGCCCAAATCGTGTGCAGTAGTACAGGTTGCATGACTTATAGCATTAGTTACATTCGTTTCAAAATCAATGTTTCCGGTATAAAATGCCTTTGCATAGTCAATTGCCGCTTCTGCCTGCTCGGCTATTTTAGACATAGTGCGAACGCTTTCAACCGGATATTTGCCAATGGCGGTTTCGCCGGAAAGCATAATTGCACTTGTTCCGTCATAAATTGCGTTGGCAACGTCTGTGGTTTCTGCACGGGTGGGTCTTGGATTTCTAATCATAGAATCAAGCATTTGTGTGGCAGTAATAACCTTTTTACCGGCTTTGTAACACTTATGAATCAAGTCTTTCTGTATAATTGGAAGCTGTGCAAGATCAATTTCTGCACCCATATCGCCGCGTGCTACCATTATACCGTCACTGTGTCTTAAAATTTCGTGGATGTGTTCAACACCGCTTGCATTTTCGATTTTAGCAATGATTTGTATTTTTTTACCGCCATTTTCGTTAAGAAGTTTTCGCATTTCGATAACGTCATATGCAGTACGCACGAACGAAGCAGCGATAAAATCAAAGTCCTGCTGGATTCCGAAAATAACATCTTTTTTGTCTTTTTCACTTATGTACGGAATGTTTATCATTACTCCGGGAACGTTGATGCTTTTGTTGTTGGACAGCTTACCACCGTTCTTTACGGTGCATTCAATTTCGGTTTTAGTAACTCGTTCAACTTCAAGACCGATAAGACCATCGTCTATTAAAAGACGGTCGCCTTTTTTTATATCACACGGAAGCTTTTTATAGGTTACGCTGACAATATTTTCATCGCCTTCTACATCTTCTGTTGTAAGTGTAAATTTCTGTCCTTCTTTAAGCTCAATTTCAGAGTTTTTAAATTGCTTTATGCGAATTTCCGGACCTTTGGTATCCAAAAGCAGAGCTATGTGAAGACCAAGCTCATCACGAATACGTTTAAAAGTCTGTATGCGCTCTAACTGGTCTTCAGGACTACCGTGAGAAAAGTTTATACGGGCAACGTTCATGCCGCTTTTCATAAGCTTGCGTAAAACATTTTCGTCATCTGTTGCCGGACCTAGCGTACATACTATTTTCGTTCTTCTCATAATAGTTTTCCTCCGTTAAAAATTAGAATCCTTTTTCAATCAGTTTAGACATCAATTTTACTGCGGCATCTAGGTCGTCGGTATTAATTTCTTCAGCGGGGGAGTGAATGTAGCGGGTAGGGATTGAGATACATCCTGATGGTACGCCTCCGCCTGAAAGATGAATTGCGCCTGAATCCGTTCCGCCACGCTCTAAGACTTCAAACTGATGAGGGATTGAAAATTCATCACATACATCTTTCATCAACTGTTTTATATAAGGATGAGCCATAAATGAGCTGTCCTTAATCTTGATTGCCGCGCCACCGCCGAGAGAAATTACCATCTCAAGCTTTGACGGAGTGTCACCCGTGCGGGTAACATCGATAGCAACAGCGTAATCGGGATTAACTGTATACGCAGAGGTTTTAGCACCCCTAAGTCCAAGTTCCTCGCTGATTGTAAATACAAAATAAAGGTCATTTTTTATGGTTTTCAATTGCTTTATTGCCTTAATCATAACAGCGCAACCGCTGCGGTCATCAAGTGCTTTTGAAACAACAGTTTTACCGTTTGAATAAAACTCTCCGCAAAAGGCGGCAGAGTCGCCGATTTTAACAAGTTTTTCTGCATCCTCGCGACTTTTAGCACCAATATCGACGTAGAGGTCAGACATTTTTATTCCTTTGGAAATATCTGAATCGGTATCATCTAAAGCTACGACGCCCATAACTCCATTTGCAAATTTAACACGCTGATAAAGAGCTGTAGTAGGTGAAACTCCGCCTAAGTTTGAAACCTTAAGAAAACCTTTATCGGTAATATAAGTTACAATAAGTCCGATTTCGTCCATATGCGCTGCAAACATTACTCGGGGTCCGTCACCTTTTTTATGGGCAATAAGATTGCCAAGAGCATCTATTTTTATATCATCAACAAAGTCTTTGATTTCATCGCAAATTGCCGAATGAATAAACTCTTCGCTGCCTGACGGAGCATTAATCTGTGTAAGCTTTTTTAATAATTCAAGCATGTTTTTGCCTCCTGTAAGAACAAATTAACCAAACTCTCCATCGCATCGTAATCTTTTTTGCTTATCACGGAAGAAGGGGAGTGAATATAGCGAGCCGGTAAGGAAATAGCTGCGGTTTTTACACCGCCGGCTGCCAGATGAATTTCGCTTGCATCGTTGCCGCCCATAGCAGTTTTTTTATACTGAATAGGGATATTGTTATCTTGCGCAAGTCTATATATAAACTCGGTTAAATCCTTATTATAATATGTGCTTCTGTCGATGATGGATAGCGCAACGCCGTCACCTAAAACGGTTGAATAATCTTCGGGCTGCGAGCTGTGTACGTCAGAGCAGGTTGTTGATTCCAAAACCAGTGCAATGTCGGGATTAATTCTTTTTGCAAGAATTTTAGCACCACGACAACCGACTTCTTCCTGAACTGTAAAGCAAAGATATAAATCAAAATCAAATCTTTTGCCGGCAAGTCCTGCTAAAATTGCGCAACCCGCACGGTCATCAAGAGCACGAGCCTTAATAAGAGAATCGCCAAATTCTATATAGTCAGAATCAAAGACGATATAGTCACCGATATTAACTCGTTTTTGCGCGTCCTTTTTATTTTTAGCACCAATATCGATGTAAAGACTTTTGGTTTTAGCGGTAGTTTCACGCTCGGACTTCTCCTGAAGATGAACTGCTTTATAACCAATTATTCCAGGTGCTTCGTTTTTGCCAATTTTCACCTTTTTTGAAACCATAACACGAGGGTCGATTCCACCTACAGTTTTAAATTTAATAAAACCGTCGTCGGTGATACGACTCAAAATCATACCAATTTCGTCCAAGTGAGCAGCAAGCATAACTTTCTTGTGCGATTTTCCTGTACCTCGCATAATGGCAGTCATATTGCCAATTGAATCGAATTCGATTTCATCGCAAAGGTCTTTTATGTGCTCGTATATATAACTTCGAACGGCGTTTTCATTACCGGAAACTCCCGCAAGATTAGTTAAATCTGATAGTAACATGAGAGCACCTCCAAATCAAGAGCCTTAATTGTTTCGGCCAAAAGTTTACCTGTTGCAACTACGTCGTCATAATGAAGAGTTTCCACCGTAGTATGCATATATCTTAGCGGAATTGACAGAAGCAGAGTAGGAATGCCGTTTGCTGCAACCTGAACTTCCCATGCATCTGTTCCGGTGTCTCCGCCATCGACGTCGGGTGAATATTTGATTTTATTTTTTTCTGCTGCTGACAGAGCGAGTTCTGACAGGTACGGATGAATATTAGGTCCAAGGCTTACAACCGTACCGGTGCCGAGCTTAAATATGCTTTCGCTACCTGAATCGGGAGTGTCTCCGTGACAAACGTCAACTACAAAGGCGGCCGCAGGATCAACATTTTCCGCTCCAACAGATGCTCCTCTGCAACCAACCTCTTCCTGCACGGCTGCAAGGATAACAATATCAAAGTCGAGATTTATGTCTTTAAGCGCTTTCATACAGATTAAAAGAGAAATCAAACCTGCACGGTCATCTAAATATTTTCCTGCAATAATTTTATTGGATAGTTCCTTGGCACCGCCGTAAAAAGTAATCATATCACCGGGAGTAACAAGTTTTCTCACCTCGTCAGCACTCATTCCCACATCGATTGCCATATCACTCATCTTAGCAGGCTTGTCCGCTTCACCCGGTTTTTGCAGGTGGGGAGGCTTTGCGCCGATAACACCAAATAAATCTTTTTTGCCGCAGACAATTACTTCCTGCGAAGGCAGAATTCTTGTGTCAACACCGCCTATATTTGTAAAGGTGATAAAACCGCGCTCATCAATATCTTTAACCATAAGACCTATTCCGTCAATATGAGCTTCAAGCATAACCCTTTTTGCGTTTTTCTTGCCGCAATGTTTAGTAGCTATTATATTGCCTAACGGGTCTTTTTTTACTTCGTCACAATATTTTTCCAAAAGCTTTGTGATTTTGGGAGTGACGGTGTCTTCAAAACCTGATATTCCGCCCAGAGCAGATAATTTCAAAAGTTCTTTTTTCATAATTTGTTTACCAGCTCCTTAAACAGATTTCCTCGCTCCTCAAAGTTTTGGAACATATCAAAACTCGTGCTTGCATTTGAAAGCAAAACAACATCACCAACAGTCGCACAAGCCTTAGCTCTATTTACCGCAGAAATATAGTCGTCTTCGCGATATATCGGCAATGAGAGCGAAATACCTTCACGGTCTGCTGCCTTTTTAACTGCGTTTAAGATTGCATCGGAGGTAGCACCGATTAATATTAGCGCCTTTACCTTTTCTAAAATTGCAGGACCGATATCATCATAAGGGATACCCTTGTCCTTGCCACCACAGATAAGCACAACAGGCGCTGAAAACACCTTTAAAGTGTTAATTGTTCGGTTTGGTGAAGAGTCGATGGAGCTGTTATAATATTTGACACCATCAATCGTTCTTACAAGTTCAATACGATGCGGCACTCCGCCAAATTCACGGGCAACTTTGTTTATTGTATCAGTTGATACCAATTTATATGTTGCGGCGATGGCAGCCATATAGTTTTCAACATTATGCATACCCGGGATTTTTATATCGTTTATGTCAAGTATCTTTTCTTCGTTTATAGTTATAAAATTGTCTCGAAGACAGATGTCAGCATCATTTTTTCTTGAAAAAGTCAAGCATTTACCTTTTGCCTCAGCGCATAAAGATGACGTAACATCGTTGTCCTTGTTGAGAATAATTGTATTATCACTATCCTGATAAAGCATAATATTTTTCTTCGCATCAATGTATTCCTGATAGTCTTTGTGCATATCAAGATGGTTTGGCGTAATGTTGGTAATAACAGCAACTTCGGGACTTTTCTTCATAGTATGAAGTTGAAAACTTGAAAGTTCTAAAATCGCAAAATCATCAGACTTCATATCTTTAGCTTTTGTAAGTAGTGGTGTGCCGATATTTCCGCCAAGATGGCAGGTATAGCCTTCCTCAGTGAGCAATGTATGAATCAAAGTGGTAGTCGTGGTCTTTCCGTCGCTACCTGTAACTGCAATTATTTTGCACGGGCATATGTCGAAGAAAACTTCCATTTCAGATGTGATTTTTGCACCGTTTTCTTTAGCTGATAAAAGAGCAGGGTGGTCAAAGCGCATGCCGGGAGTTTTGAATATAATGTCAGCCTTGATGTTGTCAAGGTAGGCGTCACCTAAAGATAGATTAACGCCTAAAGAGGAGAGCTCATCTGCAATTTCGCCAAGTGCTTCCTTTGTTTTTTTATCGCAGGCAGTTACCTTTGCTCCGTGCTCTATAAGATATCGGATTAAGGGTCGGTTACTTATACCGATACCTATTACCGTTATTTCTTTGTCTTTAATTTCGTTGTGAAAATTTTGCAAAGCGTCAGTCAATGTTATCGCACTCTCTTTCTTTTGAGGTGTATTTTTCCAGTCTGACTTTATTATACTCTATTTTATTGCGATTGTAAAGGAATTATACGCTGTTACTTGACAGATAAATTGCAAAAAGCTATACTAAAAAATATATCAAAATAAAAACACAAGGAGCATTTTGCGATGGAATATTTAAATGTGCTTAAGTTTCTTGGCGGTGCTAAGAAATTTGGGGCAAAAGCAGGTCTTAAAAAGCCGAGAAGGCTTATGCAGATTTTGGGCAATCCGCAGGATTCTCTTTCGTATGTACACATCGCGGGAACAAACGGCAAAGGCTCAACGGCGGCATTTTTGTCGGAGATATTAGTTTTGTCAGGCTACAAAACCGGACTTTTTACTTCGCCATTTTTATATGAATTTAATGAAAGAATGAGAATAAACGGAGAAAATATTCCTGATGATAAACTTGCCGAAATTATGCTAAAGGTACAAAAGGCGGCAGAGCAGATGGAAAAAGAGGGAGAAGAGTACCCTACGGAGTTTGATATGGTAACGGCAACGGCATTTTGCTATTTTGCCCAGGAAAAATGTGATATAGTTGTGCTTGAGGTAGGCCTTGGCGGACGCTTTGATGCGACAAATATTATAAATACACCGCTTGTTTCCGTTATTACATCACTTAGCCTTGACCATACGCAGTACTTAGGCGATACGATAGAAGAAATAGCATTTGAAAAATGCGGAATTATAAAAGAGTGTGGCAGAGTAGTCTGCTACGGCAATCAGCCGCAGGCGGCACTGGGCGTAATAGAAAAAACGTCAAAAGAACGCAGCGCAGAGCTATATGTGTGCGATTTTAACAAGTTAGCTGATTGCAAAGTGCTTCCGCACGGAAACGAATTTGTTTTTGACGGGGAAAGCTATAGCACCAATCTTTTGGGAGAGTATCAAATTTATAATGCTGTCACAGCTATATCTGCAGCAAAAGAGCTTGTTAATTTGGGATATAATATTACACCAAATAAAATAAAGGAAGCGATAAAAAATGCTAAGTGGAGCGGAAGACTTGAGGTAATTAGCGCCGAGCCGCTAATTATCGCAGATGGTTCGCACAACACTGACGGTATGCAAGCATTTGTTTCGTCTGCAAAAAAACTTATTGGGGATAAAAAGGCAGTTTGCGTTGTGGGAATGATGAAAGATAAAGATGTCTCATCCGTACTTTTAAAATTGTCAGAAGCGTTTAAAACTGTCGTATTTACAACGGTAAATAATTCTCGTGCGGCAACTGCAGATGAGCTTTTTGATATTTCTAAAGATATGTTTGATGAAAAATATACCTTCTGCGATAATGGTGAGGCGTTAAGTAATGCCATAAATTTTGCAGGAGAAGATGGGGTAGTTTTTGCAGTTGGTTCATTATATATGATTGATTCCATAAAAAAAGAAACTGAAAAATTTTTAAAAAACTATTGACTTTATTAATTTTAAGTAGTAAAATACAATCATCAAATGCGTTTGAGCAGGAACAAGTAGGTTTGGACGGAACCTTGAGAGAGTTGTCGGTTGGTGCGAGACAATGGGGATTTCCAGATTGAATACATCCTGTGAGCAGTGCACCGAACAAAACATTGTTTTAAGTAGGCCGCAACGGGTGCTCCCGTTATAGAGCAAGAGTGTTGATTGACACTTTCTAAGGCCGCAATCGTGAGAGAGCGGTAAACTGAGGTGGTACCACGGGATTTATCTCGTCCTCTGTATTCTTAAAAAGAATGCGGAGGACGTTTTTTTATGCCTCCTGCATTTTCGAAAAACAAGGAGGAAAAAACTATGACAAACGCACAACTTTACACAATCATTGCGCTTTGTATTTACGCAGCTTTAATGACTTTCGTCGGTTGTGTAAGCTATGGTAAGTCAAAAACATTAGACGGGTTTTTAATTGGCGGCAGAAACATTGGCGCCTGGGCAACAGCATTTGCCTATGGTACTGCATATTTTTCTGCGGTGGTTTTTGTCGGCTATGCAGGTCAGCATGGTTGGAATATAGGTATAGGTAGTATCTGGATTGGTATCGGAAATGCGTTTTTGGGATGTCTTCTTTCATGGGTTTTATTTGCTAACCGTACAAGAAAGATGACCAAAAAGTTAGATGCAAAAACCATGGCTGAATATTTTGAAAAAAGATATGATTCAAAGGCGATGAAGATATTAGCCGCAGTTGTTATATTCGTATTTTTAGTTCCGTACTCTGCAGCGGTATATAAGGGTCTTGGTTCACTCTTTAGCGCAGTGTTTCCTGGCGTCGAGACATGGGTATGGATGCTTTTAATAGCAATCCTTACCGCAATTTACCTTGTTGCAGGCGGATATATTGCAACATCAATTACAGACCTCATACAAGGCGTTATTATGATTGTTGGAGTAATTTGTCTTGTATTTGCGGTTTTATATCACGAAAACGTTGGCGGCCTTTCAGGCTTTATTACCAACCTCAGTAATTTTATGTCGTTGCCTGACGACCCGAATCCAACTACGGGAGAACAGCTGACAAACATTTTTGGCGGTAAATCATTTAAATTCCTTTGCTTTAACATTATGCTCACAAGCTTTGGTACATGGGGACTTCCTCAAATGATTGGTAAATTCTATGCAATCAAGGATACAGCGGCTATAAAGCGCGGAACAACTATTTCGACAATTTTCTGTATCATAATCGGCTGCGGAGCATATCTTATCGGCTCTACATCAAGACTCGTTCTTGGCGGAGTTCTTCCCGAGGGTGGCGTTGACTCTGTAATTCCTACTTTGCTTATGGAGGTTTTAGGAGGCGGAACGCTTGGCATTATTCTTTTAGCAATTATTATGATACTGCTTCTTTCGGCGTCCATGTCTACGCTTGGAGCTGTGGTTTTAACATCTGCATCAGCAGTTGCGGTTGACCTTATTCCGTCGGCAAGAAAGAAAGAAACAAAACCTACGGTTAAGATGCTGCTTACAAGGATTTTCAGTCTTATATTTGTGGCTTGCTCGTTTATTTTTGCAACACAAAACATACCGATTATCGTAAACCTTATGTCGTTCTCCTGGGGTGTTGTATCAGGCTGCTTCATCGGACCTTACATATGGGGTCTTTTCTCCAAGAAAACAACAAAAGCCGGAGCTATTGCCGGTATGATAGCAGGTCTTTTAACAGTTGGTATTGCGACACTTGTTATTACATTAACATCAGATTTTGCAGCGGCTGCTAAATGCTCTCCGGAAATGGGAGTTGCCGCAATGGCGGTTTCTGTAATTGTTGTTCCTTTGGTAAGTGCATTTACAAAGAATAAAGATAAAGAAAGAGTAGATGCAATTTTTGAATGTTACAAAGAGAAATAAATAATAAAAATGGCGTCAGTATCAATCCTGACGCCATTTTTTATTATTAATTATTTGCTCTTTCAAGATCTTTATTGCGGATTTCCACACGTCTTACTTTACCACTGATGGTTTTTGGAAGGTCATCCACAAACTCAACAATTCTTGGATATTTGTAAGGTGCAGTATGTGTTTTAACATATTCCTGAATTTCTTTTTTCAGTTCATCAGTTCCAACTGTTCCTTTTGTGAGGACAATGGTTGCCTTTACAATCTGACCACGAACTTCATCGGGAACCGCGGTGATTGCACATTCTAAAACATAAGGAAGCTCCATGATAACGCTTTCTATTTCGAAAGGTCCGATACGGTAGCCTGATGATTTGATAACGTCGTCAATACGTCCTACATACCAGAGGTATCCATCTTCGTCCATTGTAGCCTGGTCGCCGGTATGATAGAAACCGTCGTGCCATACATCATTAGTCTTTTCTTCGTCTAAATAGTAGCCGATAAACAGTCCGCAAGGAGTACCTTCTTTTGTACGGATGCAGATTTCACCGGTATCACCGGTTTTGCACTCGTTGCCGTCCGGGTCTAAAAGCACAACATTATAAAGCGGACTTGGCCTTCCCATAGAGCCGATTTTTGGTGTGGAACCAACGAAATTTGCGATGGAAAGAGTAGTCTCTGTCTGACCAAAGCCTTCCATAATTTTAAGACCGGTTGCCTTTAAGAACTGGTTATAAACCTCGGGGTTTAATGCCTCGCCGGCGGTAGTTGCATATTCAATTGAAGAAAGGTCATACTTTGACAAATCTTCTTTGATGAAGAAACGATACATGGTCGGCGGAGCACAGAAAGTTGTGATGTTGTATTTAGCAAACATCGGTAAGATATCTTCAGAATGGAATCTGTCAAAATCATAGGTGAATTGAGCAGCTTCGCAGAGCCATTGTCCGTAAAGTTTACCCCAAAGTGCCTTACCCCAACCAGTGTCCGAGATAGTAAAGTGAAGTCCGTTAGGATTTACATTGTGCCAATGTTTAGCTGTGGGGTAGTGACCCAGCGCATATTTATAAGAGTGAGTTGCAATACGCGGATAACCAGTTGTTCCTGAAGTAAACAGCATAAGCATCGGGTCATCGCCGCAAGGGGTGTTTTCTGTTCGGAAGTAGTGAGTGCTGAAACGCTCCATCTCAACGTTGAAATCATGCCAGCCGTCTTTTTTGCCCCCAACGAGAATTTTAAGCATTCCCGGGAAAGCAGCAGCGGCTTTTTCTGCCTCGGCAGATACATCACCGTCTGCGGTACATACAATAGCTTTAACCTTAGCAGCCTTATATCTGTATTCAAAGTCATGCTCAACGAGCTGATTTGTTGCAGGGATAGCGATAGCACCGATTTTATGCAGAGCAAGCATACAGAACCAGAACTGGTAGTGACGCTTTAATACGAGCATAACGGTATCGCCTTTTTTGATGCCTAATGACTCGAAATAGTTTGCGGTTTTTGCAGAATACTTTTTCATATCGCTGAATGTAAATCGGCGGTCAGATTTGTCGTTTGCAACCCACATCATTGCGAGCTTATCAGGATTCTTTTTTGCGATGGCATCAACACAGTCAAATGCAAAGTTAAATTTATCTTCGTTTTTAAAAGAAATTCCATTGAATACGCCGTTTTCGTCATATGTAGACTCGATAAAGTTATCGGCAACAGTTGTTTGCGGCGCACTTTCTTTAGCATCATTTTTTACAGTATTAAAATGGTCCTCGGTATATTCGTCGCTGAAGTGACCGTCCTGCGGATTAAGTACAACTGCGTGAAATTCACATCCGCCCTCGCTTACGGCAATCATGCCGTGGGGGATGATACTGTTATAGAAGATTGAGTCTCCCTCATTTAAAACTTCAACGTGATTTCCCACCTGAACTTTTAAAGAGCCTTTAACGATTACGTCAAACTCCTGGCCGTTGTGAGAACTAAGTTTGATGGGCGCGTTTTGTTCCTCAGCAAGATAGGGGAACTTAACCAAAAACGGCTCGGCAAGCTTTCCTTTAAATTTAGGGGCTAAGTTGTTATAAACAAAGCCCTGTTTTTTTATAATTTTAAGACCTTCGTCTTTTCTTGTTATTTCAAAGGATTTAAGGGTTGTACTTGTACCTTCTAAAAGGTCAACTACTTCAACTCCGCAAGCCTTAGCGCATTTATAAATAAATGTAAAGCTAAAGTCAGTTTCTCCTTGCTCTAATACTTTGTAGTCTTCGCTTGATACTCCTGTCAGCTTTGCAAGCTCTTCGGGACTATAGCCCTTCGCTTCACGCAAATCTTTGATTCTTTCTGCAACTACCTTTAAATTGTACTCCATTTTTTTGTCTCCTTTCTTTTCCATCGCTTCCTTTTAGAAGCTGTCACGGCATTGAATAAAACAAAAAAACTCGTCTCAAAAAAATTTTTGAGACGAGTTATAAAACCCGCGGTACCACTCAAATTACGGAATTTCTTCCGTCACTTTCCAGGCTCTACTAAGCCTTTTGCTTTTACGCAGCATTACGGAAGGAGTCTACTTGCCACACGGCTTTCGGTCCTTCGACTCAGAAGTGATAAGTCGTTGGAGAGCTCTGCCATTGCCTTGCACCAACCGGCAACTCTCTTAAGGCATTGCAATCCGACCGTCTTCGTCATAGTCGTTCTTTGTGATATTCAAATTTAAACTGATTATACTACTATGAAAATAAATTGTCAATAGTTTTTTAAATTTTTTTCACATTATAGTAGATAAAAAGAAATAAATGTTGTATAATAAGTTTAATTATACCTGAAAGGTTGATGGCAAATGATAGACAAAATGAATTTGACAATGCTCGTGGATTTTTATGAATTTACAATGGCTAACGGTTATTTTGAAAAAGGATTTCGTGACCGTATAGCTTATTTTGATATGTTTTTCAGAAAAATTCCCGATGATGGCGGTTTTGCTATTATGATGGGAGTTGAACAGATTATCGACTATCTTAAAAATCTGCATTTTGACGAAAATGATATAGAATATCTGCGCTCAAAAAAGATATTCAGCGAGGGATTTTTAAAATACCTTTCTGAGTTTAAATTTACTTGCGATGTGTGGGTAATTCCCGAGGGTACACCTATTTTTCCGCAGGAACCGATAGTTACTGTTCGTGGTCCGGTTATAGAGGCGCAGTTTATTGAGACTATGCTTCTTCTGACCATAAACCATCAGTCATTAATCGCAACAAAGGCAAACAGAATAGTCCGCGCAGCAGACGGAAGAGCAGTAATGGAGTTTGGTTCACGCCGTGCTCAAAGTTATAGTGGCGCTATGCTTGGTGCAAGAGCTGCATATATTGCAGGTTGCGTGGGAACTGCGTGCGCAATTTCTGACAGAGATGAGGGCATTCCTGCGCTCGGCACAATGGCACACAGCTGGGTGCAGCTTTTTGATTCGGAATATGAGGCTTTTCGTGCATATGCCGAGGTTTATCCTGACAACTGCATACTTTTGGTTGATACATATAATGTATTAAAATCGGGTATTCCCAATGCCATTCGTGTGTTTAATGAGGTTTTAGTTCCTAATGGATACAGACCGAAAGGTGTCCGTATTGACTCGGGCGATATAGCGTATCTTACCAAGAAAATGCGTAAGATGCTTGACGATGCCGGTTTTAGTGATTGCAAAATTACGGCGTCAAACTCACTGGATGAATATATTATCAGAGATACTTTGATGCAGGGTGCAAAAATAGATTCCTTTGGCGTAGGTGAAAGACTTATAACTTCAAGCTCGGAGCCGGTTTTTGGTGGAGTTTATAAGCTTGCGGCGCTCGAAGTAGAGGGGGAGATTGTTCCCAGAATTAAAATCAGTGAAAATACAACTAAAATAACAAACCCAGGATTTAAAGAGGTGTACAGACTGTATTCAAAGGAGAGCGGTGAGGCGATTGCAGATGTTATCACGCTTCACGGCGAGGAAATTGATGAAACGCAGCCTTATGAAATTTTTGACCCTGACCACACATGGAAACGCAAAAAGCTTACTAATTTTACCGCTAAAAAGCTTATGGTACCATTGTTCGTAAAGGGTGAGTGCGTATATGAAAGCCCGAGTGTGCACGAACTTAAAGAGTACTGCAAAGACCAGATAGACAAGCTCTGGGATGAGGTTAAGCGTTTTGAGAATCCGCACAAATATTATGTTGATTTGTCGCCAAAGCTTTGGAAAATGAAAGAAGAGCTTTTAGCGCAGTATTCAGAATAAATGTGGGGTGTAAATAGGTGAAGGCATTAATTACGGGGGCAAGCTCTGGTATTGGCAGAGATATTGCACGAAAGCTTGCAGATATGGGAATAGATTTGGTTCTCGCAGCGCGCAGAACAGACAGGCTTTTAGAGCTTAAAGATGAGCTGGGTGTAAACACGGTAATTATTACCTGCGATTTATCGAATCGCGAGGAATGTATGGCTCTTTATGAAAAGACACGCCATATGGATATTGATATTTTGGTAAACAATGCCGGATTTGGTCTGTTCGGAGAGTTTTCTGAAAGTGACCTTTATAAAGAAACAGAAATGATTGACGTAAACATCTGCGCAGTTCATATATTAACAAAACTTTTCCTGCGTGATTTTAAAGAAAAAGACAGCGGTTATATTTTAAATGTTGCATCGTCTGCAGCATTTTTGCCGGGACCGCTTTTGTCGGCATATTACGCAACAAAGGCGTATGTTTTAAGACTTTCTGAAGCAGTTTATGAAGAGCTTCGCAGAGAAAGAAGCAAGGTCTCGATAAGTGTGCTTTGTCCCGGACCTGTCAAAACAGAGTTTGATAAAACTGCAAACGTGAGCTTTAGCGTAAAAGGTCTTACGAGCCAGAAAGTTGCAAAAGTTGCGGTGCGAGGAATGTTTAATAAAAAACTTTTAATCATTCCGGGATTTTTAATGAAAGCAGCAAGGATATTAGAAAAATTTCTTCCTGAAAAAATACTCCTGCGTATTGCATATCATATGCAGAAAAGAAAAAAAGGATAAATTTAAAAATAATTAACAATTTGTTGATTTGTTTTTCAAAACTTTTATGATAAAATATTTACCGGATAATAAATGCGAGACGGGGGGAAGTCTTTGTTCGGATACATTAGAATATTAAAGGACGAGCTTCGTGTGCGCGAGTACAATATGTTTCGTTCTTATTATTGCGGATTGTGTAAAACTATTAAAAGTGAATACGGCTTCGCTTCAAGGATGGGTCTTAGTTATGATGTGACTTTTCTGGCGCTCGTGCTTTCTTCCGTTAACAGTGAAGAGACAGAGGTTTTACCCGAGCGTTGCATCGTAAGTCCTTTTAATAAAAAACCGACAGCGCAGAAGACGGATGAGCTATCGTATGCGGCAGCGGTTAATGTGATGCTTGGTTATTTGAAGTTGTCAGATGACTGGCACGACGAGCGTTCTTTAAAAGCGCTATTATGTATGCCGCTTTTCTGGGGCGCAAAGAGAAAAGCTAAAAAGCGCCATGGAGAGCTATTTAATGAGATAAAAATGCATCTTGACAAGCTGTCTCTGCTTGAAAAAGAAAAATGCAGTGAAATTGATCGTCTTGCAAATGAGTTTGGTCTTGTGTTGTCTAGCGTATTTAACAACTATCCGGATGGTGAGCAGGTTGAAAAAAGAATATTGTCACATATGGGCTATATGCTCGGTAGATTCATATATATTTTAGATGCGTATGAAGACAGGGAAAAGGACAAAAAGAAAAAATGCTTTAATCCCTTTTTGTTAAATAAAGACAATGAAAATGCGGATGAAATAAAAGAGTCTTTAATGTTTACACTAAGTGATGTATCAAACAGTTATAAATTATTAAATATAAAAAGAAACCGACCGATTTTAGATAATATTATTTATCTGGGGTTACCTGATAGTGTAGAAAAAGTATTTTGCGGCGGTATAAAAAAGGAGAATACGACCGATGAAAGATCCATATGAAGTGCTCGGTGTGAGCAAAAATGCTTCTCCCGAGGAAATAAAAAAAGCATACAGGAAGCTTGCCAAGCAGTATCATCCTGACAATTATGTAAATAACCCCCTGGCCGATCTTGCGCAAGAAAAGTTTAAAGAAATAAATGAGGCGTATGAGCAACTTACCGGAAACGGTGCGCAGCAAAGCTATGGTGGCGGTGCATCCTACGGTTCAACAGGCGGTGCGGGAAACTTTATGCAGATAAGAAACCTTATAAATATGGGTAGACTTGACGAGGCAGAAATGCAGCTTGATGCGATGCCGAATCGTACTGCTGAATGGTTTTTCTTAAAAGGCAATATTTTTATGAAAAAAGGTTGGCATCAGCAGGGTATGAACTTTATCCGTCAGGCGGTTAATATGGAACCTGCTAATCCTGAGTACAGAGCGGCATTAAACAGTTACATTTCCCAGACGCAGCGTTATCGAGATGTTGGTTTTGGTATGGGAAATGCAGATACAACAAGTGCGTGTAATTGTTGTCAAAATCTTATCTGTGCGGACTGTTGTTGTGAATGTATGGGCGGAGACCTGATTTCTTGCTGCTAAACGGAGGTAAATATGGCTAAACGAATAGCTTTTTCCGCAATACTGATGGCGCTTGCAGTCGTGACTTTGTTTGGGGCATCTGTCCTGCCTACAGCGAAAATTGCAATTTTGGCTATAACATCAGTTTTTGGAGCAATAACGGTAGCTGAGTACGGAGCAAAATACGGCGCGGTTCATTATATAGGTGTAAGTATTTTAGCCTTCTTGTTGATACCTAAAAAAATGATGGTTATAATTTATTTTATATTTTTAGGATATTACCCGATTGTAAAAATGTATATTGAACGCATAAATAAAAGGGGAGCAGAATGGCTGATAAAACTTTTGATTTTTAATCTGTTTTTAATTGTTTCATATTTTATATTCAATGCCTTTTTCCTGCCGGCTATGGAGTCGGTGACGGTATTGATTGCATTGAAATATTTGCCTGCTTTAATTGTAGCATCGGAGGCGGTTTTTGTTATATATGATTATGTATTAAGCTATATTATCACTTACTATTATCAAATGGTACGGACAAAAATAAACGGAGGTAGATTTTAGTGAAAAAAGTATTGGCACTTTTGATTTTATTGGTTATAGCAGCGTTTGTTATTGCAGGTTGCGCATCAAAATCCTATATCCCTAAACAAACTGCAACTCCTAATCCAAATCTCAATAGCACTGCAGGTGGCATACTGCCGGGAGATGAGTTGGGTGTTGAGGGAACAATCGTATCATTAACGGATAAAGCAATGGTTGTAAAAGCGGGAGAAGAAGATTATAAATTTGTTATCAGCGAAAAAGGCAAAAAAGAGCTCTCTGCGTTTAACAAAGACCCTGAAAATCCAATGGTTATGAAGGGAACATATGTGTACGTTTATTATGAAGAAATTAAAGGTCAAAAACATATAAAAACAATAGAGGTTGTACAGAGCAACTGATAAAACCGCCCATTTGGGCGGTTTTTTAATGAGAATCCATGTTGAATTTAGTCGCATAGGGCAGATATTATTCTGTTGACTCAAATGTAAAATTTTATTATAATATTTATTATAATACAAACGAAAAAGGAGGGGCGATGGTGGATAGAGAAAGGTTATCAAACATTCCGGAAGAACCGGGTGTTTATCTTATGAAGGATTCGGCCGGGAAAATCATATATGTAGGTAAGGCGAAAATACTTAAAAACCGTGTAAGACAATATTTTCAAAGTCCGGAGCGTCACACGCCAAAGGTGCGAGCAATGGTTTCTAATATTGCGGATTTTGAGTATATAATTACCGACAGCGAGCTTGAAGCCTTAATTTTAGAGTGTAACCTAATCAAAAAACATCGCCCGTATTATAATATACTTTTAAAGGATGATAAGCATTATCCCTATATCAAGGTAACAATAGCGGAAGACTTCCCAAAGATATTTTTATCAAGAAAGATGGAAAAAGACGGGGCCAAGTATTTTGGTCCTTATACTTCCAGCGCTGCAGTAAGAGAAGTTATTGATATGGTGAGTAAGCTCTATAAAATTCCTACTTGTCAAATCAAATTACCGCGTGATATGGGCAAAAAGAGAGCATGCCTAAACGCTCATATCGGGCAGTGTATAGCTCCGTGCGAAAACCGTATTTCTAAAAGTGAATATAAAAAAATGATATCTAATGCGTGTCAGTTTTTAGACGGCGACCATGATGAACTGATTGAAAAACTGGAAAGAGAAATGTATCAGGCATCCGATGATATGGAGTTTGAAAAGGCGGCAGTATTAAGGGATAAACTTGATAGCATAATAAGAATAGATGAAAAGCAGAAAATAATATCTGAAAGACAGGCGGATGAAGATGCAATCGGTTTTTATCGTCAGGAGAGTAAAACCTTTGCAGAGGTGTTCTTCATTCGCAGGGGTCGTCTTGTGGGAAGACACCTTGCTATTTTGGATAAGACGAAAGATATGGAAGAGAAGGAGATAGCTTCCGATTTTTTAAAGCAGTTTTATCACGAGGCAAGTTATATACCGAAAAATATTTATGTGCAGTATGAATGTGAGGATATGGGGCTTATTTCCAAATGGCTTAGTCGGAAAAAAGGTAGTAAGGTTACAGTATCATCTCCTAAACGTGGCGAAAAGAAGAAAGTAGTGGAGATGGCATACAAAAACGCACGCCAAGCAGCTGTGGATTATATCCTCAAGCGTTCAAATGAGAAAAAGAGCATAAGCAAAACTATATTAAAGCTCAAAGATGAACTGGCGCTAACATCTCCGCCGTATCGCATAGAAGCATATGACATCTCAAACACTAGCGGCGCAGACAGTGTCGGCTCAATGGTGGTTTTTATAGATGGACAACCCTTAAAGCGCTACTATCGTCGTTTTAAAATTGCCACTGTGGAAGGTAGTGACGATTATAAAAGTATGGCAGAGGTCATATACAGACGCTTTAAAAATGCACGTGAGGAAGAGCTATTGATAGAAGAGGGTAAACTTTCTAAAAACGAAGCAAAATTTCTTCCGAAGCCTGATTGTATATTTTTAGACGGCGGCAAGGGACACCTTAGTGTAATCTCCGAACTTTTGGAGCTTATTGATCAGGATGTGCCTCTTTTTGGTATGGTCAAAGATGATAAGCACAGAACAAGAGCGCTTATTAATGTAAATAATGAGGAGGTTGAGGTTAAAAAGTCGTCAGAGGCATTTTCGCTGATAACAAGAATTCAGGACGAGGTGCATCGCTTTGCCATTGACTACCACAAAAAACTGCGCAAAAAAACTATGACTGGCTCTGTTTTGGAAGAGATTGAAGGCATAGGTCCTGCAACAAGAAAGAAATTACTTAAACACTTTAAAACGATGTCAGCTATTAAAAATGCACAAATAACGGATATTATGCAAATTAAAGGCATTTCGCAAAAAAATGCGGAAAATATTTTCAATTTTTTCAACAAAAAACTTGAAAAATAATTGACTTTATAATATAATTAGTGTTATTGTAGGTGATGACACTACAATATGTAGTGTTTATACATAAAGAAGGGTGAGTTATGCGTATAGTTGTAGACGGCTACGGCGGCGACAATGCGCCGGTTGAGATTGTAAAAGGCTGCGTGATGGCAGTTAATGAAATAGACGCCGAGATTATCCTCGTGGGTAAAGAAGCAGAACTTAAGGAAATTTTGTCAAAAGAAAACTATCCTGAGGGTAAAATTACAGTAAAGAATGCCGATGAGGTCATCGCTAATGATGATGTTCCTGTAAGCGCTATAAGAGCGAAGAAGAATTCTTCTATGGTTGTTGCTCTCCAGACTGTAAAAGACGGCGAGGCTGATGCGGTTGTTTCAGCCGGTAATACGGGTGCTTACTTTGTTGGTGCTTTTAGAATTTTAGGCAGAATAGAGGGCGTAAAAAGACCTGCTCTTGCTACTTTTGCTGCAAATCTTGGAGCAGGCAGCATTATGCTTGATGTGGGCGCAAATACCGATTGCAAAGCAGAACATCTTTTGCAGTTTGCAAAGATGGGCTCATTATATGCTGAAAAAGTTATGGGAGTGAATAATCCGCGTGTAGCGGTTGTTAATATAGGAGCGGAGGAGACCAAGGGCAATGAACTCTTGAAAGAAACATATCCGCAGCTTGAAAATGCCGGCGTAAATTTTGTTGGCAATATTGAAGCACGCCGCATTCCGTACGGAGATGCTGATGTCATTGTCTGTGACGGCTTTGTAGGCAATGTTGTCTTAAAGCTTATGGAAGGTATGGCGCTGGCTTTGTTTGGAATGATTAAACAGGTATTTATGAAGAATTTACTTACTAAACTGTGTGCAATGGTATTAAAACCCGGTCTTAAGTCGGTTAAAAAAAAGATGGATTATGCCGAGTATGGCGGTGCGCCGCTGTTGGGAATTGATGCAGCTGTAATCAAGGCACACGGAAGCTCAAATGCAAAGGCTATTTACAATGCAATTAAGAGTGCAAAGGCTTTTGCAGAGTCGGGAGTTAATGAGAAAATCCGTCTCGAACTTACAGAATAAAAGGAGGATACGGGATGAACGCTAAGGTAATTGGTGTCGGTAAGTATTTGCCGGATCGTATTTTGACCAATTTTGACCTTGAAAAAATGGTAGATACATCTGATGAATGGATTACAAAACGTACAGGGATAAAAGAACGCCACATTGCGCGTGATGATGAGTTTGCTACAGATATGGCTGTTATTGCAGGAAAAGAGGCGATAGAAGATTCTGGACTTAACCCGCAAGATATTGAGCTGGTTTTAGTTTCTACAGTTTCTTCTGAACTTGTAACTCCGACGGTAGCTTGTCAGGTGCAGACAGCAGTGGGTGCAGTTAATGCAGGTGCGGTTGATATTAATACTGCTTGCTCGGGCTTTGTGTCCGCTATGATTATGGCGCAGCAGTTTATAAAAGCTGGTTCATATAAAAATATTTTGGTAATCGGAAGCGATACAATGTCTAAATATACCGACTGGGAAGAGCGCACATCATGCGTGCTTTTTGGTGATGGTGCCGGTGCGGCAGTTGTAACTGCCTGCGAAGACGGAGACGGAATATTGGCTTTTGAAATGGGTGCCAACGGAGAAAAAGGTGGGGTTTTATCAATTCCGAGTCTTAAATTCTCTGAAGAAGACATTGCACGCAGAGGCGGAGAAAAGAAAAGGACCTTCTGGATGGACGGAAGTGAAGTGTTTAAGTTCGCAGTGCGTATTATGGGTGAGTCAATGCTGCGTACGCTTGACAAGGCAGGACTTAAAATAGAAGATATAGACCTGCTTATTCCGCATCAGGCAAACATCAGAATTGTTGAAGGATCAGTAAAGAGACTTAATATGGACCCTAATAAAGTATATTCAAACATTGACAGAACAGGAAATATATCAAGTGCTTGTGTGCCTGTTGCTCTTTGTGAGGCAATAAGAGAGGGCAGAGCCAAAAAAGGTGATATCATTGGTCTTGTAGGCTTTGGTGGCGGACTTACCTGGTCTTCGTTAGTTATGAAAATCTGATTACATATGAAAAGAGTGAATATATGAGTAAAATAGCATTTTTATTTTCAGGTCAGGGTGCCCAGACAGTAGGTATGGGTAAGGAGCTTGCTGAGAATTTTAAAGTTGCAGACGAGGTTTTTGATATTGCAAGCGAAAGTCTTGGAATGGATATGAAAAAGTTAATATGGGAAAGTGACGAAGAAACACTTAAAATTACCGAAAATACACAGCCGGCTATTGTGACAATGAGCGTGGCAGCGCTCCGCATTCTTGAAAAAGAAGGAGTTCGCCCCGATGTTGTTGCAGGTCTTAGCTTAGGTGAATATTCAGCACATGTTGCTGCAGAGTCCGTAGATTTTAAAGATGCAGTAAAACTTGTGAGAAAGCGCGGTAAGTATATGCAGGAGGAAGTTCCGGTAGGCAAAGGCGCTATGGCGGCTGTTATGGGAATGGATGATGAATCTGTATATGCTGTGTGTGAAAGGGCAAAAGAATTCGGCATAGTATCTCCGGCTAACTTCAATTGCCCGGGACAGATTACCGTAGCAGGTGAAACCCTTGCAGTTGAAAAGGCTTGCGAGAT
Source organism: Clostridia bacterium (assembly GCA_045578185.1). Classification (GTDB taxonomy): domain Bacteria; phylum Bacillota; class Clostridia; order UBA1381; family UBA9506; genus RGIG1666. Next base: position 26,971 of record JAZNJS010000059.1, read on the forward strand.
AGCAAAAGAAATGGGTGCTAAGCGTGCTCTTATGCTTCCGGTCAGTGCGCCGTTTCATTGCAGTATGTTAATTGGTGCGGGCGAAAAGCTTGCAAAGGAAATGGAAAATGTAACCTTTGGCGAGATGAAAGTTCCGCTTATTACAAACGTAACTGCTGACTATGTAGCTTCTGCCGAAGATATTAAGCCGCTTTTGGTGCGCCAGGTTTCATCAAGCGTACTGTGGGAAAAGAGCGTAAACCGTATGCTCGCTGACGGAGTTGATACATTTATTGAAGTTGGTCCCGGTAAGGCACTCAGCGGATTTATGCGCAAAATAAACAAAGATGCTGTTGTATATAATGTTGAAGATATGAAATCGCTGGAGGCAACTCTTTCAGCAGTAAAGTAATGTGAGGTGTTTTAATGAGTATTCAGTTAGATTTGACCGGTAAAACCGCGATTATCACAGGTGCAGGTCGTGGAATTGGCCGTGATATTGCAAGAAAGCTTTCCTCTATGGGTGCAAATATTGTAATTAATGATATTGCATCATCAACCGATGCTGACGATGCAGCGCGCGAAATAAACGAGGCCGGTGGTAACGCAATCTGTCTTAAAGGCGATGTAAGAAATTATGATGAAGTTGAAAAAATTATTCAAAATACTATTGACAAATTTGGCACAATTGATATATTAGTAAATAATGCCGGAATTACCAAAGACGGCCTTATGATGAGAATGTCAGAGCAGGATTGGGACGATGTTTTAGACATCAACTTAAAAGGTGCTTTTCATACTATTAAAGCAGCAAGCCGTCCTATGATGAAACAGCGCAGCGGAACAATTGTAAACGTTGCATCCATCGTTGGAGTTATGGGTAATCCCGGTCAGGCGAACTATGTTGCATCAAAAGCTGGTCTTATCGGTCTTACCAAGACCACAGCAAAGGAACTTGCATCAAGACGCATTACCTGTAATGCGGTAGCTCCCGGCTTTATCCGCTCTGCCATGACGGATAAGCTTACAGATGCAGTTAAAGAGGAATATTTTAAATCCATTCCGCTTGGACGCTTCGGTGAAACTGAAGACGTTGCAAACGTAATTGCTTTTTTGGCAAGTGATTTGGCTAAATATGTTACAGGTCAGGTTATACATATTGACGGCGGCCTTGTAATGTAATATAATTATTCTATGGAGGTGAATTAAAATGGAATTTGAGAAAGTAAGAGACATCATCGTAGAGCAGTTAGGCGTTGAGGAAAGCGCAGTAGTACCGGAGGCATCTTTCATTGATGATTTGGGTGCAGACTCTCTGGATATCGTTGAACTTATTATGGCTCTCGAGGAGGAATTTGATATCGAAATTCCCGACGGTGAGGCAGAAAACATCAAAGTTGTATCCGATGTAGTCAACTATATTAAAGCAAACGCGTAATAATGATGAATTAGGATACATCAAAAAAGTCCCGTCCAAAACGGGACTTTTTTGAAAAAATGCACATAAAGCTAAAAGGCTTTTATATATTTTGGAGGTTAACACTTATGCGAAGAGTAGTAATTACCGGAACGGGTGCAATAACTCCGGTTGGCAACAACACAGAAACTTTTTGGGAAAATATTAAAAAAGGTGTGTGTGGCGTTGACTTGGTTACACGTTTTGATACAACAGAATTCAGCTGTAAAATAGGTGCTGAGGTAAAAGGCTTTGAGCCGGAGCAGTTTCTTGATAAAAAAGAAGCAAAGCGTATGGACAGATACACTCAGTATGCTATGGCAGCAGCGAAAATGGCTATAGAAAATGCCGGAATTGATATGGAAAAGGAAGATGCAAATCAGGTAGGTGTTATCGTTGCATCAGGTGTCGGCGGTATGGAGACGCTTGAAAATCAGGCGGCTGCATTAAAGGACAGAGGTCCGGGCAGAGTAAGTCCGTTCTTTATTCCTATGATGATTTCCAATATGGCTGCAGGTCAGGTTGCGATTATGACCGGCGCAAAAGGCCTTAATTTCTGCATCACATCTGCTTGTGCTTCAGGTACACATGCGATTGGTGAGGCTTTTCGTGCTATCAGAAACGGCGATGCAGACGTAATGTTTACCGGTGGAGCTGAAGCTGCAATCACACCGCTTTCATATGCTGGTTTCTGTTCTATGAAAGCACTTTCAACTAATAATGACGACCCCAAGGGCGCATCTTGCCCGTTTGATAAAAACCGTGACGGTTTTATAATGGGTGAAGGAGCCGGAATTCTTGTTCTGGAAGAGCTTGAACATGCTAAAGCGCGCGGTGCAAAAATTATTGCTGAAGTTGTTGGCTACGGAGCTACAGATGACGCGCACCACATTACAGCGCCTGCACCGGATGGTGAGGGTGGCGCAAGAGCCATGCAGAAAGCTATTGATGATGCGAAAATTTCCGCCCAAGAGGTTGACTACATCAATGCTCACGGTACATCTACACCGTATAACGATAAGTTTGAAACTGCGGCTATCAAAAAGGTATTTGGTGAGCACGCATATAAATTAGCTGTAAGCTCTACTAAATCTATGACAGGTCACCTTTTGGGTGCTGCTGGTGCTATTGAGGCAATTATCAGTGCTTTTGCACTTAATGAGGGTTATATCCCGGCAACAATAAACCACAAAGAAGATGACCCGGATTGTGATTTGGATTATGTTTTCAATCAGGGAAGAGAGAAGTCTATTCGTTATGCTTTGTC